>JABFRV010000174.1 GCA_013140975.1 Saprospiraceae bacterium
CACTTATCTTTGTAAAAAAAATAGTAGAATGAGTAAATTAAACTTATTAATAGTCGGTATCATGTTTTCAGTGCTTTGTCTCAGTGCATTATTGGATGATCCGCGTAATCCTCCGATGGGAAGAACCAGGGCTCCCGGAGAGAGGACATGTTCGGCTACTGATTGTCACAGAGGTGGGACATTTGTTGGTACTGTGTCCTTAACTGGCTTACCGGATACGGTGGTTTCAGGTACAAAGTATAATTTAAATATAAAGCAAACTTCTAATGCCTTACTTGGAGGATTTGAAGCGACTTCGCTCGATGGAAGCAATATGAAAGCAGGTAATTTTAGTATCTCTAATAGTACAACAAATGTTGCTTCGCAGAGTGGTCGTCAGTATGTGCGTCAATCAAGAGCAGTTCTTCTTAGTCAGGGATCTGTTTCCTGGGATTTTGATTGGACAGCGCCCGATGCTTTAACTTCCGGAGATAGCATTACATTTTATTTTATAACAAACGCTACGAATAATGATGATCGTGAGACAGGTGATAATACTTTCCTTAGTTCTCGCAAAGTGGTTTTGAAAATTAATACTTCTGTTAGTAATTTACCGGAAGATCAATTGTATGAATTGCAAATTGGAAAAGGGGAATTGTTCTTTACGCCTCTTAAGCCTTATGTAAGTGTAAGAGTTTTTAATTTGAACGGAAGAGAATTGCATAATTTTTCGGCAGCAAATTCTTTAGATCCTTTAAGTCTGATGCTTCAAAGTGGTGTTCATATTCTTAATATAGAGTATAAATCTGGACAGAAAGTTTCTAAAAAAATTGTAATCAATTAAACATTATTTCAATACTTTTTAGCTAAGCGATTGATTTCGCATTCATGTGGGATCAAGTATTTTAAAGTATTAAAGAAGTTTTCTTTCAGATTCAAGGATCTTCAGATCATTAATGCTCGCATATCTTTTTTTCATGTATCCGAGTTCATCGAACTCCCAGTTTTCATTTCCGTAGGAGCGATACCATTGGCCTGATTCATCATGCCATTCATATTCGAAACGAACCGCTATTCTATTATCATTATATGTCCAAAGCTCTTTCTTAAGTTTATAATCAATTTCTTTGGCCCATTTTCTTTTTAGAAATTCTATAACTTCAGATCTGCCATTTATGAATTCATCCCTGTTTCTCCATTCAGTATCTAAAGTATAAGCGAGAGATACTCTTTCAGGGTCTTTGCTGTTCCAGGCATTTTCAGCCATTTGAATTTTTGCTAAAGCCGTTTCAATAGTAAATGGAGGAAGAGGCAGTCGAGGTTCCATGTGTTCTTTTTTTATTTCACAAATGTAAAAAACTCTGTTCAGTTAGTAGATTAATTCTTAAACTTATCTCAGGCATATGTAATGCAGGAGAATATCAAATGTTAAAGTTTTAATGAAAGAGAATATAATTACAATTTCGCTTAGACATAGACGTTATTCCTGAAGTAGTAGGGAAGGGGGTATCTATTAATCCATTTCATGGATAAGCCATTCTTATGTCAAGATACTTTATATTTAGCTTAATTGTTAGTTCGATTTCCGCACAGGATAAAAAAGTTGAACAATGCATTCATTATAAATTTGTTGTAGAATGTCCCATGTATCAATGTGATATTTTGGGAAATATTCAAGATACGGGTCTTGTCATTTCAGAAGCAGGATCTCGATTTATTACTATAACTATGAGTGAAGAGTATTGTATAGTTAAGTTTGTTCATCAAGAGAAGCAGAAAAATGTTAAGCGGACGAATTTAATATCAAGATATTCTAAGTATTATTTGATCAAAAAAGCTGACTTTGATTATAAAGCGAGCGAGGATGATTTTAAAAAATGGGGGCTGGCAGTAGGCAATGTAATCGCGCCCATTAAGCTTCGAATGACTCCATTTACTTTTAGTAAAGATTTTTCAATTGGGCCCACATTTGGTGTTAAATTTTCACCCGGATCAGAAAGTACTGTAAGTTATAATTTTTTATCAAGTTTTGGTGTGACGGGAATAACTTTAGACGATTATAATACAAATGATGATATTGATGAGCCTCAAGAAGTAATAGCATTTACATTGTCGCTAGGAATTATGATAGAGCATAAGGCTTTTCAATTTGGAATATTTTCAGGAATAGATTTATTGAATAGTAATAATGAGTATTCTGATTCTTATATTTATAATAGTAAACCCTGGGTGTCCTTTGGATTTGGGTACTCTATTTTTAATTCCGGAGAATAAAATATTCTTTAATGTAGAATTGAAAATGGGTTCTTTAAGTGTATAGAAGGAAAAGTATAGTTGTTATAATGGTTGCCAAGAATTAGTTCGACTTCATGGGTGTCGGTTCAACTAGCCGATTTAATGAGTTACCTAAAATAAGATTTTTAGGAGATTTTTTTCTTGAATTTAAGAATGCTTTGTGAATATACGAAATACTTCGTACATTTGGCAAAAATTTATTCAATGACCCGTTTTATTACAACAGTTATTTTACTTCATTTCATTATTAGCCTTAACGCCCAGGAGGCTAGGTTACTAAGGTTTCCTACCCATACAAAGGATAATGTTTGCTTCAGTTATGCCGGAAATCTATACACTGTTTCTGACCAGGGAGGTGTGGCAAGAAGATTAACCAGTCATGAAGGAGTTGAAATATTTCCACGATATTCTCCTGATGGTAAATTCATTGCATTTACCGGGCAGTATGATGGTAATACTGAAATATATCTTATGTCAAGCCAGGGAGGGGTGCCTACACGAGTAAGCTATACTGCAACATTAGGTCGTGATGAGTTATCAGACCGAATGGGACCTAATAATATTTGTATGACATGGAAGGATAATGATAATATTGTATTGCGATCACGTTGGTTGGATTTCAATGATTGGAAAGGTCAGCTTTACACTGTAAATAAGAATGGTGGAATGTTAGAGCAACTACCATTTCCTCATGGAGGATTTTGTTCTTATTCACCAGACAAAAAGAAGATAGCCTTCAACCGTACATTTAGAGAGTTTAGAACCTGGAAAAGATATCGCGGTGGTCAGGCTGATGAAATCTGGATTTATGATTTTGGAACAAAACAAACAAGCAAAATAACTGACAATAATGCTCAAGATATTATTCCGATGTGGGCCGGTAATAAAATTTATTATGCTTCAGATCGCGAAGGAAGAATGAATATCTATTCTTATGATCTGACTTCAAAACAAACCAAAAAAGTAACTGACTTTAAGGATTTTGATTGTAAGTTTCCTTCATTGGGAGATCAGGTAATAGTATTTGAAAACGGAGGATATATTTATAAACTAAATTTAGCGGATGATAAAATCGTTAAACTAAATATTCAGATACTTGAAGATTATTCCATTGGAAGAGATAAAGTCGTTTCTGTTAAAGATAACACATATTATTATTCTGTATCTCCTGATGGTAATCGAGCATGTTTTACAGGTCGGGGGGATATATTTTCTGTTCCGGTATTAAATGGACCGACGCGTAATTTGACAAATACATCTTCAGCGCATGAAAGAAACGTATCATGGTCTCCTGATGGAAAAAATATTGCCTATATTTCAGACGCGACCGGAGAAGATGAAGTATATATGATTGCAGCAGATGGAAAATCTTCACCTGTTCAGTTAACTCGTGGATCAAACAATTATAAATATGGTTTGAGCTGGTCACCGGATTCCAAAAAAATAGCGTATAGCAATAGAAATCAGACTTTGTATTATGTTGATGTAGAGAGTAAGAATGAAGTAAAAGTTATTTATAGTGAAGTTTCTGAAATTACAGATGAAGTGTGGTCTCCTGACAGTAAATATCTCGCATTTACGAATCGGAATCACAAGCAAAATGCAGTCATATCAATATACTCATTAGACGATAAGAAAATTTATTCTGTAACTGAAGAATGGTTTGATTCCTATTCTCCGTGTTTTAGTTCTAATGGAAAGTATTTATACTTTGTATCTGATCGTACTTTTAATCCTACCTATAATAATGTAGAGTGGAATCATGCATATTTTGATCTTTCAAAAATATATTTAATTACATTAAGGCCTGATGAGAAGAATCCTTTTGCTCCAAAATCAGATGAGGCTGCAATTATTATTAAACCTGCCTCAACAGAAACAAAGAAGGAAGAAAATAAAAACAAACCTGCTACAAGTATAGATTTTAACAATATTGTAGAAAGAATTGCTGATGTTCCGACAGGCGCTGGAAATTATTATTCGATTGGATCAGTAGAAGATAAGATTTATTATTTTAAATCATCTCTTGGGCAGTCATCTAAGCTCTTTATGTACGATCTTAAATCGCAGAAAGAAAATGAGATCAGTGATAAAATTGGTTCTTATGAAATCTCTGCAGACAATAAAAAAATGATGTGTACTTCCAAAGGATCATATTATATTATAGATCTGCCATCTTCAAAAGCGAATCTTGAAACAGCACTCAATTTGAATGACATGAAAAAGCTTGTCAATCGCAAAGAAGAATGGAGTCAAATCTATCATGAGTGTTGGAGGCAGATGCGTGATTTTTTCTATGATCCGGGAATGCATGGGGTGAATTGGGATAAACTCGGAAAAAATTACGCTGAATTACTTCCTTATGTCAACAATAGACAGGATCTTTCTTATATAATTGGAGAATTAATCGGCGAACTAAATTGTGGTCACGCTTATGTAGGTGGTGGAGATTTCGTTAAAGCAGATCGAATTCAAACAGGATTGTTAGGAGCGAAATTGGAAAAACATTCTTCCGGTTACTTTAAAATCAATAAAATATATAAAGGGCAGAATTGGGAAAAGGGAGTGAGATCTCCACTCACAGAGATAACAATAAATGCCAAGGAAGGAGATTTTATTATTTCGGTAAACGGCGTTAGTACAAAAGATGTAAAGAATATTTATTCGTTATTGGTTGGAACAGTTGATAAGCAGGTTGCTTTAGGTTTAAGTTCTTCCAGTTCTGGTTCTGATAGTCGCGAGGTTGTTGTAGTTCCTATTTCAGATGAACAAAAATTAACGTATCTAAATTGGGTTCAGAGTAATATTGACAAAGTAAATAAAGCAACGAATGGTAGAGTAGGATATATTCATATTCCGAATATGGGTTCGGATGGATTAAATGAATTTGTTAAGTATTTTTATTCTCAATTGCATAAGGAAGCTGTTATTATTGACGATAGAGGCAATGGAGGTGGAAATGTTTCTCCGCACATCATCGAAAGATTACGAAGAGAAGCAGTCCAGGTAACGAAGATGAGAAACAGTTCACCAAGGTTCGAGCCAATGGAGCAGATTATAGGTCCTAAGGTTGCTTTGATTGATGAATATTCAGCCAGTGATGGAGATATTTTTGCTTATCGTTTCCGTAAGCACAAGTTGGGTACAATCATAGGAAAAAGAAGTTGGGGAGGAGTAGTAGGGATTAGAGGTAGTCTGCCAATTGTTGATGGCGGATTTCTTAATAGACCTGAATTTGCAAGATATGATGTCGATGGAAAGCAATGGGAGATTGAAGGTTACGGAGTTGATCCGGATATAGTTGTTGATAATGATCCTGCTAAAGAATTTGCAGGTGAAGATCAACAATTAACAAAAGCGATCGAAGTTATTCTATCGCAGATGGGAAATAAGTCATACAAGGAGCCTTCACCTCCTCCGTTCCCTAAGAAATAGTAATTCGTCAGGTAATAATTTGTGTTGATCGAATAAATAGTTCACATTTGAATGAATTAATTCATCTTCGTGTTGTAAATCAAAAATTTATAATGAAGCTTTTTACCAAAATTTTCTTTTTTTTTATAATATTACTTATTTCAATAAACGCTGTCAATTCTCAGGCAGCAGGATTTCCTGCTAAGCCAATTGTTGGAACTGGAAAAATAGACGGATTAGTTGTAGATTCTTTAAGCGGGGAAGTTATTTCTTTTGCAAGTGTAGTTCTAAGAGAAGCTTTGGAGCATAAGGAAATGGATGGAGTCTTAACCGATGATGTCGGGGGATTTAAGTTTAAAGAACTAAAAAATGCCAAATATGAAATCGTAATAAGTTTCCTGGGTTATAAGACAAAAATTGTAGGGCCATATAAGATTAATAAAGACATTCAGGAACATAAACTGGGAACGATTTTACTTTCTCAAGATACAAAGTTGCTCGAAGCAGTTACAGTAACCGGGCAAAAAGAAATTATTGAGAATAAAATTGACAGAATGGTTTATAACGCAGATCGGGATGTTACATCACGTGGTGGAACAGCAGAAGACGTGCTACGAAGAACTCCTATGTTGACTGTAGATCTTGAAGGAAATGTTTCTCTTCGTGGGAGTAGTAATATTACAGTTCTGATAAATGGGAAGCCGTCTAGTCTTATGGCAAATTCTGTAAAAGACGCGATAAAGATGATTCCCGCAGATGTTATTCAGAAAGTAGAAGTTATTACACAACCGGGCGCAAAGTATGATGCAGAAGGAACTGCCGGAATTATTAATATTGTTACAAAAACAAAAAAAATAAAAGGGAAATCCGGAGCTTATAATGTAAGTGCAGGTACCAGATCATCATATGTCGGAACGAATTTTTCAATACGTCAGGGAAATATTGGTTATACAGCTAATATTGGTGGATATATGTGGCGCGGATACAGCAGAACAACTATCGATAGGTTCAATAAATTAAATTCCGAAACCATTAATTTAGATCAAAGTGCAACAGCTCATAATATTGGTGGCGGCTTGTATGCGCAGGCAAGTGTAGATTATGATATCACGGATAAGCATAACTTAAATTTTGGATTGCGAACACCTGTTAATATTTTTTCTAATACAAATAGAACGACAACTGCTGTAGGAATTAATGAAGCACCAGTATTGTTTGATTTTAGAAGAGAGGGAGATATTCTAAACAGAACTTTAGGGACAGATATTAATGCAGAATATAAAAGAACTTATGGTAAAGATTCTGATCGAGAGTATTCTGCATCCGCACAGTATTCCATAAATAATGGAAGGACGAAGTACGATGTAAACCAGTTTGATTCTTTAGGTACTTTGAATTATGCTGAGAAGGGACCTAACTCCAGTTATAATAAAGAACTAACAATTGCTACAGACTATCTTCATCCAGTCAACAAATTAATTACTGTTGAAGTAGGAGCTAAAGGCATTTTTAGAAATGTAACTTCAGATATATATTATGATACCTTGTCTATTAATTCAGGATTATATCTAAGAGATAATCGACGCAATAATTATTTAAATTATGATCAGAATGTGTTCGCTGGTTATGGGCAGATCACGTTTCCTATTTATAAAAAAATTACAGGTAGGGTAGGTTTGAGGTTTGAAGAAACATTCATCAATGCGAATATTCAGAACGAGACTAGTTTTAAAAATGATTATCCAACATGGGTGCCTTCCGCATTGATATCTTATATTTCTCCAAAGAATTGGAATGTTAAAGGATCTTATAGCAGAAGAATTCAACGACCAAGTATGAATTACCTTAATCCGTATATCAATTTTAATGATCCTACAAATATCTCTTATGGTAATCCCAACTTATCGCCGGAATTAACTGAAAGTTTCGAAGTGCAGGGAGGATACTCAAAGAATATGAATAACATTAATCTTGCACTTTATCATAAAATAACTTCAGATTTAATCGATAATTATCGCTTTGTTGATTCAAATGGTATAACCAATTCTACTTACAATAATCTTTCTACATCTTATTCCAGTGGTGCAAGTATTAATGGTGGAATTTTTAAATTGGGAAAAATTATCGTTAATTCATCCATTAACTTATTCTATCAAAAGATCAATAGTGAAAGATTTAAAGATGTGAAGAATGATGGATTTAACTTTACAATCAATGGTTTTGGATTGTATTATCTTAGTAAAACGTGGAGTGTTACACTTTTTACTTTGTATAATTCTCCCAAATTGACAACACAAGGAAAACAAGGGACATGGTATGTTTATTCCTTAGGAGCTCGTAAAGAAATCTGGAAGCAAAAAGGAGCATTTAGTTTCGGAATTGACAATCCATTTGAAACCTGGATGCCTATTAATTCAGAATTCAGTTCCAGCGAATTTGGATTTAACAGTAGAAGCAAATTTGAAGCCAGAGGAATTCGTGCCGGATTTGAATATCGTTTCGGACAAATGGATTTTGGTCAACAAAATTCAAAAAAGAAAAAGAAGGGATTTCAGAATGATGATTTGAAGCAAGATGAGAATAATTCTGGAGGAGGCGGACGGAATTAAAGCTCTAATGCTATAGAGCTCTGAAGCTCTAATTTTTGAATTCACACAATGAATTTTAATCTTGTAATAATGCGATTATATATTGTAGCACTTGTGCTTTAGAGCTCTGAAGCACTAGTTTTTGAATTCACACAGAGAATTTAAATCTCGTTATAAAGCAATTTTATATTAGAGCTCTATAGCTTCAGAGCATTAGAGCTTTTAAAATTATTGTATTTATACAGTAGCTATTACATCAATATTTCCTTTTACAATCTGATCAATAGTAACATTGATTTTTGCATTGAGTGGTAAATAAAGATCAACTCTTGAGCCAAATTTTATAAAGCCCATATCATCTCCCTGAGTTGCTTTGTCGCCTTCTTTGGAATAGCAAATGATTCTTTTTGCTAGTGCTCCTGCAATTTGACGCATAAGAATTTCTGTACCATCATTTCTTTTGATTACTACAGTTGTTCTTTCGTTTTCTGTAGAAGATTTGGGATGCCAGGCAACTAAGAATTTGCCAGCATGATATTTGGAGAAAGATACAGTTCCGGACCAGGGATAACGATTCACATGAACATTTAGCGGGTTCATAAATACTGAAACCTGAATTCTTTCATCTTTGAAGTATTCTGTTTCAATTGTTTTTTCAATGACAACAACTTTACCGTCTGCAGGGCAGTATATCAGGCTGTCATCAAATTTTGAAATTTTCCTGTCCGGGTTTCGAAAGAAATTAATGATTAGATATACAAAGATTCCCAATAGTATTGCAATTGGCCAAATTAAAAAGAATTTGAAATAACTTAATACGCCAATAATAATAATATAGGATACGCAAACGAATGTTACCCAAAAATTTCCTTCTTTATGAATTCTTATCATGATCTATGAATAAATGTATAATATAATAAAATGCCAACTGGTAATACAAAATAAAAACTATCAAACCGATCTAAAAAGCCACCATGTCCGGGTAATAGTTTGCCGGAATCTTTAATTTGAACAAGTCTTTTTAAGCTGCTTTCAAAAAGGTCACCGAGAGCGCCTGCAATAACTATAGCAATAGCAATAATAGTGATTGCAACATTGTTTAATTCAAAATTAAAAAATAAATTACATAAATAAAACGATACAATTCCGAAAATTAATCCTGTAATTGATCCCTCAATTGTCTTTTTAGGAGAAATTGTAGGAGCAAGAGGATTTCGACCATATAATTTGCCTCCGAAATAAGCCATGGTATCGTTGCTCCAATTAATTATAATAAAACTTAAAAGCAGGTATCTGTGCAATTCAAAATTTTCAAGCAAAAAGTAAATCGCTGCGATCGTTGGAAGTATAATGTATAAAATGCCAGGGCCGATTTTAGCAAACCAATCTGGCGGAAACGTTTTTATTAGACTAAATAAATATAGGAGTATCTGTATAATGCTAATTATGCAAAGGACATTTCCAATGCGTCGCAGAGTTGATGCTTCTAATTGAAAGGCCAGAATGAGGCCACTGAAAAGCAAAATGATTGAAACAATCAGAAAGATATTTCGTCTTTTCTTAGGAACCAAAAAACACTTTCTCCATTCAAAACTAGAAAAGATTGCGATTGTGGAAAGTAACATTACAGCGCTGATTTCATTTACCAATAAGGCAGAAATCATGACAAAGCCTAAAATTAGTCCTGTTATAATGCGCTTGTACATTCCTTTGCTTGAAAGGGCAAAGATATTTAAATTCAGGGAATGAATTGACTAAAAAATTATACAGCTGAATTGTTGAAGACTAGATTATTTAGTTTTAATTGTATTGATAATTAGGGAAAGAATCATACTTAGATTAGATATAGATTTATAATAAGTTATTATTCTTAAGTAACTTTAGCTGTTTGTTTGTTATATTTAGTTAAAAGTAGATACAACAATGGTATGCTTAATATAGAAAGAATACTTATGCTCTGCCACTCCATTTTTCCTTGTAGCTGATTATCTATCGCATCTACGCCCAAAACATAAACCATTATAACTTGCATTCCATTAAAAAGAAAATGCAAGAAGATTGGTTGAACAAGACTGTTGCTCTTGATGTAGGTATAGCCTAATATCAAGCCCAATGCCATTCTGGGCAGAAAACCCTGAAACTGCATATGGATTCCGGAGAATACAATAGATGCTACAATTAGACCCATCCATTTATTGTTGAATACTCGTATCAATTGATTTTGAATAACGCCTCTGAAAATCCATTCTTCACCAATTGCCGGAATAATCGCTATAATTATAATCCGAATAAGGAGGTCTAAGAAAGAATTCATTTGCAAGAATTGCTTAATTATTTCTTCCATCTGCTTTTCCTTTCCACTTAAAAAATCTGGAAGAGGAATTTGTAAATTGATATAGGTTAATAAATTTATTAGCGGTAATGAAAGTAGAAGTAAGGCAACCGAGAACATAAATGATGATCCCGAAAAATGCAAAGTACCTAAAAAGTTTTTTACACTATTCCTTGATCTGCTGATTAAAAACGCAGGAAGAATCAATCCAAAAATATGGCTTAGTAATTGTATCGTGAGTAGGGTGTTGCCGGAGAATTTTTCAGAAAGATTAAAGTTCCCTGCTTTTATTGATTCAACATCACCGCTAAATAGAAGCGCGAGCATAATCGTTAAAAAAAAGAAAAATAAACCTAAGAAAACATATAGTATTAAAAGAAGTAAATTATTCAGTGCATCTTTGCTTTGGAAATTCATATGCTTGACTAAACTAAGTGTAAATATAAATAAAATTGCCTTGCTGCGCAATTCACGTGGAACCAGCCTTCCTGATCTCGTAGAAGTTGCATTGGATTGTATTCGTTTTGGAGCTGAAGGAATTACTGTTCACCCAAGACCCGATGAGAGACATATAAAGAAATCGGATATTCCGCTTCTAAAAGCAGCAATCGATGTCGAATTAAATATTGAGGGTTATCCAAGCGAAGATTTTATTCAATTGGTTCTTGATAACCAACCAGCACAAGTAAGTCTTGTTCCTGATCCACCGAACGTGCTAACATCTGACTCAGGTTGGGATACAAGAAATCAAGCAGTCTTTCTTAAGGAGGTTGTGAGTCGATTTAAAAAACAAAGAATCAGAGTTTCTTTGTTTATGAACCCCGAACCCGAATTAATAAGGTATGCTGTTGATACCGGAGCAGATCGTATTGAATTATATACCGGTATATTCTCAAGAGAGTTTGAAATAGATTCTGTTAAAGCTATTGAGTTACATATTCAATCTTCTGAAATAGCAGATGAGCTTGGCTTGGGATTAAATGCCGGTCACGATCTGAATCTTCGTAATCTGAGATTCTACAAGGAAGAGGTTGTTAAGCTTCTTGAGGTGTCGATTGGACACGCAATAGTCTGTGATTCCCTGTATTATGGTCTTCAAAATACCATTCAGATGTATAGGGGAAAGTTGCTTTAATATATTCTGCGACAGATTTGCTCAGAAATATGACTTGTTGTATCTTTGCGCTTCATTTTTATAGAGTATTATGCTAATAATTGACGTAAGAGATTCAGAATCAATCGATAGAGCTTTAAAAAAGTTCAAAAAGAAATTTGAATCAACGAAGACTTTAAAGGAACTTAGAAGACGTAAGCACTTCGTAAAACCTTCTGTTGAAAGACGTTCTGAGATCCTAAAGGCGAAATTTCGCGATATATTTACAATTAAGAACGAATTATAATTTTTTATAATATGTTCTAAATTCTTACTATCTTAGCTCCTCATGAAGGAGTTCGGTTTAGAAGAATTTTTGGCTTACATTGGAATAGAAAAAAAGTATTCCGCACACACCCTAAAGTCCTATTCAGGCGACCTCCGAGACTTTATATCATATTGTACTCAAAAAATGGGTCTTGATTCATTAGGATCTATGACGCATTTTCATATTCGATCCTGGATTGCAGAACTGGTGAATCAAAAACTTGAGCATACCAGCATCAACAGAAAGATATCCTGCCTGAAGTCATATTTTAAATTTTTGAAATCTTCTTCGAAAATCTCGCATAATCCGATGCGGAAGATAGTGAGCCCCAAGAATAAAAAGACTTTGCCAAAATTTGTAAAATCAGAGGAACTGATCAGCTTGATAGAGAATTCTGATAAGTCTGAAGATGCTGAGTACATGAATATTGTTGGAAGTTTTGCAGTTTCAATTCTATATCAGACCGGAATGAGAAGCGCTGAGCTGTTAAACATAAAAATTTCTGATATCAATTACAGCCGATCCACAATAAAGGTGGTAGGAAAAGGATCCAAACAAAGAATAATTCCTCTTTCAAACGAACTTTGCCAAGAAATTCGACGTTACATTATCATAAGATCTAAACTTGAATTGATTCAATCAGATCATTTAATATTAACCGCCAAGGGCAGGAAGCCATATCCCAAGTTGCTTTACAATATGGTTCAACAAGAATTAAGATTTTCAACCCATTCAGAAAAGAAAAGCCCTCACGTTCTAAGACATAGTTTTGCCACCCATATGGCAGATAATGGAGCTGAAATTAAAGCGATTCAGGATCTATTAGGTCACAGTTCACTCAGTGCAACACAAGTTTATACACATAATTCAATTCAGAAACTTAAAGATGCCTATAATAAGGCACATCCAAAAGCAATAAGATAAAACATTTTTTAACCTATTAAATTACTCGTATGATAGCAAGAATTCAATCTATTCACTTTGACGCAGATGTTCGCTTGATTCAATTAATTGAGAATAAAATGAACGAGCTTGATCATTATTTGAGCTCTTTGAAAGCTGGGCAGGCTGAAGTAATTCTAAGACTAGAACCTGTAGGTGAGGTACAGGAAAAATTAGTAGAACTGAACATTAGAGTATCGGGAGTTCCAATCATAGTAAAATCCACAGGAAAAAAATTTGAAGAAGCTTTTCTGAAAGCTTTTAAAACCTTAAAGCGATCTATATTAAAACTTAAGGAGAGGATTCAGAATAAATGATAAGAAGTATGTCCTTAGTGTATTTCTAAAGATGTATTGCAATTCGTGAATTATTTTATCTATTGAGCCAAAAATAGAAAGCCAGTGCTTTCTAGGATAGAATCTAAGATATAATAGGTTCGTAATATCACTGAATTAAAATTTTAGTAATTTTAATTGTGATATTTGTCCCATATAGTTATTTGCTAAAATAACCTTTATGTTCAACTTTGTTAGTGAATATATTAATAAAGAGTACAACATAAATGAAAAAAGTAACGGATTGAAAACTAACAACGAATTTGCTTAATGTGGAATTCGGATAATAGTCACCTAATCCTAAAGATGCTGAAGTGCTAAAGCTAAAGTAAATACTATCAAACCAATGAGTAAAGGGATGGTTAAAATCATTGCAACAAGCATAGATAACTGCAAAATCTAAAACAATTTCAAAATAATTGATTAGCAATAACAACATGGATCTTCGGTAAGACCTTGGTGGGTTAAAAAGATCAGAAGCAAAAATTAAAGTCGGCACATATAACAAAGTTTCTATCATCAGCCATATAACCAAAAGTACAACCCAATCATAACTATGCCATCCGTTATATAGGACAAAAGCAGGTAACAAAAGCTTAAAAACAACGAAAGTATCAGTGAATATTTCCAGATTCCGATCTCCTTTAAGTGCATATAATTGCTTAAAATAAACCCCCGGGAATAAAAAATGACTTGCGGCAAGGAACAACCTTAGTACCTTTTCAATTCCAACATCATCATGATGTTCATTTTGTAAGATAGCAATAATATTTTTCCATCTTGTTGACAGGATTTTTAGCTTCATTTTTATATTTAATATGTAAAATTAAGAATTCAGGAGCATATTGAAC
>JABFRV010000147.1 GCA_013140975.1 Saprospiraceae bacterium
CATTAAAGATGTAAGCATGAAATTGAATTCAATAATGTTAACTGTAAATTGAAAAATACGCTGCATAACAATGCACTAGCGGATAGACTCCCTACCGGTCGTCCATCGCTAGTGCTAATCGTTATGTGAGATTAAAAAAAGCATTATATTTGTACAATGAATAGAAGGATTGAACTTACAGCAGTTATAGAGAAAGAGGATAATATGTATATATCATTGTGCCCTGAACTTGATATTGCTAGTCAAGGGGAAACACAAGATGAAGCAAAATTAAACCTTGTAGAAGCTATTGAACTATTCTATGAATCTGCATCAGAAAGCGAAATTTCAAAACGATTACAAAACGACCTACAAATTACAAGAGTAACAATACACGTTTAAACTACCATGAAACCACTTTCTGGTAAAGATGTTTGTATGATACTTACAAGGAATGGATTTGTTCAAGTAAGACAAAAAGGAAGCCACGTAGTTATGCAGAAAGTAATAGAGAATTCAACAATTACAGTTCCAGTACCTATGCATAAAGAAATAAAAATCGGAACTCTACATTCTATAATTAGACAATCGCAACTTACAAAACTTGACTTTGAATGAAACCTCACATAACAATGCACTAGCGGATAGACTCCCTAACGGTCGTCCATCGCCAGTGCTTGACGTTATGCCACATTTGAAGTTGAGAAACGATAATTCAAATCTAAATAAATTACATGAGTTAAAATATTTAATAATCAACAAAAATATATATGAAATTAAAACATGAAATTGAACAAATTGAACAACTTTTTAAGGAAGGTAATGGATTTGGAGATCCTGATGCACGTAGAGATGCTGAATTAAAATTACAAACATTAATCTCTAAGCAACAATTGCGTACTGCTTATCAACTTAATATTATATCTTGGATTATGGCAATTGCCACCGTATTTAATGTTATTTTGATTGCAATTCAAATTTTTAAAAATTGTCCATAAATAATTGTTAATATAATACTGTACAATAGAGAAAATTTGAAATGTGAAGACTGTCAAATTAGTAGATCTATTTTAGCGAATTGATAGAAGTTTCTCAAAAATTGAAGTACCTTGAAATAAATTAGAGTGAGCTCTCCAACACTTAGACAGGCGAAAGGACTAAGAATAAGTTGAAATCCCAACGAGCCAAACATTTTGAATTAATTGAGAAAATAAATAAGTATGAAAGTTAAAGATTTGAGCAAAGAAGGTCTTGAGAAATTATTGAGATTAAAAAGGGAAGAAATTATTCAGCAAATTCAAGAACAATACAATTTAAGAAAACCATTCTTACTTACCGCTTGCAAAGGCCAATTTGGATATTTCGTCAAAATAGTTCAATTCAAAATCAATGACAATAATAATAAAATAATTTGCATTTCGGAATTATTTAATGCCGATAAAGAAATAATTGATGAATTAGAAATTGGAATGGTTTATTTCGGAGAGACATTAGCTTTAGAGCAGACATTGGAAAGGAAATCAGGATTTAGAGTTGCAAGTAAATTCAAATTTCCAGGAATTATATATTTAGGACACTTAAACTATCAACCAGTGTATGAGAAATATGAACTTAAACCTGAGGATTCAAAAGATATAATAATTCAAGGTATCGAGTACAATATTGTTATGCCGAATAGTAATAATAAATCAAATAGTAATTTTGAAGATGAATACGATCCATCCAATGAAAATGAGTCATGTGACCTCGATTACCCTAGTGCTAGAGACAACCCCTATTTTGACAGCAATCGTGATATGGATCAACAAGATCCGGCGTTTTGGGATTATTTTTGAGAAAAAATTCAATAGTATTAGCCTCGATTCTAAATTGTTATTAAGTAGTTTAATTTATAAAATTGATAATCGAAAAAAATAATGTAAAAACCATGAAATAAAACATGGCATAACACTGCACTAGCGATAGACTCCCTAACGGTCGTCCATCGCCAGTGCGAACCGTTATCACCAACAACAGAAAAATGAGATTTAAAATTTTGTTCCTTTGTTTATTCTTAGTTATTGTAAAGTCTAATGCCCAAAATAGCATAAATAACTTTGTAAATGAGGCCATTAAAAAATATTTTACAACAGGAAGATATTTCCTAAAAGATACAATAAAACCAATTAGTTTAATTTACCAGCAATTAAACGCTCAATTAAAATTAAAATATATTTATAGTACTGCTAATCAGAATAATAGATTTAAACTTACTCAAAAGGAAAAGAGACGAATTTCACTTGAATTGTTAGAGCCATTTGTCTGGAATATTGAACCAGATACCTTATCTACCATAATTAATACAGAAGGAGGATGTACAATACTAGATTCTATAACACAACTCAGTACAAAAATAGAATACAAATATTCAGAACATAAGATTACTCAAGGTGAATATGATTCCTTAAAACATGCCTTTCCATATATAATTTATATTTCAAAACCAATTCCAATAAGACGTAATAGATTTTTCATGGTTGGGCTATCATCCATTGGTGGCGGGCTAATGGATAATCCTTGTCATATCATTATTTTTAAGAAGCGGAACAAGACCTATAAAGAATATATTAATGTAAATTGTAAATGAAAGTTGCTGGTGATAACATGAGATTGATTCAAGCAGAGCAAATCATTTTTCACTCAAAAAAAAGTCGTAAATTTGGTTTTAGGTCTTTGTTTTTGGTCGGCCTCTAAAATGCTCTGCCTGCATCAATCTCTGCCCGTTATGCCTCATTAAACAACACATAAACTTATAATAAAAAAGTCTATTTTTGCACAATGGGTCGGATGGATAAGCTGATAATAAAGATATTGACTGGGCAATCCGATCAGAACATACAGTTTATTGAATTATGCAATCTGCTTTTAAGGGTGGGATTTAGTCAAAGGATTAAGGGAAGTCATCACATCTTCTACAAGGAAGATGTAAAGGAAATAATAAACATTCAAGATAATAATGGAAAGGCTAAGCCATATCAAGTTAAGCAAATTCGAGAAATATTAATATCTTACAAATTTGATATAATTAAAGACGATGAAATTTAAATACGAAGTTATAATTTATTGGAGTGAAACTGATAATAATTTTATTGCGGAAGTTCCAGAGTTAGCAGGCTGCAAATCTGACGGAAAGAATTATGAAGAAGCTCTAGCAAACATTCAAATAATCATCGAAGAATGGATTGAAACTGCTAAGCTAATTGGAAAACAAATTCCAGAACCTAAAGGCAAATTAATGTTTGCATAAAAAAAATTAACGAGGCATAACAAAGTATAAGCGATACTTCGGCTAACGCCTCGCATCGCTTATACCTGGACGTTAGTGGATAGCTAAAAATGGAACTAAATTTCAGTTGCATTTGTTAAAATGATGTATATTTGCTAAGTGAGTAAATTACAGAAAATACTTGATCGGATAATAAACGGTTCAGGGACAATAACTTATGCCGAACTGATCTATGTACTTTCAAAACTAGGCTATAAAGAAATTAAAACAGGGAAAACCAGTGGATCTCGTGTAGCATTTTATAATGATAGCAAAAAATTATTAATTAGATTGCATAAGCCGCACCCAAGAAATGAACTAAAAGATTATCAAATCAAACTTATATTCTCACATTTAGATCAAAATAAATTATTATGATTGATAGATTAGTATTTGAGGATGTTATTGGATCTGTACACTTTTCTTCAGTTGATGAAACTTTTTTCGGAAAGCTTGAAGGAATTAATGATTTAGTGACTTTCGAAGGATCATCAGTGAAAGAACTAAAAAAATCATTTAAGGAAGCTGTATTGGACTATAAAACCTTGTGTGAAGAAACTGGGAAGAATGTCAATAAATCATTTAAAGGATCTTTTAATGTAAGAATCGATCCCAAACTTCATGAGTTAGCATACATTAAAGCAACCAAAGAGGGAATAAGCCTAAATCAATTTGTTCAAACTGCACTGAAAAAACAATTGGTGTAATAAAAGCCATCCACTAACATTGTACTTGCGATCATGCCGCCAAATAACTGTAATTTTCACTTTTGGATTTTAATAAAAATAATATTCCTTACTTTTGGCTTTAGTACAAGTGGCGGCACGTCGCAAGTACTTGAACGTTATTGACAATGTCAGGGAATTTGAATTTAGAAGTCTTTATTATCATACTAAAACAGATTCAAAATTAGAACATCTATTGTTCACAACATTGCGAAACAGAATTAGCGGTGAAACATTCTGAGCAAGTTTGCAAAACAGAATCTTTTAAACAAACTTGTAGAACTGGATTGCAAACAGGATCTGCTTACCAAACTTACAAAACAAAATAGCTATACAGGATCTGTTCGACAAACTTGCAAAACTGGATTGCAAAACAGGATCTGCTCAACAAACTTGCAAAACTGGATTGCAAAACAGGATCTGCTCACCAAACCTACAAAACTGGATTGAAAAACAGGATCTGCTCACAAAACTTGCATGAACTATTTTGTTTGAATGGCACTGTCAATAACAATGTACTTACGGACATGCCGCTTAAAATCAGAAATTTTCATTTTTGGCTTTCGGTGAAAAAAATATTTCTTACTTTTGGCTTTAGTGCAAGTGGCGGCACGTCGCAAGTACCTGAACGTTATACCCAATGCCAAGAGACACCCTACGAACATAGACAGTCCGACAAAAATCGACAGAAAAATCAACGCTTCGTAAAATTAAAAGAGGTGCAAGCCAACACACAAAGCCAACGCTTTTGCACCACATTTAATTTTACCCCAACACACCCATGCCCACCCACCACCCCAAGAAATATGTTATTTAATTTATACATTTTAAAAGAGTTTTTTTTGATAAAATAATTATATTACCTTTGCACCAATGAAAATATTTGCATATTTTATGGCTCTCTACATTTTGGTGCTTTCGGTAGTGCCTTGTAGCGATGTGCATAATAATTGCAATGATAAGAAGGCAACAACGGAGCTTACTCAAAATCACGACCACCAGCAAGACCAAGACGATAATTGCAGTCCTTTCTGTACTTGTACTTGTTGCAGTGCAAATGTGATAGCCTTAGATTTTAAACCGTTTCAAATTGAAAACCCTACACAGTTTTCTTTTTCTCAAAAAGTTGCTATCCGTAATTTTTCTTTTATTTCCAACTTCTACGGAAACATTTGGCAACCGCCAAAAATACTTACTACTTGTTAATGATTAACGAATAGTAGGTACACTATTTCCATTCCTTTTTATTGTGGAATTGCTTTATGCAATCTTAATCATTAATGTTTAGTCATTAGTATTTGCCTTACAGCAATTTACTATCATTCATTAATAATTAATCATAAAATATAGTGTTAGATAACATAATAAAATTCAGTATAAAAAACAAGATAGTCATAGGTATAATGACCTTGTTGCTCATTATTTGGGGAGTTTGGAGTTCTACCAAACTGTCAGTAGATGCAGTACCAGATATTACCAATAATCAAGTACAAATATTTACCAGTTGCCCTACTTTGGCAGGGCAAGAAGTAGAGCAATTAGTTACCTTTCCAATAGAACAAAGCCTTGCTAATATTCCACACATTGAAGAAGTAAGGAGTATTTCAAGGTTCGGCTTATCGGTAATTACCGTTGTTTTTAAAGACGAAGTAGATATATATTTTGCTCGTCAGTTAATAAACGAAAAACTAAAAGAAGCCCAAGAAAAAATACCAAGTGGCATAGGTACACCCGAATTAGCACCAGTTAGTACAGGACTTGGAGAGGTCTATCAGTATATCATTCACCCTACAAAAGGTAACGAAAATAAATACAATGCCAAAGACTTACGCACTATGCAAGATTGGATAGTAGCAAGACAACTCAATGGCACACCCGGCATTGCAGAAGTAAATAGCTTTGGTGGAGAACTAAAACAATACGAAGTATCAATAAATCCCAATCGCTTAAAAGCAATGGGTGTGAGTATTCCAGAAATTTTTACAGCGTTGGAAAAAAACAACCAAAACACAGGCGGTGCTTATATTGATAAGAAACCCAATGCCTATTTTATTCGTGGCGTGGGCTTGGTTACTTCAATAGAAGATGTGAAAAATATTGCTGTAAAGAGTACAGGTGGTATTCCTATTTTTATAAAAGATGTAGCCGAAGTAAAATTTGGATTTGCTACTCGTTATGGTGCTATGACATTCAATGGCGAAGTAGATGCTGTGGGTGGTATAGTTATGATGCTTAAAGGTGAAAATAGTAGCAATGTAGTAAATAGAATAAAAGAAAAACTGCCAACCATTCAAAAATCTTTACCAAATGATATTGTTATAGAGCCTTATTTAGATAGAACAGACTTAGTAAAAAGGGCAATGAGTACAGTAGAAAAAAACCTAATAGAAGGTGCTCTAATTGTAATCTTTGTATTGGTTTTGTTCTTAGGAAACTTTAGAGCAGGGCTTATTGTAGCTTCTGCCATTCCGTTATCAATGCTATTTGCTTTGGGCTTAATGAATGTATTTGGTGTAAGTGCAAATTTAATGAGTTTAGGAGCTATAGATTTTGGGCTTATTGTAGATGGTGCAGTAATAATTGTGGAAGCCACCTTACACCATTTGGGAATGCGAAAAACCATTGGCAAACTAACACAGTCTGAAATGGATGAAGAAGTATTTCAATCAGCCTCTAAAATCAGGAGTAGTGCCACTTTTGGCGAAATAATAATCTTAATAGTATATATACCTATTCTAACCTTAGTAGGTATTGAAGGTAAAATGTTTAGTCCTATGGCTATGACAGTAGGCTTTGCCATATTTGGAGCATTAATTTTATCGCTTACTTATATTCCAATGATGTGTGCTTTGTTTTTGCCAAAAACAATCAATCACAAAAAAACATTTAGTGATAAAATGATGGATTTTTTACAAAACAGGTATCAACCATTATTACAAAAAGCCATACAACTAAAATATTGGTTGGTGGGTATCACAGTATCAATCTTCGCTATTAGTATTATTGTTTTTAGCCGTATGGGTGGCGAATTTATACCTACACTTGCCGAAGGAGATTTTGCATTTCATTGCATACTACCACAAGGCAGTTCATTAAATCAAAGTATTGAAACTTCTATGCAAGCCAGTAGAATTATTAAACAATTTGATGAAGTAAAAATTGTAGTAGGCAAAACAGGTAGTGCCGAAGTACCAACAGACCCAATGCCACCCGAAGCTACAGATATGATGATTATTCTAAAACCACAGAATGAATGGAAATCAAATAAAACATACGATGAATTAGCAGATGAAATTTACGAAAAATTAGAAGCCATACCAGGTATATTTTTTGAAAAAAACCAACCCATACAAATGCGTTTTAATGAATTGATGACAGGCATTAGGCAAGATGTAGCGGTAAAAATATTTGGCGAAAATATGGATACCCTATCAACTTATGCTACTAAAGTAAATCAAGTCATACAATCGGTACAAGGTGCTACAGCCCCACAAATAGAAAGAGTAAACGGACTACCACAAATAAATATTGAATACGACAGATTACGCATTGCCAATTATGGACTAACTATTCAAGATGTAAACGATATAGTAAGCACAGCCTTTGCAGGCAAAAGTACAGGTGTGGTATATGAAAACGAAAGAAAGTTTGACTTGGTAGTTCGTTTAGATAGCACCTACCGAAGCAGTATTGAAGATGTAAATAATTTGATGATACCAACCAGTTCAGGCAATCAAATTCCTTTATCACAAGTAGCCAATATTGCCTATAAATTAGGTCCAGCACAAATAAGTAGGGAAGCAGGAAAACGAAGAATTGTAGTAGGCTTTAATGTAAAAGACAGAGATGTACAAAGTGTAGTGGAGGAAATACAACTAAAATTAAATACACAAATTACATTGCCTTCGGGCTATTATTTTACTTATGGTGGCACTTTTGAAAATTTACAAAAAGCAAGTAAGCGTTTAATGATAGCAGTGCCAGTATCACTACTATTAATTTTTATGTTGCTTTATTTTACATTCCGTTCTTTCAAACAAGCAAGCCTTATATTTACAGCCATACCTATGAGTGCTATAGGTGGCATTTTTGCATTATTACTTCGTGGTATGCCATTTAGTATAAGTGCAGGTATAGGTTTTATAGCTTTGTTTGGTGTAGCAGTATTAAATGGAATTGTACTCATTGGTACTTTCAATCAATTAGAAAAAGAAGGTTGGACAGACATAATTAAAAGAGTAATAGAAGGTACAAAAATTAGATTAAGACCAGTATTAATGACAGCCACAGTTGCAAGCTTAGGTTTTTTACCAATGGCATTAAGTAGTAGTGCAGGTGCAGAAGTGCAAAAACCATTAGCCACAGTTGTAATTGGCGGTTTACTTACGGCTACTTTCCTTACACTATTTGTGCTGCCACTACTATACATAATATTTAATTCAAAAATTAATCTAAAAAGAAAACCAAAAGTGAAACCAATAACTACAATAACAATTCTATTCATTTTATTTTCAGCAATAAATATAAATGCTCAAACAGTAAATATTAGTTCAATAGACCAAGCAATAAATATTGCAATTCAAAACAATCAATCTATTAAGGCAAATGATTTGGAAATAAAAGCAACAGAAAGTCTGAAAAAAACTGCCAATGAATTACCCAAAATGGATTTTAATTTGCAACTTGGACAGTACAACAGTATCAAGTTTGACAATGCTTTTCAACTTTCTCAAACCATACCGTTTCCTACATTATTTGGTGCTAAGAAAGAATTGATTAATGCGGAAATTAAAGCAAAACAGCTACAACAGCAATTGAGTATTTATGAAATCAAAAATCAAGTACGCAGTTTATACTACCAAATAGAATATTTACAATTCAACAAACAAAAACTACAAAGTTTGGATAGTTTGTATATCGAGTTCTTACGAGTAGCCAATTTGAGATATAAAACAGGCGATACCAAAAAAATTGAAATTAATACAGCCCTAACAAAACAAGGCGAAATCAATTTATTGACACAACAAAACCAAGTATATCTAATAAATGCCTACCAAAGTTTAAAAGCATTATTAAATACAAATGATAGTATTGTAATTATTACAAATGCAAACTATATACCCTTAACTGTTAATAATTTAATTGATACCAATGCAATAGCCAATCACCCAATGTTGCAATCGCTATATCAAAATATGCAAATAGCCGAACAAACAAAAAAAGTAGAAAAGGCACAAGGCTTACCCGATTTTAAAATTGGATATTCCAATCAATCCTTAATTGGTCTTCAAACTATTAATGGTGCAGATAAATACTTTGGTGCAGGTAATAGATTTAGTATTGTTAATATTGGTATTGCTATTCCTTTAACTTATGGAGCAACAAAAGCAAGAATTAAGAGCATAGAATATCAAAAGCAAAGTTTAGAACAACAAGCAGAAAATGAAAAAAAACAACTGCAATCACAACTGCAAAATGTAATGATACAGTATGAGCAAGATGTAAAGCAATACAATTACTACCAATCCAATGCCTTACCAAATGCAGAAGAAATTGTAAAATCAGCTCAATTAAGCTATCGAACAGGAGATATAAGTTATGTAGAATATTTGTACGCTTTACAAACAGCTACCGATATACAATTAAAATATTTGCAATCCATTCAGCAAATAAATCAAACAGTAATCAATATAAATTCAATAATTAATAAATAATATTTCAAATGATATTTCAAATAAATAAAATAATAGGTGTAGCAATACTACTAAGTATGTTGTTTTTTTCTTGCCACAATCATAAAGAAGGCGATGGTCATAATCACGGCACAGCAGAAATCAAATCAGAAACCAAAAAAGTAAAACCCCACGAAGAAGCCCCTGCAACTATTGCTTCCCTTACTGCAGAACAAATTAAAACAGTGGGCATTACCTTTGGCAATATTGAAAACAAAGAACTAACGGCAACCATAAAAGCAAATGGCAATCTAAAAGTTCCAAACAACAACAAGGCAAATGCTACTTCTTTGTATGGTGGTGTAATTAAAACTTTGAATGTTCAAATAGGTTCTTTTGTAAAAAAAGGGCAAAGAATTGCAACTATTGCCAATCCTCAATTTATACAACTACAAGAAGAATATTTAAGTACAGGCAGTAGAATAACCTTTGCAGAACAAGAAGTTGCAAGGCAAAATGAATTGAACGAAGGAAATGCAGGAGCAAAGAAAAACTTACAAAGTGCCACAGCCGATTTGAATAGTCTGCGAACTCGTAGAGCTTCATTACAGCAACAAATTCAACTAATGGGCATTAACCCTAATAATGTAAGCAACGGAAATTTACAATCTATGTTGGTGGTTTCAAGTCCTATAAGTGGCACTGTGAGTAATGTATTTGCTAAAATCGGCTCTTATGTAGATGTATCTTCGCCAGTAGCCGAAATAGTAGATAATGGCAGTTTGCATTTAGATCTCAATGTATTTGAAAAAGACCTGCCAATGCTTAAAGTTGGCCAAACTATTCATTTTACCTTAACTAACAATCCAACTACGGAATACGATGCAATAGTTTATAGTATCGGTACAGCTTTTGAAAGTGATAGCAAAACCATACCAGTACATTGCAATGTAAAAGGTAATAAAACAGGATTAATTGATGGAATGAATATTACAGCCATAGTTAGTCTGAACAATGTTACTGCACCAGCCGTGCCAACCGAAGCTATTGTAGAAGCAGATGGCAAGTATTACATTTTTATAAAAACAAATAAAGAACCAGAAGAACACCACGAAGAAGGCGAAGAAGGACACGACCATAAGGAAGCAGAAAAAGGTAAAGAAGCAGAGCCAAAAAACACCACCAATTTTGAAAAAATTGAAATTGTAAAAGGTGTTTCTAATATGGGTTATACAGCAATCACATTTGTAAATGAAATACCAAAAGATGCAGTAATTGTTACTAAAGGTGCATTTTTTATTAATGCAAAATTATCGAATACAGGCGGTCACGAACATTAAAAATAAAATATATGAATATACTTAAAATTTATTTACCGATATACTTATTGGTTTACTTTTTGATAGCCTTTGTAGTGCCTACATATCGAACTTTCAAAAAAACAGGCATAAATCCTATTACATTTGGAAAGTCTGATAATGCCCACGATTATATTGGATTTGTGATGAAACTACTTATTGCAATTCTATTCGTAGCAGTTTTATGTTTTACATTTTCTGATAAACTTTATTACTATACGATACCCATTTCTTATCTTAGTTTTAGCGCTTTCAAAATAATGGGTTTAATTCTAATTCATATTTCTTTAATATGGATAGGTATTGCACAATATCAAATGAGTAATAGTTGGCGTATTGGTATTGATGAAAAAAATAAAACCGAATTAGTAATTAAAGGTGTTTTTTCAATCAGCCGAAATCCTATTTTTTTAGGAATGATAATAAGTATTTTGGGTCTATTTATGATAGTGCCTACAGCATTATCCTTTTGCTTATTGATAACCACTTATTTTATAATTCAAATACAAATTCGCTTAGAAGAAGATTTCTTAGAAAAACAACACAGACAAGAATATATTAATTATAAATTCAAAACAAAGAGACTTATTTAGTTATGCAACATAAACATTACTACGATTCAAAAGGCAAACAGCTTTGTTGCACACAGCAAGAAAAAATATATACTAATGCAGGTGCAAGTTCTTTGTTAGAAGATGGGCATAGTAAAAAAGACGGGCACAATCATAGTGAACATTCAGACGAAGATGGACACGACCATTCAAAAAGTAATGATAGTGTTGTTAAAATGTTTTTACCAGCAATGCTTTCACTATGTTTATTACTTATTGCAATTGCATTTGATAATTACTTTCCACAATCGTGGTTTACAGGTTGGGTAAGAATAATTTGGTATTTAGTTGCATACATTCCAGTTGGCTTTCCAGTAGTCAAAGAAGCATTTGCAAGCATTGGAAAAGGTGAAATATTCTCTGAATTTTTGCTAATGAGTATAGCAACTATCGGAGCATTTGCAATAGGCGAATATCCCGAAGGCGTTGCAGTAATGTTGTTTTATGCAGTTGGCGAAGTATTTCAAACATTAGCAGTAAAAAGAGCCAAAGCCAATATCAAAACTTTGCTCGACCAGCGACCTGATGAAGTAACCATTTTAGAAAACAATCAAGCGATAACAGTTAGGGCAGAAAATGTACATATTGGCAATATTATTCAACTCAAAGCAGGTGAAAAATTAGGTTTAGATGGAGAATTAATTTCAGAAACGGCCTCATTCAACACAGCAACACTTACAGGCGAAAGCAAACCCGACACTAAAGTAAAAGGCGAAACAGTATTGGCAGGAATGATAAACCTAAACTCAGTAGCACAAATTAAAGTTACAACAGCCTATACCGATAGTAAACTATCAAAAATTTTAGAATTGGTACAAAATGCTACTGCACAAAAAGCACCAACGGAATTATTTATCCGAAAATTTGCAAAAATCTACACCCCAATAGTCGTAGCTTTAGCAATTCTAATAACAGTACTTCCTTACTTTTTTGTAGATAATTATGTTTTTAGTCAATGGTTATACAGGGCATTGGTTTTCTTGGTTATTTCTTGCCCTTGTGCATTAGTAATTAGTATTCCATTAGGTTATTTTGGTGGTATCGGTTCTGCAAGCAGAAATGGTATTTTATTTAAAGGCAGTAATTTTTTAGACATAATAGCCAATATTCAGAATGTAGTAATGGATAAAACAGGCACTATGACCGAAGGCGTTTTTAAAGTACAAGAAGTAATATTAAAACCCGAATTTAATAAAGACGAAATCCTACAAATGGTCAATGCTTTGGAAAGTCAAAGTACACACCCAGTTGCCACAGCCATTCAAAATTATGTTGGTCAGGTAGATAGTAATATCAGATTAGAAAGTGTAGAAGAAATATCAGGTCACGGATTAAAAGCAATTGTAAACGGAAAGGAATTATTAGTAGGCAATTTTAAATTGATGGATAAATTTTCTATCCAATACGATATTGATCCAACAAGCATTGTTTATACATTAATTGCTATTGCATACGATAAAATATTTATTGGTTATTTAACCATTGCCGACAGCATAAAAGAAGATGCACAAATTACCATTGACAAATTAAAAGCACTAGGAGTAAAAACTACAATGTTAAGTGGGGATAAAAGCACAGTAGTAAGATTTGTAGCCGAAAAATTAGGCATTACAAACGCCTATGGCGATTTATTACCCGAAGACAAAGTAAACAAAGTAAAAGAACTCATTGCTAAAAATGAAACTGTTTGTTTTGTAGGAGATGGTGTGAACGATGCACCAGTAGTAGCATTGAGCAATGTAGGTATTGCAATGGGTGGTTTAGGCAGTGATGCTACCATTGAAACAGCAGATGTAGTAATACAAGACGATATGCCAAGTAAAATTCCAATGGCAATAAATATAGGCAAACAAACCAAAAAAATTGTTTGGCAAAATATCATACTTGCATTTGTTGTTAAAGCCATTGTCCTCATTTTAGGTGCAGGTGGGTTAGCTACAATGTGGGAAGCAGTTTTTGCAGATGTAGGAGTAGCATTATTAGCAATTTTAAATGCAGTACGAATACAGCGCATGAAGTTTTGATAACATGAACACCAACGCTTTTGGTAGCACATTTGCATTTTTTTCCAACGCACAAAAATAACGCTAAAAAATGCAAAAGAGCTACCAAGCCAACGCACCACGACACGACAAAAAAGAGACGAAATGAACAAACGAAACAAGGCACTAGGGCATAACAGGGGTTTGAACGCAATGGGGGCAGAAGTGCTAAATTCAACATTTGTATTTCTATTGAACTTTTGTGGTTTAATGAACATTTGTACTCCTAATCCCCCACTGCGTCAAGCCCCAAACCGTCAGGTTGTGAAAAAACCAAATTAAAAATATTCAATAATTTTCTTTGCAATATTAATTCTAATTTGTATTTTTATACATTATGAATCATGTAACAGGCATACCAAGATTACAATTGCAAA
>JABFRV010000170.1 GCA_013140975.1 Saprospiraceae bacterium
GTTTTGTTTATTAATATCATTGATTTGATCTGCAACTCCTTTTAAGGACTTACTTACTTTATTAATATCCTCCAAAGTTGCATTGCTGCCGTTCATTTTGAGACTAAACCCAACTACTCTACTCATGAATAAGATTTTGAGTGTTAATTAAAATATCATCTAAAAGAGTCTCGATTGGGTCAAGTATATTGTTTTCAAAAGTGTCATAATGAGGCGAACCATCCAGTGTCCTTGTAAAGAATTGCAATCTCCTTCCATTCTTTGCGTGTTGCCAACTTGATTGAGTCGGCATCCCTTCTTTTTTGTGCTTATTTGCTAAAGCAAAGGCTGCTTTCTTTGCCTCATCCGGTCCGAGTCCTTTTTTGATCATCCAGAACTTGATTAATCCATCTATGTATTTAGAACTCTTCCTTCCTGATCCACGCTCATAAGGAATCTTATTTCTGCTTACTCCTGTGTCAAGAACTTTGTATATTTCTTCAAGTCCAACAAATGCTTCAAGATCTCCTTGCTGTAATTTAACAGAAAGTAAACTGATACTGTCTCTTGTCTTACCTGTTAATATGTGTCCTTGATCCGTGAGTTCATCCTTTAAATCCTGGATCATGTGATTTGCGAGATCTGTAAGATCCTCTTTCCATTCTTTTAAGATTTGAGATTTTGTTATCAGGGTGCTTTAGGGTTTAATTTCCGTAATAAATGTTATCCTCGTTATTAATTGCTGTTCCATCGACAAAGAAATCGAATAAAGAATCGTTACATGATATACTTAATGCGTTGATAGTAATCCATGTTCCAACTATCAATTCATTTGATGTAGGGTATTCAAGACGCTCAATTCGTGTTTCTTGGTTCAAATTTAGAAACGTATTATAAGAATTTGTGTATTTGTTTAAATTAGTTGACTCAGAAAAGTTGACTATTTTTGAATTTGTTTTGCAATAATCCAAATACGCCTCGTTAAAATAATCTTCAGCGAATTGTCCGGCTGAGTATTCAACCCTAAATGCTTTGACTCCTTGTAAGTATTCCATTATCTTATTAAGAGTTGCTTCAGTTGTAACCATTAATTCAGTGATGGATCTTTTCTTTGCTGTTTCTGTGTTTTCTTTTGAGTCAATATATCTGTCAGCACATATAATCCTTATGTCATCCGTTGTTTGAATTGTTGTTGAAATTCCAACTTCACATGATCTCACGCCCCCATATATTACAGGACATATATAC
This sequence comes from Saprospiraceae bacterium, assembly GCA_013140975.1. Classification (GTDB taxonomy): domain Bacteria; phylum Bacteroidota; class Bacteroidia; order Chitinophagales; family Saprospiraceae; genus Vicinibacter. Next base: position 1,228 of record JABFRV010000170.1, read on the forward strand.
GGAGGTCTGAATTCCATTTGATTAGCGTTCTGAGTGTGCCTTGACCAATATTCATTAGTGTAATCGTCCGGAACATAACCAAGATTATTTTTATTAAAAGAATCAATCCCTTGAATAATTGCATAAGTATTCGGTCTTGCAGATCCCATTGACTCAGGACAGAACTTAACTGCTTCTCTGATTAATGAAAGGATTTTTGTTCTGTTTATATGGTTCATAATATTTTTTATTTCTGTGTAAAAAGTGACTTAATTCTGCTAATTGCTTTCGGAATAAACTCGTTATCTTTCCTCCATTCCTTTGTGCCTTTAACTAATTGAGGGTATTTTCCTTTTATATAGTGAAATGTTTGCTCCACTTTCTTTTGATATGCCAATAATCCTTTCACTCCTTTCCTTCGAAATATACCTTCACAATTTTCACGATGATTCATTTCTTTTAAAGTGACTTGAATCTGTTTCTTTCCGTTCTCAGGATTGTTTACAATTGTTCTAACCTCCTCAACCATTGCAGGAAGATTGGCGACAAATTTTTCGTATGTTGTATAATTTTCCTCGTTCTGCTGCAATTTGGAATACTCTTTTTTAATTTTTCGGATTAGTCCCATTTATAATTGATTTAGTATTTTCATATTCTTTTGCATATATATAAGAGCTACATTTGTTATCACCTTTATTTAGTACATAAGTTGAATAAGCCTGTCTGAATTCACTTGGTTTGCAAATAAACCTGAAACAAGTCATTCTTGAAGGACAGGAAGTGTTCCGTCACATTGAAATATCTGGCATAAATTAAAAGTTATTGATTAAACCTATTCAAAATGTAATACCTAATATAAATCACGTTTATTCTATCATAGACTCCATTCTTGAAAGTCAACACCTGTTCATTATATCGGTCACCGTCCTGATCTGTTACTTTGACAAGAAGAAACGTGTCATTCACAATCCGATCTTCCATCAGATTTATAAATGCTAAAAATGTATCTCGATTATAGTGAACTCTTTGACCTGATAGATCAATACTTAGACCTGCAAAGATAACAAATATTAATAATTTCATATATGTTTTTACTGTGAATTTTCAATACTAATCAATTTAACTGCGTCCGTCATTGGTGCATTGTTTACAGACTCTATATCTGTTTTGTCACGCCCTCTGAACGCTCCAAGTTCAAGGAGTCTATTGATTATTGATTTATAACCAATCTTTTTGAATATGTCATCATTAACCGCCTTTGCTCTGTTAAGAGCTGTCAGTTCATCACCGTTCTTTGGAGTGTTCTTTTCGTTTGAATTAAAGTAATAATAATTCTCCCTGTCTTTTCTGAGTGAGTCATAATAATTCTCAAACCAAAATTCAACATCAAGTGCTGTCTGAAAATCAATATCCTCAAAGAAAACCCTTTGCTCACGGATGAACATATTGAATTCCGCTTCCTCAGTTGGAAGTTTCTTCCCTTTTTCAATTAATAATACACTGAGTTCAGTCAAGTATTTGTGATAGATATTATCCGTCTTAACTTGTTCTGTAATCTTCTCATCCTTTGAATTCTTAATGTCTTCAAGCCATGACATTACATTAAGGGTTTCAATTGATTGTTTAACACTTGGACTTGGGAACATTGGATCGTTAAAAAGTCTGTCCTTTAAGATTTTAGGAAAAACAAATTCCTTTCCTTTATAAACAAAATGATCTAATTCCCTGAGTTCTGGTTTTGTAGTTCTTATGACCATATAAAGAATGTTGAAAATTCCCATTAATGAGTCAAACGCTTCATCCTTGTTGTAGTCTCCCTTTAATGTTTCGAAGTGTTGGTTAATCTTCTCATTGTCTATGTCATTGATATAATCTCCTTTTAAATCAAAGAAGTCCACAATATCACCGTAAACTACATTAAGACAATCAACTAATCTGATCAGGTATTCACCTTTCTTTTGGCTGAAATTGTCAACATTAACTTTTAACCACTCAAACAAGTCAAAGCACTTTAATTCAAAATCAAGTGCTTGACTCAGTTTGAGTTCTGTTCCATTCTCAGGCAGATCAATGGCAATCTTCTCCCCTGTTGTCTTTAGTAACGTTGCCTTAATCAAATGCCTAAAACTTTTCTTGCTGCTTTCTCAAATTGGCTCCATGCGTCATTGAAGTCTTTCGGTTTCTTAATTTTAATATCTAACTCCGAAAGTCTTTTGCTGAATGACTCAATGTTTTTGAAAGATTCCTCAGCTCTGTCTTTGCCGTTGCTGAAAAGCTCAAATATATCTTTCTCAAAAGGTATGATCTCTTTTGCCTCCTGAGTGCTTACCTCAGAATCCGCAGGAGGAACAGGCTGAGGTATCTTCTTTGGGTTTCCAAATTCTTCAGGACTAAATTCAAATGACCTGTATTCTCGCTTTGGCATATCCGGATTAATCGGCGAAGACTGATTTCCTACTTCTCTCAGAAACTCATTTAAAGATTGAATATCCTGGTTTTTCGTGCTGCTAATAAGAGGGATAACGCTCGTTCTGAATAAATTTGCTGCTTTCCGTGCCATCGGATCGCTTTTGTTTTCAAGTATTACTTGTACTAATTTGTTTGATAAATTACTCATTTTTAAAAGTATTTTAGTGTTTATAAATGTTTATTTCGGCTCACTTAACTTGATACTGTGAGTCTGGTGCTGTGTCTGATATTCGGGTTTCTTTTGGTCAATGTTGAAATTAATTAACTGATGAACTGATCCATCCTTGAATGATACGTTCTTTACAAGATGTGGGTTCTCCTCAATGTGTTTGTTTAAATTAGTTAGGTCAATCTGTCCATATCCTCCAAGTCCATATTGTCCTTCACTGATCTTGCAATTAGCAATATATAAAGCTTTCTTTTGATCAATCATGTTATTGTTTTTTTGGATTAGCGTTGTAAACTCTGTTTCTCGGGATTTCAAAATATTTATCATCCTTTATGATGTAAACCCTTTGGACTGCGTTATTAAATACACTTATCCCATTGTAATAAGTCCCTGTTGTTATTACAAGACCTTCTGAGAACTTTAGAAAATTGTCCTCATTCATGTAGGTTATTAGATAATGAACCGTGTCTGTCTTGGATTGTAACTTGAAT
>JABFRV010000064.1 GCA_013140975.1 Saprospiraceae bacterium
CAATACTTTATGGTAAAAATAACAATTGCATTCAAATTGAGAATTATGCATGGAAAGCGGAACTCGAATACAAATTTAAACATTATGACAGTGCATTAGAATATGCAGTTAAAGCTGTAACTATGTCATGTAAAGATAGCTTTCCTATGGGAATAACGAAATCTTATAACATAATTGATCGGGTTTTTGTCGTAGGGAAGAACGATAAGATGCGAGAGAAATATTTAGTTGAAGGCTATCAAAGACTAAAAGGGAAAAAGAGTTACTTGATATTTCATCTTTATGTAATGATCGAATTTTATAGGGATAGAAACAGATCCGAATACAATAAATATTTGACGGAATTTATTGAGTTTACCAATGATGATAAATCAAATTTTAAGAAAAACAAAGGACATATTTATTTTTTATACGACAATGACAAGAAGGGCCTGATTGAGAATACGAAAGAATTAGAAAAAGATGTCAAATATTTTGAAGACAAGAATAATCATGGAGGGCAAATGAATATAGGTCTAATATTATATGATGCATATGTTGCACAGAATAGGATTGCCGAAGCAATACAAGTACTTCAAAAACTTTCCAAATTATATTCAAAGTTTAATTATTCTATGGCTATCATGGAAAACTACAAGCTATTATACGAGAATTATAGTATAACTGGTAATTATAAGGAGGCATACAATTATATCTTTTTGCATCAGCAGTTAAAAGATTCTCTTATAAATTTAGAAAATTCTAAAATAATAAATGAACTCAATACAAAGTACGAAACTGAAAAAAAGGATCAGGAAATCAAAGTCTTAAATCTGAATCAGGAATTAAGTAATACAAGACTAAGAAGCGAAAAAAATAAAAATTATGGCCTGGCCTTGATAATAGGAATATTGAGTATTGCAACATACAGTATTTTTAGATTGTTCAGAAAAACAAAAGAACAGAACATTATTATCGAAAAATCACTAAAAGAAAAAAATGTACTTCTCAAAGAAATACACCATCGGGTAAAGAATAACCTGCAATTTATATCCTCCTTGCTTAATCTTCAGTCGAGGCATCTGGAAGATGAAAAAGCACTGACAGCGTTAAAAGAAGGGCAGAACAGAGTAAAATCTATGGCAATTCTGCATCAGAACCTCTATCAGGAAGACAACTTGCGGAAGATTGAGAGTAAGAAATATTTTAAATCATTAATTCAAAGTTTATTTCAGTCGTATAATGTATCTACTGATAATATTGAATGGGAGAGCAAAATTGATTCTATTTATATTGATGTAGACCAAATGATTTCACTGGGCTTAATCGTCAATGAATTGATTACAAATGCCTTGAAGTATGCATTTCCGGAGAATAGAAAAGGTAAGATAAGCTTTACATTTTTAAGACAAAATGAGAGAATGATATTATCAGTTGAAGATAATGGAATAGGAACGTTAGATCCTGTGAGAACTAAAAATCAGGGATTTGGCAATAAACTCATTACTTCATTGGCAAAGCAACTTGATGCTGACTTGGATGTAAACACAGAGCATGGAACGAAAGTTAGTGTATATATAAAGTTGGATACTAATTCTACTATAGAACAGAATTAAAACACATGAGTAATATCAGAATTTTAATAATTGAAGATGAAATTATCATTGCGGAAGACATAGCCGCCATGTTGACGAATCTGGGGTATGATGTACTCGAAATAATTGGGCATAGTCAGAAAGCAATTGATTTCTTAAGTGAGAATAATCCTGATCTTGTTCTTTGTGATATTAACATTAAAGGCCCTAATGATGGAATTCAGGTCGTTGAATTCATAAATAATAAAAAAAAGATTCCATTTATCTACCTAACTTCTCTCTCTGATAAAGATACCCTGGATAGAGCCAAGAAGACCTTGCCTTATGGATACATCATAAAACCATTCGATGAAAAAGATTTGTTAAGTGCAATTGAAATGGCTCTATACAAGTTTCATCAGGAAATGGAATATTATGAAATCACAAAAGCAAAGTTAGATTCATTAATAACGAACTCTCCTTTGACTGATAGTGAATTTGAAATTGTTCTGTTGATGATTAAAGGATATAACAATGAGCAGATTGGAAAGAAATTATTTATTTCAGTCAATACAGTGAAATACCACATCAAAAAAATCCTGGACAAATTCGACGCCTTGCATAGAGGAGATATTATGCAAAAGATTTTACTTCAGTGGATGGGAAATTAATTATGAGTTATGAATTCTTGTTCTGCAGCGACGAAGGAACGATAAACTGGAATGAAAGTAAGGATTATAAAAACTTCATACAACTTCAAAAAAAAAGCCCCGAAACAGGTTCCGAGGCAGTTTTCTTATTATAAAGCTGAGACTTTAATTTTGACGATAAAGGCGTCCGTTTTCTTCCACTACGATATAAGCTTCCTTAAAACCACGTGCTTTAACTTTATCCAATATTGAAATAGCTTCATTTGGTGTATTGAATGATCCGATAACAATGATCGTCCAGCCATTTTTTGTCCAATGTTCTATTTTTCCGAGGTCTGCTATTTTTGAACTGTCAAACCAATCTGGTGCTTTAAATTCAGACACTCTGATCTTTAATTTTCCTTCTTCTAATGGAGATGTAGACGATTGATTAAATTCACTAGATATCTTATGTACTAAAATACAACGTCCTTCAGTCGGAATATCGGCAACAACAAAAACATCTTTAAATCCATTCTTTTTTAAGGTTTTCATTAAAGTTAAAGCTTCATTTAGAGTTGCATAACCTCCAATTCTAATTTTGGTTACATTTCCTTCTATACTCTTATAGACGTTTCCATATTTAGTATAATTCTTTAATCTCATTTCTGCAGAACTACCATAATTTGTTATTGCAGCTATCTGTACAAAATATAATTTTCCTGCTTGTTCTTCCTGAGAAAGATAGCCAATTGCCGGATCATCTACACTTTGAATTATATTGGTATTTTCAAGACTTCCAATATCTTCTGAAGGAGTAGCTTGAAGTGCGGATTTGATAGAAACTTCATCATTAGTAATAGCACGTAGACTTGGAATATTTGATTTTAGAACCAATTTACTGGTTTTGAATATTCCATTATTAACATCACTTCCTTCACGATTGGAATTAAAATAACCATCATTATTTTTATCAAGTATGAAATTAAAATCATCGTGACTTGAATTTACACAAGGTCCTAGATTTTCAATATCAGTCCAAACAAATCCATATTGTGATGTTCTAAAAATATCAAATCCACCAAACCCCTTATGCCAATCTGATGCATAGAATAAATCACCATTCTTATAATAAGGCGAAATGTCATTTCCAGGGGTATTGATTAAAGCACCTAAATTAACAGGGCTAGACCATTTATCTTCTAATTTTTGACTGACATAAAGATCATAGCCACCATAGCCACCAGCCATGTCAGATGAGAAGTAAAGCGTTTTTCCTTGATTCGCCAAAGCCGGGTAGCAAACAGAATACGAAGGATTATTATAATTGAATGAGTTGACATTTGACCAAGTACCTTCTGAGTCAACTTGTGCAAAGAAAATTTCTCTGTTTGTTCTTACATGTTTGTTGCCTTCCTGATAAATAATTGACTTTTCTGAGAAAGCCACAAAAGATCCTTCTTCATTGAAAGATATATTTGTCGCTTCAATGGATGATGTCTCTAATACTTCCTTTAAATTACTTTTTTGAATTGTTGACTTGGGAGTCAACATGGAAATTTTCGGTTGTGCCGGGATGGCCTCTTTGATTGATGAATTTTGTAATGAATTGGAATTGGTCAGAACATCTTCTTTGTAAGAAACAAGAATGTCTTCACCATTTACCAAAGGTTCTAAATCACAGTTTTTAGGACTTTCAAGTTGCTGTTGGGCATAATCACAAGCACTTGCAAAATATGCACCGACTTCAGGATTATGCACAGAATACCTTTGGTATTGCTTTTTAGCTTCTAAAAAGTCAGCTTCAGCACGTAATACTTCAGCATATTCAAAAATAAGATCAGCACTGGCATTTTCCATATTTGCCAAATACTTGTACTGTTCCAGAGCTAAAGCAGATTTTTTTTCAAATCTTAGGGTCCTTGCAAGAGACAATCTTGCCTGAACATCGTTAGGATTATCAGAAATCTGTTTTTCCAGATTTGAAATTTCAGATTGTAAAAATTGATTTTGTGGGTTTCCGGAAGCGGATTGAGCAAAAGTTATGCAAACAGCCGCCATAGAAAAAACGAATGAAATGAGCTTAGTTGCCATACGTAGTTTTGATTATTGACCTATAAATTAAG
>JABFRV010000059.1 GCA_013140975.1 Saprospiraceae bacterium
ACGTCATGTCCAATTACTGACTTAGTTCTTAGTGACAAATTTCTATCAAATAAGTATAAATAATGGATCCATTTATTAGAAGTAAATTCCTGTCTAATAAGAATTATACTTTTTGGAAATAAAAATAATCTCGAATTAATATCATTTTCTGAAAACTTCTTAATGTAAGATAAATCTGTCATTGATGTTGTATCAAAAACTGGTAATTCTTTATCACTGATTAAAACTGTATCCAAAGGTTCATCAAGATAATTTTTTATTAATTTATTATCTAAGGCATTTATGTTAATAATAGTATCGCCATCAGAAACAGCCAGATAATTCAAATAATGTATATAGCGTAAATTAAATTCGTCAAGGTATTTACACAATTTGTAAGTTTTACCCGAGGTAGTAAAAAATGTAAATATTGATGTATCAATAAAGTTATATGTATTCTTTTTCCCTAATTGAACAAAAAAAGTCGAATCATTAATAAAATTACAACAATTAGAATATAAATTCATAATTAAGTATGATTCCTTATCTAAACTAATTTTATTAAGAGTATCAAGTTTGGAACTATTTAAATCATAGCAATAAAAAATTCCATTATTCAAACATATTAATTTATTATTAATAATCTTAAATGTTGTACTTTCATTGCTTTTAGAAAATGGCAACTTTATCTTTACTAATGTGTCTTGTATAAGGTCGAATTTGAGCAGTTCGTTATCAAGACTAATGTTATAAAGCAAAAAGCTATCACTATTTTTAACAAATTGAAAACAATTAAAATTATCACAATTATCCTGATTACTAATAAAAGCTTTAGATCTTAAACTTTCTGTATTAAATTCTAAATTTTGATTTAATGATTTATTTTCTTTACATGAAATATTATAAAGAACTACTGATAAAAATAGTAATTTAAAAGATTTAATGTTCATTAAATGAAAGTTAAAATTTAGAGAAGGTAAAAATAAAATATTACTATTTTAATAATATTACAACTTATCTCGAACTATATAAAAGTCATTGCAAGTAGAACCAGGGGTAGGATATACACACAATTTTATTCCTCCTTCCCAATCACTTGTGCAAATGTATAAATTATTTTCAATAAAGTAATGAAAATTATTGTTTGGAAATAAGTCATTGTATAATCCAACTAAATTAGTAAATGCAGAATAATCTACACTAGTTATACAGTTAAACCCGCTTGCAAACAACTGAAACGATATTTATGTGGAGCATTTGGATCAGGAACTAATATTGCTTTTTTTGTTGCTCTACCTCCACTTCCAGAAAAGGACCATGGGTCATCCCATTTATTAACAAATATTAATTGTTCAGTATAGTTATCGATAACTACAAGGTTTACACTATCGTATGCTAGCCTCAAAGTATCATTTAAAATTGCATTTCTCATATTTGGATAAAAAAGTTCGGGAAAATGAACTTGCCAAGTTGTGTCCAATAAAATTGAATCTACTAGCATCTCAGAAGTTACATTAGGTACTTGGCTATCCAGCCAATTCATTATTCTTTCTTAATCTCCAGTTAAAGAATTTACAGAAACTGAACATGAAAAACCTGGCTGTCTACAATCAATCCATTTCTTGTTTCTCGATGGATCAGAACTTGTTACTGTAATTTCTAAAGCCACTCTAGTTGGGCCACTTGAGCCGCCAACTCTTGACTTTATTCTATTATTATCTTGTAGATAATATTCTTGTTTCTTGCTTAAAGGATGTGAACTTTTTTTTGAAATTTTTAACTCTGATTCATTATTGCAATTTGACAAGAATATACAAATTGTAAAAAGCATTGAATAATATGTAGATTTATTGCTTATAAATAATATATTTGTATCAAAGAAACAAATATAACCATCATTAAAGTTTCATTTTCTGGAAATATTTGATTTTACAGGTTTTTAATTTGTTTTCCATCTCCAATAAACTGTTAATAACATTTTCCTTTAATATTTAAACTTATGTATAACACATACTTATACATTAAACAAATATTACTTTTTCGTAAAACCTTCTATTTCAACACCTTACTAAAAAAAATTTGCATTTTTTTAGTATCTTTGCAATTCCTGTTTCATTCTGTTTAGTATTGCTCAAAGTTCTATACTTCTATTGGCCGACATATCGCCATGTTTGATTCGGGAAAGGATAGGATTCAAGGTATAAATTTAGTAAATCATGCAGGCACAAGTTCAGTTCAAGGTCATTATTCAGGGTAAGCTCGAGCTTGGTTCTGAAAAGACTATGAAACAAGTTATCGAGCAGATTATTCCTCGAATGGATACTCATTATAAGCGAGAGCTCATTTTTAAACAACCCGAACTAATATTTAAAGAAGAAGACTTTACACTAGAGCTAGGAAGATTTATTGGCACAGTCTCTGAGAAATACTGGAAAAATACAATCAATTTTATAGAATATTGCGCTGGCTTCGCTTCTGCAGGATGTGTTGACGCATGGATGACTGATTCGGGAAAGATACTTCAACATTATCACATAGAACCAATGGGTGAAAAGACCTGCGTTATGCTTTACCAATCCGGTAAAAAGGCCTCTGAACAAAAAGGATCGGAACAAGAAGCGATCAGAATTCTTACGGAAGCCATTGAAAAGTATGAAAGGCATTCTCAGGCTTATACGCAAAGAGGTTACATGAATTTCACCTTAAAAAATTATGATGACTCCTTGTATGATTTCAGAAAAGGTGTAAGTTTTGATAACTTAAATTCATCTGCGCATTATGGCCTCGCAAGGTCTTTAATGATTAAACATCAATATGTTGAGGCGATTGAATCTTTAGAAGAAACAACCAAATCTTCAATAGCTCTTCAATCAATTTATTGGGCAGCAAGAAGAACAAAAGGGTATTGTCACCTTGAACTTAAGGAATATGATAAGGCCATTAATGAATTCCGATTGGTAAGTACCCGTAATTTTGATAAGACTGATTCTAATTATAAACATCTTCCAATGATGTGGTTTAATTACGGTAAAGCTTTCTTCGCAACAGGAAAATTAGATGAAGCGCTTGAAGCATTTGATAAATCAGCCTCATTTGAAGATTCGTATTCATTCGATAATAAAGCCGATCTATTTATGCAACGTGGATTAGCTAGAAAAGCAGCTGGTAAAGCGGATTATATTATTGATCTTAAAAAGGCATCTGAATTGGGAAGCGCCGATGCAATGAGATTATTAAGTGAATTACAACTATCGTAATACTCACCTGATATTCTTTTTCGTTTATGGATAAAGTGTATATGAGAAAAGCATTATTGCTGAGTCTTTCTCTGTTGTGTGTTCTTGTTGTTTCAAACGCTCAGACCACCTATCTTAAAACTGCTCCGTCCTCACTAAAAAAGTCTTATCAAAAGGCACTGGATCTATACAAGAATAATCAGTATCCAAAAGCACAAAAGGCTTTTGAGAAATTGATAAAAAAATCTCCCCAATTTATAGATGCATATATAATTTTAGGTTCAATACATTTTGATCTGGATCAATCAATTGAATCTGAAAGATACTTTGTTAAAGCTCTCGGTCTGGATAGCAACTATATGCCTAAAGTGTATTACACTCTATCTTTGGTAAATTATTCAAATCAAAAGTATTCTGATGCCCACAAGAATATTAAGAAATTCTTGCAATTAGAGCAAATGAACAAAGATCTCATTTCAAAGGCTAATAAAAAACTGAAAACTTTTCATTTTGCAGATTCTGCAACTCGTAATCCTGTAATTTCTAAATCAACCCCCTTGTCCTTTATTAATTCTGATTTTTCTGAATATCTTCCATCACTTACAGCCGATGGAAGAACTATGGTATTTACAAGAAAAATCAATAATGACAATGAAGATCTGTTTATTTCTTATAAACAAGACGATGGACAATGGACAAGCCCTGTAGATATCATTGAATTAAATACATCATTCAATGAAGGAGCTCCTGCAATTTCTCCGGATGGAAATACTCTGGTATTTGTTAGTTGTGATCGGAAAGAAAGTCATGGAGGCTGTGATTTATATATAAGTTATAAGACAGATAAAGGCTGGAGTCCTGCGGCAAATTTTGGAGATAAAATTAACTCACCGGCTTATGAAACACAACCATGCTTTTCAGACAACGGGAAAATTTTAGTATTCTGCAGTAATAGAATCGGCGGATTAGGTGGTAGAGATCTTTGGTTAAGTTTTAAAAACAAGGATAATACATGGGTAAAGCCCATTAATCTTGGTCCAGACATTAATACTCCGGAAAATGAAGAATGTCCATTTCTTCATTCTGATAATAAAACTTTATATTTTAGTTCTGATGGTCATCCTGGAATGGGTGATAAGGATATTTTTATGAGTAGAATGAAAACCTTAACACAATGGTCAACTCCAATAAATATTGGATTTCCTATCAATAGTCCTCTGGATGAATCTTCTTTTGTAGCATTCTCTTCTGGCAACAAGGCACTCATAGCGAGCGATAAATCCTTTGTTGGAATGAAAGATAAAAAGCAGCTTCAATATATCAATCTGGATATATACGAAATTGATATTCCAAATCATGTTCAACCTATACCCAGTTGTTTTGTAAAATTAAAAGTACTTGACGCAATTTCGCAATTACCATTAATGGCTACCATTGAGATTTATCGTCTACAAGATAAAAAAGTATTTTTTTCAGATAAGCTTAATAATACTGGCTCTAAACTGATTTCACTTCCCGGAGACGCAGAATATTTTATTAGCATTACTCATCCAGATTATACACTTATATCTGAAAACATTATTTGCACTAGAAACACAACTTTCAACCCTCAACTTCAAATTTATACACTATTTCCAATTGAAAAATATGAGCAAAATACCATTCTTAAAAATGTGCTTTTTGAGACCGCTTCTGCTAACTTAAAAGAAGAATCATATTTTGAACTCAACAAGCTCGTTGAAATTCTACAGCACAAAGTTCAATTTAAAATTCATATTCTTGGACATACAGATAATATTGGAGAAGATATTGATAACTTAAAACTTTCTGACCTCAGAGCTAAATCCGTTGCAAATTATCTAATTAGCAAAGGAATAATTTCCTCAAGAATTTCAAGTGAAGGAAAAGGTGAATTATTACCAGTAGCAAATAATGACACTGAAGAAGGAAGGGCATTAAATCGTAGAACAGAATTTTCATTGAAGAAGATTGAATGAGAAGAAAAGAAAAACTGGTAACAGTACAACTTACGGGATTAACACATAAAGGAGAATCTGTTGGAAGAACAGAAGAAGGTGTTGTTGTATTTGTTCAGGGTGGAGTTCCAGGAGATAAAGCAATTGTGTCTCTAGCCCGAAAAAGAAAAGGTGTGTGGAACGGATTCGTAAAAGAAATCCTTACCGAATCTCAAAACAGGGTCATCCCTGTTTGTCAACATTTTAATTATTGCGGTGGTTGCAGTTGGCAAAATTTATCCTATCCTGCCCAATTAGCATTAAAAGAAAAAGTCGTAATTGATTCTTTAACAAGAATTGCGAAAGTATCTGTAAATAGTTTAGAACCCATATTAGCTTGTAATCAGGAATATTATTATCGCAACAAACTTGAATTTACATTCTCCAACAGAAGATGGTTGCTCCCGGAAGAATTGCAGAATGATGTAATTGACGTAAATAAAAATGCCCTGGGGTTTCATCGACCTGGTACCTTTGATAAAATCGTTGACATAAGCCAATGTCATCTTCAGATTGATCTTTCGAATCAGATTCGTAATTCTTTGAAGAATTATTGCCTATCTAATAATTTAAGTTTTTATGATGTAAAAAATCATGTGGGATTTTTAAGGAATCTGATAATTAAAACCAATGAAAACGAACAGGCATTAGTCTTAATTTCTTTTTCAGAAGACAACCAGTCCGAAATTCAATCGATTTTTTCATTTTTGAAAAATAATTTCCCACAGATTTGCTCTGCATATTACGCAATAAATACCAAAAAAAATGATTCATGGTTTGATCTACAATGTATAAAAGTCTATGGAGAGGATTATCTTTTAACCAACTTACATCATGCAAAATACTGCATAGGCCCAAAATCATTTTTTCAAACCAACAGATTGCAGGCAGAACAATTGTATGCCTTAGTAAAAAAATATGCAGAATTCCAGGGACATGAAAATGTATATGATCTTTATTGCGGTGTAGGAAGTATTGGAATCTATCTTGCAGATCAGGTTAAAAATGTAATCGGTATCGAAGAAATACCTGAAGCGATTGATGATGCTAAAATAAATGCAAAACTCAACAATCTAACAAATTGCAGCTTCCTGACCGGTGATGTAAAAGCATTACTCAATGACGAGTTAAAAAGTAAATTTGGAGCTCCTGATGTTGTAATTGTTGACCCACCTCGTGTTGGAATTCATCCGGATGTCATTGCAGAAATTATTAATTTTGCTCCAATGAAAATTATTTATGTTTCTTGTAACCCTTCAACCGCTGCAAGAGATTTTGCACTTTTTGATGAAGCGTATCAGATCGAACGCTTAAGACCAGTAGATATGTTTCCTATGACCAACCATATTGAGCTAGTAAGTATTTTAATCAGAAGATAATCATGAGTAAGGTTGATATTGAAAAATTTCTTCAATTGGAGCAAGATCTTCGTCGATACCGAAAAGCGCTTCGGCAGGCAAGAGAAATAATGCTTGATCAAGAAATTACATTATATCCTATTTTTATTCTACATCAACAAGAATTGGTTATGGGCATCCCTCTTTTTGAAGCTTCTAAAGAAAATGGTTTATGGTCAGTGCATGCCTCAAGTCTGGAGGAATTTGTAACTAAAAATATTATTCTAGAAGATAGATTGGAGGAATTCCGCAAAGTGTATAATGCACACGATCACCATTTTTGCATATTCGTTCTCTCTGAATTAGGAGCTCAATTTATCTACTTCCCTATTGAAGGTGAGCTATATAAAGATTATGGAACTCTCAATTGATCTCCACTATCTTTCTCAGATATCTTTCAATGATAAAAATATCATGAATGAAATGCTTCAGGAATGGATAAGTGATACTTTTAATAGAATAGAGGAGTTTAAATCTAATGTCAACTCCGAAAATACGAAAATAAAGTTCAACATTATTCACACACTAAAAACCAATTATTTTATGATTGGATGTCAGCCTTTAATTAAATTGTGCGAGGAATTTTTAAATTCAGAAATGGATGAAGTCACTTCACTCGCCTTATTAAATGAATTAAAACTTTCTTTGCCATTTCTTTTGACAAAAATTACGAATAGTTCAAAATAGTAATAAGCTATATTATGTTGCTTTTCTTTCTTCTATGGGGAAAATCACGACATGTATAGGTAGCTTTTACTTTGCATTATAAACTTAAAATACCATGACTCAATTAATAAATTTTAATACTTGAGAAATTCCATGTTTAGTAGTTAAACTTGCTAAATACATTCCTTTCTTTAAATTTATAAGTTCAACGACTTGTGTTTTAATATCTTTTGTGAATATAAATTCAAAATTATTAATAAATTGTCCATTTATAGAATATAAGTTAATATTTATCAATTCATCTAATTTAATCTGACCTCCTTTTAATGTTACAAATAATTTATCATTGGAATATATTAATTCATATTCGTTTTGTTCATCTATATTTGAACGAGAAAGTGGGTTATTAAAACAATCTGGGCAGTCTAAGGTTCCATATGTTTGAGTTATACATTGTTCATCTAGTTCAATTCCATTATAACTGCAAATAAAACATCTCTGACAAACAATACCATTTTTACAAATTCTATCCTGTACAAGAGAACCAATTTCTAAAAATGAAGTTCCATCTTCACACTTTAACGCTGCTTTACAAGGATTTAGTGGATGAGTCTCAGTTATAAATATTCCTCCAATATCTTCAAAAGGAAACCAATTTCCTTGTGTAAGGCCTGTATAAGAATATTTATTTGGAGTACCTCCTGGACCAATAAGTCCAGTACAACAAGCTATTTCTACGTCTTGATAATATGCATATATCGGATTCACATCTGGATATTGTCCCACGATATTGGTTGGAGGGATTTCTAAAAATCCAGTTCCAAGAGGTTTTGACAAAGTAAATTTTGGTAAAACTTTACTAAAATCACAAACTACTCTTTTCTTACATGGAATGTTGGGTTGAAGTCTAAATTCGAACTTTTCTCCATTAACTATTATCGGATCTCCATTAATACCACACTTATACTCAAACTTGCATTCATTTAAGTCAATAAGTTGCATCCGACCATCTGAGGTCCAATTACTCCAGTCCTTTGAATAGCTTATCGATGGAGGTTCATTCTCTCCACACCAGGTTAACCAATTACATGGTTGTAAACTGGTAGGACCGAATGATTGAAAATTATTTTTTATTTCAGCCCATCCAGATTTATTACAACCCAATGAAGTTGTAACTGTTAGTCCATAAATACCAGCTTCTGTAATTTCTCTCTTAACTGTAAGAATATTTGTACTTGTATTTAAGATTTTTTGATTCATAGGATAACCATCACTCCATATTATTGCTGCCAAGCGATTATCATATTCTGAAATACCCAATGGACCTTTTACATATGTGTTTAAATCTACTTCTATTTCAAGAATTGTACTTGTTTTATGCTCAACTTTCTTTCCAGTTGGTAAGTATCCATAACATAATGTTTCATACTTTACACTTTTATATTCTACTTTGGTTGCATCAGATCCTCCACATGGATCAATATTAATCTCATCTTCATCCTCACCACAAGGGCAAATTACTTTTACTTTTAGTGCTTTTGAACCTGGCCAATATATACTAGCCAAATCGTTTCCAGAAATAGTATTCAAAGTTGTATAAATAAAATAGTAATCTGTTGTTGACCATTTATATGCGCATTTAGTTTGATCACCACCATAGATAAGATTTGCAGATACAAAGGCCCCTGGCTTCCCAGGTGGCAAAGAAAAGTTATTTATTTTAACATTGGGTTTATTTACTCCAACAGGACAATTAGTTAATTGCTGATATGCATCATCCATAAAACAAAATGTCTTCTCAAATACATCAAATCTATAAAACCCTTCTTCCAAGTTGGAAATTAGGTACTTACGCTTATAAGTTCCATTAGGGTTTTTTGTTGTAAATGTATAGGTAACATAGGGCAAATTGTTCTTGTATGATACCACATTTATAATATTTGCTTGTGGTAAATAAGGGCCAATTAAATGTAATTCTATTTCACCATTGTTAAATGATGTAGGATTTTTGAAATTAGAAACTGTAACTTCGGCCTTATTTTCTGGGTAAGAATTTATTGTCTTTGAAACAGAACATCCTGTTAAATCATCTGTAATTGTTACACTATAAAATGAATTGTTTAATTTTAAGTCTATATTCCTTTGATAAATGCTTGGTGGAGTATTATTATGTTGATTTTCTATTCCATCGCTCCATTTGTAAGTATAATCTTTTTTAAGCGGAGTTACATGAATCTGAATATTTCTATAAGCGTAGCATAAATTAGTTGAGTTTGTTGTAAATCTTGGATTTAAGACTTGGTCAATCTTATATAAATTACTGAAAGTACAACCATCTGAATCTTTAATTAATAAATTATAAGTTCCATCATCTAAATTACTTATGTCTTTACTAGTGGACAGAAAATTACTTGGTCCCATCCATTTATAAATATATGGGGGAGTTCCACCTGTTACAATTAATGCAATAGATCCATTTTTATTATCATTGTCAGTATAACATTCTTGTTTAACTTTTGAATTTACTTGTATGTTTGAAACACATCCTGTCACTGTTACATCAAACTCCCAGTAAGCACAATCAATATTCCCTAACACTTCGATCGTAAACATTCCTGCACAAACATTTGAAATTTCATAATCACCTCCTTGATAATTAGATATAATTATTCTTCCATCTTGTTTAATTTCAAATGGAGCTACGTTCGGTGCCTCAATACGAATAATTATTTTGCCAGTACAAGCATTCCCGGTGCTTGGAATTACATTTAATATTTTTACTTCTGCATGAACATTACATATAAATACAAAGAATAAAAGTAATGTACTTAATTTATTTCTCATAATGTAATTTTTATTTAGGATAACCTGCTTTTGCTAAAACATCGTAAATGAAATCCCCACACCACTTTACTGATTGTTCCCAGGTTCTGTATCCCTTCCTTCTTGGCGGAACAAAACTGCTTAATCCATCTTTAACATGAAGAAAGTCTGCTATTGGCTCAAGTGCTTGAACATAAGGAAGAGCTTTATTTCTTTCTCCTTGATTAAGATAATTAGTTGCTATTAGAGCCAGTTGAATTGCATCTTCTTCTGTTAAAAAGGCGTGAAGGTAACTATCGATAAATCTGCGTAATGTATAACTGGTGTCTCCAACTAAGGACAATAATCTAGGCTTGATAGGAAACCATAATCTCAATAACATCTCTTCACATTCAGTGCTCCAAATATGATTCGTATCATGATCATAGACTTCTCCGCAAAAATCAATGAGTCGATTGATTTCAATTCGTTGATTAGAATCAAGTGATAAAGTACCATACATAGCTCTATCTCCTATTAACTGTGTAATTTTTCTTAGATAAATAACTTCTCTAATAGAATCCATACATGCACTTCTCCACACCCTACTGGAAGCTCGTATCTGATGGTAATCAAATTGTGCTAGCTCAGCAACGAGAGCTACATTGCTCAAAGTGTCAAATCTTCTACCATCATCTCCTGGATAATATCTCGCATATCCATTATCAGTATATAGCGTAGTATCTCTTGATACCTTATATTGCCACTTTTCATTACTACTCATTCTATTGGTATCAGGGGGCGAAGTTGGCTTGGTATAAAAATCTGTCTTATAAATCTCCCCTGTCTCAAACATTCTTCTATATTCTTGTTGGAGATGTGGTTGCATTTGATCCCAGAGGACATGATTCTGGAAGAATGAGTCAACTTTGTGCTTGCGTATCTGGAAAATTGAATCTCTTTTTTGCATTAAATTCTTTAATTTCATGTCAACTTCTTCAGTTATTTCTTGAGTCCTAATTTGATTATATTCTTCAGTTCTAAAGAGCCTCAAATACCAGTCATGATTTTCCTTTGTGCTAGTATCAAGTTTTGAATCAAAAACATGCTTAACTACTGCAACTAAACTATCTCTAATTCTTGTATCAGAATACAACATTGCATACTTGTGCTTATATGAATATTTTGACAGATCATTTTGTAATGTACTGTCAATACAGCTAAATAAACTATCAAATTTTGTTATTGTCTTATTTATTCCATATATAATTGAATGTAGAATCTGAAATTTTAAATCTTTAGAAGAGTTATTGAATATTGTAATTAATTCTGAAGTGTTAGTTTTCAAAACAACATATTTAATAAGCTTCCCTAGCCCTGGAGCATTTAACGAATCCAATAATTCAACTGTTGAAAGATTATTAAATTGAATAGAAATTTTATAATCATTCAAATAGTTATTTAGTTTACAACTATAAGTAGGTATATAATCTGTAGTATCAATATATACATCTGCATCTGGGATATTGCAGTTTTCTTCGAGATAAACCTGAATTTCTGAGGAATCTATACTTAAGTTAATTAATGAATCATTTTGAATAAACATAACTTTTGAAAAATGATATTCAAGACTATCAAGGTTTTTCTTAATTAATAAGTTACAAGAATCAGGACTTTGTGATTCGTAACAGTCTTTTATAATGTCTAATTTATTTATACAATAATCAAACGAATATTCTTCTTGAGCATAAATACTATTGCTCAGCATAAATATTAAAATTATTAGATTTTTCATTTTTTCCATTGTTTACCTTGACAAAATGATTTTATTGGATTATAGGACCAATCTAAGTAATCAATAACATTTGGATTATTACTGATTCTATCCGATATTATTTTAGAATTTTCTTCAATTCTTAAGTAATAGTGTTGATAATCAGAATCTATATCATTATTACTACTTATATTATTCTTATAATCCCAAGCACCATCAACGATAGTTAAGTTAAATCCATTGATTTCTCCAATTTCAGAAGATTCAAAATCATCTGGAATTGCATCATAATCTTTATCATTATTAGGATCAACCACTCCATTAGGCCATCTTTGTTGATAAATTTTAGCATGAAGGTGTTCATGATAATTTACAGTATAAAATCCATGAACTCCAAAAACCTCTGTTACAGTATACTTGCATTTGCAAGCATCATAATAATAAATATCATGAATTAAGGTAGGATATTCTACAAATATCGTATTTGCACCATAATGTATTTGTTTAGGAACTTGAGTCAAAGGTTTCTTTTTATAAAACTCATTAGTATTTTCTGCTTCTTCACTTATGGCACAAAATTCATTCCAGTAAATATACCAGTTTGGAATTTCTGGATCAAAGATTGATGTTGCTTCTTTTGAAAAGTAAATTTTAGTAGTTACCCCTGGCGTCATGAATCTTTTGATTGTAAGCCATTTACCAGAACCAAGAATTATACCCTCTATCCATTCCATAGTCTTATCAGATGTAACTTCTCTTTCTTTACCATCTTTACATCTTGCTTTAACTCTAACAATTCCTAAAGAGTTAGTACCAAATACAAAGACGGACTTAAAAATATTATGATTTGCTTTTAGTTCATTTATCCTAAGAATTTTAGAACTTGGATCCAAGTTCTTTCCAAAGTCTAATTCACCCCATAGATCACCTAATGAAATGTCAACATTATTAATCATGTGCTCTGGATAAATCTTACATTCAATATCATAATTCATTACCACCATCCAATTATCTGGTGCAGGTTCAATGGTATTACCATTATGATCAGTGCCTGCATGTTTAAATATTTCTATCCATAATCGATATACTTCTATCTGTATCTTATTACTACTACATGCATCATCATTAATAAATTTTACAACAGTTTGTAATTTGTAATTCTTGTTGTTATCCTTTGTGGTAAATTGTACATCTTTACCCATCTCAGGAACCTTAATTTTAATTCTTATTTCAGAATTAAAATTCTTCATTTCTACAAGTACAGATTTAGAATAAATAGCGGGGCTTAATGCAGTCTGTTCTAGTTTTAATAATTCGTGTGTAGTCTTAAGTTCAGAAAATCCTTTTCCATGTAATGTAATTCTAAAGTTTAGATCAACCATTTCATCAAAGCATTCAGTTACATTATTAACTTCTGAAAGACTAATATCTTCAATTACATAAACAATGAACGCATAGTAAGATATTGGATTTTGGGGATTTTTTTTATCATAAACCCTTACAAGATACAAGGCAGATTCTTTACAAGCATTAATTGTATAAGACGGAGGAAGTGGGCAATTGACCTCTACTTGAGGGGTGTTTATCTCTCTTACTGTCCAATTATAACATTTATCTGGATTATCTGGCTCGTTAGGTGCTAAAAAGCAATTTAAATTCTTGCATGTAACATAACGCTCTGCTGTTATTACACCTATTCCTGGAAAATTGATTTGGACATCTTCAATTTGAATTGGAGAAGGCATTCCAAATCCACCTGCATGGCAATTCAAGATTAAAGTAAAGTTAAGTAAGGTAAGGTAAGGTAAGGTAAGGTAAGGTAAGGTAAGGTAAAGGCGTCTGAACATTGGACTCAATTTTAGGAAAAAGTTAATTAAGGAGTACTTAAGATAAGGTTACATATATTTATTGGTTCTGAACTTTATCATTACCACTATAACGGATTTTCAAAGTTACATATTGCCCTTTAATCCTCCAAATATTATAAAATAAATTTTTATTGTATATATAAATTTTTACAATATCTGAATAATAATTATCCAATGAATACATGAAAAATACAGCTTTTGGAACTTTAATTTACTGATTGCAATTAGAGGCTCTTCATTTAATCAATAATCAATTTATTAGCTGAGTTAATTTATCTTTGGTCATAAAAAATTAAATCATAATTCATAATTCCTTTAAACCAATTCCTTTCTCAACCTCGCTACCGGAATATTAAGTTGCTCTCTATACTTTGCAATCGTGCGTCTTGCAATATTATATCCTTTACGCATAAGCATCTCTTTTAATTTTTCATCGCTTAAAGGTTTATCTTTCTTTTCAGCCAATATTAGATCAGAAAGTATCTTTTTAACTTCAAGTGTAGATACCTCATCTCCTTCATCATTTTGCAAGGACTCTGAGAAAAATTCTTTTAATCGTTTTGTACCAAATTCTGTCTGAACAAATTTGCTGTTGGCAACTCTTGACACTGTAGAAATATCCAGGCTAGTAATATCTGCGATATCCTTTAGAATCATAGGCTTGATTTTTCTCTGATCGCCGGTATGAAAGTATTCTATTTGAAATTGCATAATAGCATACATCGTTCGATAAAGTGTGTCCTGTCTTTGTTTTATAGCATCGATAAACCATTTCGCGGATTCTATCTTTTGCTTAATAAACATTACAGCATCTTTTTCTTTCTTCTCGGATGTATTTCCAGCTTTGTTGTTGCCTTTATAAGAACGCAACATATCAAGGTAGTGGTCATTGATCCGTAGATCTGGTGCATTCTTCGAATTCAAATTTAACTCCAACTCACCATCACGGTTTGTAATGCTGAAATCCGGAATAATATAATGGCCAGCTACACTATAATGTGCCATTGAATCTTGATAACCCGAAGACGGTTTGGGATTTAATTTTAATATTTCGTCAATGGCAACCTTTAATTGTGCTTCGGTTAGATTGAATGATCTCTGTAATTTAGTATAATGCTTTTTTGTAAACTCATCAAAGTAGTGAAGCAAAATCATTTCAGAAAGCTTCAATACTTTTAAGAAAATTTTTCTTTTTTCAATGTTTATTTTCGCACGTATCTGAATCAAAAGACATTCCTGAAGATTTCTAGCCCCTGTCCCCGGAGGATCAAATCCTTGAATTTTGGCTAAAATATCAGTTACCTCTTTCTCTTCAACCTCTAAGTTATGTGCAAATAATAAATCGTCAATGATTGCATTGGGTTCTCTTCTGAGATATCCATCATCATCAATACTACCTATTATCTGTTGCGCAATCTTTAATTGTTTTTCATCTTTAAGGTTTAACAAGCCAATCTGTTTGTTAAGATTATCATGAAATGAACTTTCAACCGCGTAAGGCATTGTCTTACTTTGGTTTTCTTCACCATATTCACCAGTCTTGTATTGATAGGAGGATGGTTCATCATCCATATAATTATTGAGATACTCCTCAAAACTATCTTCTGATTGTTGTTCAAAAGGTTCTGTTTCTATAAATTCTGTTTCTGAACTGGTATCATCATCTGAAGTTGAAGCTTCTTGAGTTTCTGCATATACATCAGTTGCTTCTTCATACTCATTTCCTTCCTCCAATGCCGGATTCTGCTCTAATTCTTCTTGAATACGCTGATCCAAAACGGCTGTAGGTATCTGTAACAGCTTCATAAGTTGAATCTGCTGAGGAGATAATTTCTGAATTAGCTTCTGGCTTAATTGCTGTTTAAGCATATATAAATCTTAAAACGTTTTAATATAAATTTTGGTTCTATTCTTTATTTCGTAGAATTGCGATGACAAATGTATTGATACAAACTCATATTATAAAATTCTTTAATATATAAATTAATGTAAATGGATACGAATCTGAAAATCAAAGCATTAAGAGCCGAAATGAAATCAAAGAATATTGATGCCTTAATTATTGGCTCCGCAGACCCTCATCAAAGTGAGTATACACCCTCATATTGGTCTTCAAGAGAATGGATTAGCGGATTTAATGGCTCTGCTGGAACTGCAATTATTACTCATAATCATGCAGGATTGTGGACAGATTCAAGATATTTTCTACAGGCTGAAGAACAACTTTCAGGTTCTTCAATGGTACTTCATAAATTAAAAATTCAGACTCAGGCAGAATATCTGGAATGGATCACTCAAAATCTAGCCAAAGACTCGGTCGTTGCCTGTGATTTCTGGTGTGTATCTATGACACAGATCGCGTATATTAAATCTATACTTGAACCTTCTGGATTGAAATTTATCGATAGCAACGATTTACTTTCTTCAATCTGGCTTGACAGACCTCAACTTCCCAAAACACTAATTTATGAGCATGAGCTAAAGTATTCAGGTAAAATTCGTTCCGCAAAACTTAATGATGTACGGATTGAAATGAAAAAACTCAACGCAGACATCTTTCTGGTTTCTGCATTAGATGAAATCGCCTATGTACTCAATCTGCGTGGAAAAGATGTCCATTGCAATCCTGTATTTGTTGCTTATTTATGCATTGCAAAGAATGAATCAATTTTATTTATTGATCCCGTTAAAGTTTCTATTGAATTAAAAAAACAACTTCTTCAAGACAAGATTAAAATTCAGAATTACAATGAACTGATTCCATATCTAATAAATAACAGCACTGCTAAAATACTTGTAGATCCGGCAACTCTGAATGCGAGACTTTCCTTCTCATTAACTCCCGGCAATATTATTTCGTCCACAAGTTGTATAATGCAACAAAAAGCAATTAAAAACAATGTAGAAATAAAACACATTCGGAAGGTCATGGAAAGGGATGGCGTCGCTTTACTTCGAACAATGATGTGGCTAGAAAATGAACACAACAATAAAAAAACTCCTACCGAATACGAACTCTCTAGACAATTAATTCATTTCAGATCTAAAAATTCTACTTACGTTAATGAAAGTTTTGATGCAATCGTTGGGTATAACTCTAATGGTGCAATTATTCATTACCGCCCTGATGAAAAAACATCTGCTAAAATAAAAAAATCAGGAATACTATTGTTTGACAGCGGTGGACAGTATCTGGATGGAACGACAGACATTACAAGAACTTTTAGATTAGGACCTGTCAGCAAAGAGATTAAAAGACAATATACTGCAGTTCTTTTAGGACATATAGCACTCTCAAAAGCAATTTTTCCAAAAAACACCAAAGGTGTTCAATTAGATACTTTCGCAAGACAGTTTTTGTGGAACCTTGGTTTAAATTATAACCACGGAACAGGTCATGGTGTTGGATTCTTTATGAATGTTCATGAGCCTCCGCAAGGTTTCGTAACAGCGTATAACCAAAGAGGCAGTTCAGAATTTTCAGAAGGTATGCTTACTTCCAACGAACCCGGTTACTACGAAGAAGGTTCTCATGGAATAAGAATCGAAAATCTGATACTTTCAACTTTGCACAGCGACGGGGTCAATGGAACATACTTATCTTTCGAAAGTGTAACTTTATTCCCCTATGATGCCAGCTTGATTGATTCTTCAATGATGGATAGATCTTCCATTCAATGGATGAATAATTATCATCAGGAAGTTTACACCAGATTGTCTAAAAATCTGAATAACAATGAAAAAAAATGGCTGAAGGAAAAATGCCGTAAAATTTAAACTCAACCCAAAGGTTTTAAATCTTATTTAGTTCTATAAAGCAAATAAGACCATTTGACTCACGAGTCGCAACTCGAGACTCGCGACTTTATTTTTGACTCGCGACTCGCGACTTTATTTTTGACTCGCGACTCGCGACTACTCATTTACCGCTTACCGCTAAAGCTTAAAATCTTTCTAACTGTCTCATCTTTTGGATAAAAGCTAACTTTTGGAAGTAATCTTTTGGCATCGCTGAGAAGCCTGACTTCCGTTTTTATTTCTTCATCATACTGAAGAGTTTCTTCGAGCTGCTGTTTTTCATCAGCAGAACTTTCATTGTAAATATATCTAACTAAAGAAAGAAGTGTAAAACTATCTACCATAGGCAGTTTCAGGTTTTTTATGTAATTATAACTGCTGAGGGGTTTAAATTATTGTCTTTGGGCTAAGATTTTACTTTATGCCATAGTTGTGTTCTCCCTAAAAGACTTAGGCCTATATAACCTCGTACCTTAAGGAGATCTTCCTTTTCAAGGCTAATAAGGCAGGAATAAACCTTTCCGTTTTTTGGGTCAACGATCTGACCGCCAGACCATTCCGTTCCTGAAGGCCTCATATTCCAGACTATATCCATCTGGATCAGTGATTTTCCGGCCTTATCTCCCGGACAGGAGTTACATATCGTTGTTGTTGCGGCGGGTAACAATTCAACAACCTTTGCAAAAAGTTTTCCCTCTTTCATATAAAGTTCAACTATCGATTTGGTTCTTCCATCGGTATCATCAACGGTTTTCCATTTGCCAAGAACTCTATAATCCTGAGCGAATGCACATAATGAAAAATTATATAGAAAGAAAATAATTATGACAGCTTTATTCATTTTAGTTGATTTAGCCGGAACAAATTTATTGGATTTCAATTGAAGGGTCCCAAAATTTTTCCTTAAAGTTTACTATCTTATTGTCCTTAATTTCGATTTTCTCCTTTTCCAATAATCCCTTCATTCCCGGATCAACTCCAAAATATAAACTTCCGCTTAATTCTCCTTTTGAATTTACTACCCGGTGTGCCGGAATACCATGACTTCCCTTTAACTGATTTAAAGCCCATCCAACCATTCGAGCAGACCCAAGTGATAAAAAATTAGAGATTGCTCCATACGTACTTACTCTTCCCTTTGGTATACTCTTAACGAGATCATAAACTTCTTCCTGGTAATGTCTCATACAACTTTAATGTTTTTGCTCATTGGTATATTTTTAAAGATAAAAAGAATATTTATCTACTGCATCTTCATGGCTTCATATTGTATGATAGCCTCATCTTCCAACTTACGCATTTCCAATTCTTCTTCAACTGTCTTATCCTTTTTACCAACAATATGGAATATGCCATGTATTATAACTCGTAACATTTCCATTTGCTCTGATGTATTATATGTCTCTGCATTTTCTCTTACTCTGTCAACACTTATGAATATATCAGCAACAACCGGTTCGTCCTGATAAGGAAATGTTATTATATCCGTATAGTAATCATGTTGCAAATGCTGACGATTAATTTCCAGTAAATATTCATCATTGCATAATACTATATTTACATTATCAAGAGCTCTCTTGTTTTGACCAAGAATATCCTTTATCCATTGACTAATCTTGGGTTGATTGAGCTCAAATTCTACTTCTTGAAAATGAAATTCTATATTTTCTGAATTCATCAATGCAAACGTACATAATAAATTCAAGAAATATATTTAAAATACCAAACAAAGTTACTTCGTCTTAAATCTTAATATCATCTATCCCATTGCTTACAATTTATTATCTATAACTATAAGAATTCTAGCTTGAAGAACATTGTTAGCATGAATCGCTTTATTAAAACCTTAACTCTTATGTTAAGATTTTAATAAATGTAGAATTTACTTGCTGTTAAATAAACTTTAAATGGAACTTTAAGTCTAATAATCATTATAAATTTATATCAAAATATTTTTTACTTATGAATAAACTAACACAAATTCAACTAGGCTTTCTTGTATTACTTTCGATCGTTTCATGCAGTCCAACTTTGACATATCTTAGTAATGATATGATTAAGGACAATAAGTGGTCACAAGAAGATTTAAAGAAAATTCAATTTTATTTATCAGATGACATTATACTTACTCGTACAATAAGCAATGGAGAGAGTACTATTGAATCAGGAAAAATAAAGATTAAAAATGGGAAAAAAATAGATCAGGTCATTTTCAAAAAAGGAACTCCGGGAATCTTAATGTTTTTACCAAAAGAAGATCGGTTTGCCATTAGCTTCGACAATTCTTCACCTGAGAAATATCTTATTTTTGGACCGAATCCTAAAATGGACTCACGTTATGCCTTAATGGCTAAAGAATGGGATCGCTATTCAGGTCAGGTCAGTTATAATGGACAGATTTTTGAAACCGCTTCCCATTCGGCATTTAGCGCATTATTGGTGAACTTAAAAAGAGCCAAGAAAATTGAAAGAAACAGAGAAATTGCAAAAGGGAATAAAATCTAAAGTATAAAATTCGTTGTTAAATGATTACGTTTCGGCTTTTGAATCTTCTTTTTAAGGCCGAAACTTTTTGATTTCCTTCCAGTTAAAAATTTTCAAAACATTCATTAATACCATAGCGAGAGTAATGATTATTCCCCACT
The DNA here is from genome assembly GCA_013140975.1 of Saprospiraceae bacterium. Taxonomy (GTDB): domain Bacteria; phylum Bacteroidota; class Bacteroidia; order Chitinophagales; family Saprospiraceae; genus Vicinibacter. The sequence goes on from JABFRV010000059.1 coordinate 20,181, forward strand.
CAATCCCATAGGGAAGATTAATAAAAAAATATAAGACACTATAAGCTATCAAAAGTCCTGCTGTAAAGAAAACTATTTTTTCTAATCTTTGTCTAAAATGAATAAACTCGCTTTTTAAAAAAACAGTACTTAAAACCAATAATAAACTTTGGACTAGAATAAACACAATTGCCGATGCTTTTATTCCCAATTCAGGCAAAAGCAAATAATTTAAAAGAATGGATACTACAGCACTAACACTATAGAATAATAGCAATCTTAGCTCCCGATGTGTTGCTTGATAAAATGCTCCAAAAATGTAATTTAAACTACCAGGAATAAAAGCAATACTCAGGTACATGATTATCTGCTCTAATTCGGTGTCTGAACTTTTGTTAAATAGTTGATTGATTTCTTTGGCATAGAAAATTCCGGTAAAAGCAAGTCCAATGGTAATAATAAAGAGATATGTCAAGGAAGTCTGAAGTAGTTCATACAGGTTTTTTTCATCACCATAAAGCTTAGAAAACATAGCCAATAACAATCCCCCGAAACTTAAACTTACAATGGTCATTGCATCGTAAAGCCGAAAGCACATTGCATATCTCCCAGCTTCCTCTTTCCCGTTTTCGAAAATATTCTCTATCCAAATCGTATCTGCTTTCAAAAATAACGCGGTAGCAAAATATATCATCGCAAATGGCAGACAAAATCGCAATATTTCGATGGCTCGCTTTCGACTTAAAAATTGGAATTTGAAAGAAAACTTATATTTGACAAGAACTATCCATGCTGAAATTGTGCAAATGAGAAGAGAAATCGTTTGGACATTGACAAACAACGGAATACTTACCTGACTTTGCAATGAAGGAACAAAACAAAAACCTACCATAAAAATTATCAGTAAGGCTCTGTCAAGAATGGAAAAAATACTGTCCGCAAAATAAAGTCCTAATCCTGCTATATTAGACCTTAAAAAGAAAATAAGGCTTATCAGAATCTGATTGATGCATAGATGCAATATAAACTTAATATCAACTTCTTCCCCATACCAAAGAAGAGCAATTCCTAAACTAAGAACCAAATAAATAAAAGATAAACCCAATTTAATCTGTAAGAGTTGTCTCGCTTTTAGTTCAACATCCTGGGTTGCCTGACTAATAGTCCTGCTGGTATAATTTTGTATTCCAAAATCATTGATAAATTGAAGTATTAAGGTGAAATTGAACAGATTATAATAGTTTCCAAAATCATAATTCCCTACTAAAATCTGTACTTTACGTTCTATTCCAAAGAGATAAAATGGCTTAATTAACAGATTCGCTAGAATAAGAAAAACGATGTTGGATATAAAAGCCTTTTTCACTCGGTGGAAATTAGTATTTTTGGCTTTTCAATAAATCAGTTATGAAAAGTAATCTTAAGGTCATATTATATTTATTTCTAATATGTATAATCGTTAAGGAACAAATATCGGCACAAAGTACGCCATTTCAGAAGTTGTATTTCTTTTCTCCATTTCAACAAGGAGGAATTAATACCAATTATCAAATTTTATCTATTGAAGCCTTAAAAGATGAAGGCTTTGCGACTTTGGGGTTTTATATTGGTACAGACAATATCTCTTATGGAGTTTTATCCAAATATGATTGTCTAGGAAATATATTATGGTCTAAAATCTTGGGCAGATCAATACTGGGAGGAAATACAGTAATGGGAATATGTGAAACTGCTAATTCTGAGTTGGTAATTACTTTTCCTTTAGCTACAACTTTTTTCGCAGCAACAACTCTAGTAGCCAAATTTGATAATTCAGGAAAACTAATTTGGTCTAAAAGACTTGGAAATAATACTGAATTTGGAAGAGACATAACTTGTACCAGTGATGGAGGATTTGTTGTTACCGGAACAACTTCTTTTCATGGAGTAGATAGGTTTACAAATGATATCTTTCTACTAAAAATGGATTCTTTGGGAAATGTATTGTGGTCAAAAAATTATGGAAATCCAGGCACTAGCAATGCACCTTCTTATGATGAATCCTATAATATTGCAACAGATTCCAAAGGAAATTTAATCGTTGGTGGGAGATGTTTTTTTAACGGTTCATTCAGAGCGTTTATTCTAAAGGCAGACAGTATGGGCATACCAATTGCGTTTAAAACCTACGGAGCTATTGATGTAAGAACTTATGGCTTTGCTTTAAATGTTGATCAAAATGATAATTATTTAGTAACAGGAGCGACATCTATTCTTAAGTCTGATTTTAACACACCCAATACTGCACTGTTTGTCATTAAAGCAAATTCAGATCTAAAAACTATCTTTACAAATGTATATCAACCAATAGACGATTCTGGATTTAACGGAGAATCAATTGATATAGGACCTGATGGTAAATATATAATTGGTTTCACTACGCGTTCTTTCAAAAGCCATCAAGTTCCGGGACCTCAGGCTCCAGATAAAATGGGAGTTCTATCTTTGAATCAGGATGGAACCATAAATAAAGCTTACATTTATAATGTGAAAGGTTCTCAATATACGAAAGTGAGAACAACTAAAAACGGTTTTTATATATCAGGGTTCACTACTTTATATGCTGGAAATATTGTTTTTCAAGGGCTTGTTATAAAAACAGATGAAAAATACATAAGTAAATGTAACGATATTGATGTAACCAACGAAGTCGATTTATATCCGCAGGAATTATGGGAGATTGATGATTTTACCTATAGTTCAAAAGAAGGGCATCAATCCGCTATGTATACCGGAATTATTGACACTTCTGTAAACTTTAGCATAATCTGTGAAACTAAAATTGAACTTCTTCCAAAAATTGAAGGACCAACAATGGCCTGTGTAGGTGACAAAATAACTATTAAAGACATGTCCACTGGAACAGATGGATCTAAACATAATTGGTTAATTAACGGTCAACCTGCGGGTGAAGGAAAGATAGATTTGGAAATTACGATAACCCGGCCTGGGTCTTATAATATCACTAAAATAATGAGCTATGCCTGTATTGCTAAGCAAGCAAGTATTACGATTGAAGTTCCTGATTTTACAAGAATAATTGATGCTGAAATATGCTCAGGAAAAACCTACACTTTCTTTGGCAATAAAATTTCCGAAACCGGAACTTATTCCCAAAAAATTAGTTCGACACCATGTGACTCAACAATTAGATTACAATTAAAAGTAATTCCTCCTGATACAACAATATTTAATGCTGAAATATGTGAAGGTACATCCTATTCATTTAATAATAAATCATACTCTGAGCCTGGAGTATTTTATGTAGAAAAAGTTCTGAATGAATGCAAATCAATCGAACAATTAATTCTAACTCTATCTAATTGTCCCGACTGTTACAAATTCCCTAATGTTGTTACTCCTAGCGATCAAAACGCAAACAATAGGTTTTTTCCTGTAAGTCCTGATACATGTACTGCTAAAATATCTACCGTAGATTTTAGAATTTATAATCGATGGGGCCAATTATTATTTGAATCAAAAGACCCAAATCAATTAAGCTGGAACTGTCAATATAAAGATCAACCCGTTCCTTCAGATACCTATAGTTTTATAATACAATATGATTTATTATTTACAAATGGGTTTACAAGGTCATTTTTTAACAAAGGAATGTTTACTGTAGTCCGATAGCACATTTTGAAAGTTATTGGTTTAATGTCTGGCACTTCCCTGGATGGGTTAGACATTGCTTATTGTTCTTTCACTGAAACAGGAGGCAAATACTCATTTGATCTGCTGGAAGTTGAAACTTTATCTTATAGTCCATATTGGAAAGAAAAACTTTCTACTGCATTTTATAAATCTTTAGATGAAATTTCATCTCTGAATTCAGAATACGGTTTATATCTGGGTAATTGTGTAAATGATTTTATTCAGAAGAATTCATTAAGGGTTGACCTCGTTTCTTCTCATGGTCATACAGTATTTCACAAACCACAACTCGGTGTAACAATTCAGGTTGGGAGTGGTGCAAATATTAGAAAGCTTACCGGAATTCCTACAGTGTTTAATTTTCGAATTCAGGATGTAAGATTAAGAGGACAGGGCGCCCCTTTAGTTCCTATTGGTGACAAACTTTTATTTGATAAATATGATTTCTGTTTGAATTTAGGTGGGTTCTCAAATATTAGTTGCGACATAAATAAAGATAGAATTGCATTTGATTTATCTCCTTGTAATATTCTTTTAAATTCGATTGCCAATAAAATGGGCCTTGAATACGATAAGGATGGTCAGGTAGCACGAGAAGGAAAAATTATTCCATTGTTACTCGAAAAATGGAATAACTATAATTACTTTTCTCAATCATTTCCTAAAAGCCTGGGTCGCGAATGGTTCGAGTCTCAATACAAGAATGACATTGATTCAGATCAATTCTCACCGGAAAATATTTTGACTACTGCAACTGAGCATATTTCGTATCAGATTTCTTCATGGATTAATCAGCACGCTTATAATGAAAATTCTTCTACATTGATTACTGGTGGAGGAGCATATAATAAATTTCTAATCGATAATTTAACCTGCAAGTTAAAATTGGGCATCGATGTAATTCTTCCTGATAAAAAAGTAATAGCCTATAAGGAAGCCTTGATTTTTGCTTTTCTAGGATTTTTAAGAATACAAGGGAAAAATAATGTGTTTAAATCTGTTACCGGATGTGAAGTTAATCATTCATCCGGGGAGATTTTCTGGTAATTGGAATTACATTTTTGACATTTCCAATTTTACTGTTATTTCAATTTCTTTTGCAATATTGTCCTTAACAAGACTCGGAATTTTAATTCCATAGTCTTCAGGTTTAACTTTGAATTTAGCTTCACCGGAAATTTTACCATTCGCATTTATGATGAGATTTGCCGGAACTGTGATGTTTTTTGTAACACCATGCATACTCATGTCACCAGCGACAGTAATCTTGTGTGTTCCAGCTTTTGTAAAATCGATTGTACTTGAATTCTGGATTTGTCCTTTAAATTTTGTCTTTGGATAAGTTGTAGATTCCATGTAGTTCTCATTAAAGTGTTGCTGCATCAATGCTTTTTCAAATTGAAAAGCAGTATTTAAGGCTGAAAATTCTAAATTTCCATTACTCACATCTAAAATACAAACTGCAGAATTATTCACTGCCTCAATCTTTTCCAATGGAGTAGCTGAGAAAAATTTAACATAGGCATTTTTAGATAAATATCTCTGAGCTTGTAATTGAAAAGAAGCAACAAGAAGGCAAATTGTAAGAAACTTATTCATAAATCGATTTCGTTTATTTTAATTATTTTAATAGTTCGAAAGTTAATAACTAAGCAATAGATATTCCATTATTTAAGAAGAAAATTAACGAACTTTATACAGTTAATAAGACGTTTAAAATTCACTTTGGTTTATACCTAAAGCTCCAATTTAACATATAATTAGTATCTGCATTAAATCTCAGACCTAAGGTTTGGCTAATTTTTGAGGATTTTCCTTTAAGAATGCTTTCCAGGAACTCGTTTTAGAACCGGATTGTGCAGAAGGGCTTCCTGCATGAATGGAGTAACAATATGCGGTTGCCAGTGCATCAGTAGCATCAAAATATTTGGATTCTAATGGGTAATTCAAAATCTTACATATCATTTGCGCAACCTGCTCTTTGCTGGCATTTCCGTTACCTGTAACCGATTTTTTGATTTTTTTAGCGGAGAATTCAAAAATATCCATCCCCATGACAATTCCTGCCGCGATGGCAACTCCTTGTGATCTGCCCAACTTAAGCATTGATTGCGGATTTTTACCATAAAAAGGCAGTTCTACAGAAAGAATTCCTGTCTGGTATGTTTCGACAATATCCTGAATCTGAAGAAATATTTCCTTCAATTTAGTCTGTTGATCTTCATAATCTTTAAGGTATATTACATTACAGTCCAAGACCTTAGGGGTAAAACCATCTAACTCTATAATCCCAAATCCCAAAATATTTGTTCCAGGATCGATTCCTAGTATTCTTTCCTTTCTTAGCTTCATTTCAATTAACAAAAATATAAGAAATATATTAGCTCAAAAAATATTTCTCGGCAGTCTAAAGTTAAGATAAATTTGCAGTCCAATGAAGAATTCAAGCATTGTTGTTAGTTTTAATCGTCAGCGTAGACTGATCATATTGCTACTGATTGTAACATGCCAATCTTTAATTGCTAAGGATCCACCATTTATTTCAGGTGAGAAAACAGTTTACAAAATATTCTATAACTGGAACTTTGTATGGCTTTCAGCAGGTGAAGTCGTTTTTGATATAAAAGACGAAGGAGATTTTTATCATATTGAAGTCACCGGGAGAACTTATTCTTCCTATGAATGGTTTTATAAAGTAAGAGATAAGTTTCATACTTATTTAGATAAAAAAACACTCAAACCCAAATTATACATACGCGATATACAGGAAGGAAGTTATTATCATTACGAAAAAATAGTTTTTGATTACAAAAGCAATGTGATTAATTCCTACGTCGGAAAAAGTATCGGAGATACTAAACTCACAGTTTTACCTATGCAGGAGAATGTTTATGATCTTATTTCGACAATGTATTTTTTAAGATCAGTGAACAGAAATGAACTTATTGCAAAACAAAATATTCCTTTCAAAATGATATTGGATAATGAGATCTACAATCTGAACATTAAATGTCATCGTCAATCTAAAATTAATGTAAAAGAAAGTGGAACGTATAATGTATTAAATTGCATTACTGACGTAGTCACAGGAAATGTATTTAGAAAAAATACTTCTCTACAGGTGAATGTTGGCAATGATGATAATCTTATTCCGGTATTGATTGAATCACCATTAAGTGTTGGTTCAGTGAAGGCTATATTGAAAAGTCATCAAAATCTTAAACATCCTTTCTTTTCTAAATTATAATCTTGATTAAGAAAATTATTATAGTACTTGCTTGCGTTCTTTGCTTTCTATTCGGTTGGTTAGGAGGAATAGGCTACTTGAATTTAAAATCTAAAAATTTTTCTCAGTCCTCTCTGATCTTAAATAAGATTAAAGATGTTTTTAAGATTGTTAATGTCGAACTGGAGTTTTCAGAAATTTTTCAAGAAAAATCATACAGCTTGATTGATTTTGGTCCATTTAAAAAATCAATCATTGTAAGAGTACATGCCAAAATATTACTTGGATATAATATGGATTCCAGCACGATCAAAATTGATTCCTCAAAAAAAATTATCTACATCTCGTTAAATCAAAATCCACAAATTATCAGCAATGACATGAAGTTGGATTATTACGATATCCAACAAGGAACCTTCAATCAGTTTACTCCTGAAGAACTAAACTTAATTCAAGATAAAGCAAGAGATATAATAATTAGAAAAGCAGAAACAGAGGAATTCCTGGGAAGAGCCCGAACTAGACAACTAGAATTTATACAAACTCTTCAATCATATTGCGATTTAATACGATGGAAACTCATTGTCAATAACGAAGCATTAAATCCTGCCTTGTTAAAAAAATAGTTGATTCTTGCAAGTTTGCGCTCCTTAAAATTCCAATAAAAGATATTTATATGTGTGACAAATAGAATATGTAACAGTAATATAATTCAATTTTATTGTTTGATGGAATTCTATTGCTTGAATTCAATAGAAGGCGGTAAGGCACAGTAGCTAGGTTTCTTTACTCTATAAACTTTTTGCTACTCACGATACTTCTTTACACTACACCATTAACAGTTTGCCATTACTAATATTCCCTCTTCAAATTCATTTCTGTTTTTGAAGGCAATAAAATGGGCACCACCTCTTCTTCAACATTGGCAACCTCCAATCCAAAATCTTCATAAGCCGGTAAACTTACTTTCTTAATCATTCTGTATGTTCTAACTACCCATCTCTCAAATGTAGTTAACTCTGTATCAGCAGATACACGGGTGTGCAGAAGAATAAATTTAAAATCAGCCGGCATATGATGCTTTTTCATTGATGGATACATAGAAGCTGTGCTAACTTCTCCACTGGCCACCAACTGATCTACAATTTCAAAAAACATTGTATTCACCCGATGCTCTACTTTAAATCCAAAACGCAAATGAACAAAAAATACTTCTTTTGGAACTATAGTATCTACATGAAAAGATTTTTGATACGGATTATCAACAATATCAACATGGACAAACCAATACACATCTGCACGTTTTGGTTTTTTCCGTAAGATACTATACATAATATTACTATCAATTAATCTTCTATCATTAGCCATTGCTAGATAGACAAGATGACTTGCTTCTTTGGGAATTGTATCATCATCTTGTAAATCTTTCAGAATAGGAATATATTCATTAAGCTTAACAAAATTGATATGTTTTTCTTTAATCTTTTGGGCGTTGTATAATACGAATACTAAGGTTGCTCCGATAATTCCAATCATAATTGAAAACCAACCTCCATGCATAAACTTATCCAGGTTTGCAATTAAGAATGTGCCTTCTAGAATAATAAAAAATGCAGCCGCAATAAATGGAATAGTAAAATTATGAAGTCGTATCTTATAATAAAACCCTAGAAGAAGACTCGTCATCAACATGTCAATAATTATTGCCATTCCGTATGCCGCCTCCATATTCGCCGAGGAACCAAATATCAGAACAATTATCACGCAACCACAAAACAATATCCAGTTTATCTGTGGTATATAGATCTGTCCTTTAAATGTTGATGGATAATTTACTTTTAGTCGAGGCCATAAATGCAATTTCATTGCTTCATTAACCAATGTAAATACACCTGATATCAAAGCCTGACTGGCAATAAATGATGCTACACAAGCGACGATAATTCCAATAGTAAGAAACCATTCAGGCATAATCGCATAAAAAATACTTGTCTCTTTTGGAATGGTGCTCCCTAAATGGTTATTTAACAACCAGGCAGATTGTCCAGTATATGACATCATTAAACAAAGCAAAACAAATCCCCAGGTAGCGCGAATATTACCCTTTCCAACGTGACCAAGATCTGAATAAAGAGCTTCTCCTCCCGTTGTACAAAGAAATACTGCCCCCAATAACCAGAATCCTCTTGGGTAGTTAACAAGTAAATCAATTGCATACTTTGGATTCAATGCTTTCAGCACTTCAGGATATTGAATGATTTGATTTATTCCTAATACTGCAATCATAGAAAACCAAATGAGCATTATAGGTCCAAAAGTTCTTCCCACTATTTCTGTTCCAATCTGTTGAAAAGAAAATAAAACGAAAAGACAAAGTATTACCCAGGGAATGGTATTAAAACCTGGAATAAGTAAAGTAATTCCTTCTACTGCTGAAGATATTGTAATAGGAGGTGTAATAAATCCGTCCGCAATCAACATCGCACATCCAATAATCGCCGGATAAATAACTGGCTTGAATTTATATTTTCTTACCAATGCATACAATGCAAATATCCCACCTTCCCCATTGTTGTCTGCATTCAATGCTAGTATTACATATTTAATGGTTGTGATTAAAATTAAGGTCCAAATGACACATGACAATCCTCCGATAATCAATTGTTCGCTAACTACTTTATCAGTCAGTATTGCCTTAATTACATATAAAGGTGAAGTTCCAATATCTCCAAATACGATTCCAAGACTAATAAGCATTCCTGCCAATCCAGTTTTTACTTTATGATGCGTTGAGTCCACTTGTAATTTTTAATTGTTGTTGTTTGTAAATAGGGTATTTGCTATAACAATATGCAGTAAAAATAATTATTGAAATTTAGATTTAAGGTTCTTTCTTTTAGATTCAAAAAACTTTTTAAGAAGGGCAGAACTTTCTTCTGACAAAAGACCATATTCTACGTGAGTCTTTGGATGAAGAAGGTCTTTGCCATATTTCATAAATCCGTTTTTTTCATCTTCTGCAGCATATACTATTTTGGAAAGCTGCGACCACTTTAACGCACCCGCACACATAGGGCAAGGCTCTAAAGTGACATAAAGAGTACAGTTTTTTAAATATTTCGACCCCAAGAACTCAGTTCCGGAGGTTATTGCGAGAATTTCAGCATGAGCAGTAACATCTTGAAGCAATTCCGTCTGATTGTGAGATTTGGCGAGAACTTTATTCTGATGAACCAGTACAGCGCCTATAGGGATCTCTCCGGCCAAAGCAGCCTTCTTGGCTTCAGCTAGAGCCATTTTCATAAAATGTTCATCTGTATAGATACTGAGCATAGAACAGAATCTCTAAAAATGACCGTAAAGATATATCTTTGCAGATGGAATCAAACTTCTTCTTACAGGCTTTTCCAAATCTGGAAGCCCTAACCTTCGATGATGTATTACTTGTGCCTGCTTATTCTGAGGTCTTACCCAGAGACACAAATATCAGTACTCGTTTAACCACAGATATCAGAATTAATGTTCCCATAGTTTCAGCGGCAATGGATACTGTTTCTGAAAAAGAAATGGCTATTGCTATGGCTAGAGAGGGCGGTATTTCTATTATTCATAAAAACATGACTATCGATGACCAGGCATCTCAGGTAAGATCCGTAAAAAGATCAGAAAGTGGAATGATCATTGATCCTGTTACTCTAGAAGCAAATGCAAAAGTTGGGAATGCGCTTGAATTGATGAAGCTACATAAAATAGGTGGAATTCCTGTCGTTGACAAAAAAAATAAACTTGTTGGAATTCTAACCAATCGTGATCTCCGATTTGAAGTATCTCCTTCAAGACCAGTGGCGGAGATCATGACTAGGGAAAATCTTATAACTGCACCTAAAGGAACGACTCTTGAAAAAGCCAAAGCTATTCTTCAAAAACATAAAATAGAAAAACTACCTGTTGTAAAAGCAGATCAGACTTTAGTGGGTCTAATTACTTACAAGGATATTATGAAATTGGAAAATTATCCAAATTCTTGTAAAGACAAATTAGGGCGTCTTGTTGTGGGCGCAGCAGTTGGGATTGCCTCTGATACCTTAAAAAGAGTTGAGGCCCTAATTTCTGTTGACGCAGATGTTATATGTATAGACACTGCACATGGTCATTCTAAAGGTGTGATTGATATGGTGAAAAAAATAAAAAAATCATTCCCCTCAATTCAACTTATTGCCGGAAATGTTGCTACAGGTGAAGCTGCTTTGGCTCTTGCAAATGCCGGAGCAAACGCAGTAAAAGTTGGTGTTGGACCTGGAAGTATATGTACGACTCGAATTATTGCAGGTGTTGGAGTTCCGCAATTAACGGCAATAGCATTAGCGGCTAATGCACTTAAGAAAAAAGGAATTCCTGTAATCGGTGACGGCGGAATAAGATATACAGGAGATATACCTAAGGCAATTGCTGCGGGTGCAGATACAATTATGGCTGGTTCTTTGTTTGCCGGAACAGAAGAAGCTCCAGGCGAAATGATAATTTTTGATGGCCGAAAATTTAAATTATATCGTGGAATGGGTTCGATCAGCGCAATGGAAAAGGGTTCGAAAGATCGATATTTTCAGGATGTTGAAGACGATATTAAAAAATTAGTTCCTGAAGGAATTGAAGGAAGATTACCATTTCGGGGGAAATTATCTGAGGTTATGATTCAATATATCGGCGGGCTTAAAGCAAGTATGGGATATTGTGGTGCAGCTAACATTGCTGAACTTCAAAAGGCCAAAATGGTCAGAATCACAAATAGCGGAATTACTGAATCTCATCCTCATGATATAACTATTACAAAAGAATCTCCAAACTATAGCAGACGGTAATTAAGATTCAAAAAATAAAGTAACTGATTCTTCCACGAATGAATTTTTACGCGAAAAAATAAAGCAATCTATTTTTTCAAGACCAAATTGAATACTCCTAGAATACCAGATAAATTTCATCACGTTTCTTTTGTTTGAAGTATTAAAAGGACAATAAGCTTACTTGTTATTAACTATTATAAAGCTCTTTCTATTTCACGACAGGCATCTCATAAAACCTTAACTAGTTGTTGATTTTTTCAAGAATCGATTTAACTTCAATTCTTTCCATGCATGCATGATCACCTCTGTGACATGGCTTGTTTCCAAAAACTGAACATGGCCTACAGGATAATTTATCAACAGGTATTTCGATTATATTCTTTATTCCGGAAATAAATGGACTAAAACCTATAGCTGAATGCGTTGGGCCCCACACTGAAATTACGTTCGAACACCCGCACAATTCGGCCATATGCATATTCGCTGAATCCATCGTAATCATTGTGCTTAATGTAGACATGAGAGCTAACTCTTCTCTAAAGTTAAATAATTCAGAAGAAATAAAAATCCTCTTGGAATCAAGTTCTTGAATTAATTTCATTTGTTCCATTTCAGATTCTCCATAGCCGAATAAAAAAATAAAAGTATCTCTGCTGTTTAAAAGGCACTTAACTAATTCGTTAATTTTTCTGAAGGGAAGTTCCTTTAATTTGTTTTGAGAGAATGGAGCTAATCCTATTTTTTTGTTGCTTTGATAATAGTTTACTTTTTCTGAAATATTTATTTTCTCAGATTCGGAAATTACGATTCCAGAGAATAAAGAATCTGAAATTAAATTTTGCAGTTTATATCCTGCATTTAAGAATACCTTCCTATATCTTTCCGTAGTATGCTCCAATGGATTGGTTGTGGAAGTCAGTTTTCCAAGAAGCTTTTTCTTCATCGATCTTCCCTTATCAATCGAAAAAACTTTATATCCTTTTATTGTAAAGAAAAAACTAAGAATTCGTGAACGTAAACTCTTGTGTAAGTCAATTATTGAATCAAATTTATATTCATTTAATTTTAGGAAAAGCATGAATAGTCCAATAATACCTGCAAAATCTCTTTTTGCATTAAAAGGTAAAACATGAACATTTTCGAGGTTTTGAAATACCGGAGAAAATCTACTGTTCGTTAGAATAAAAATTTGCGCTTTTGGGTTGTTCCTTAGAAGTTCTCTAATTACTGGTATTATTAGTACTACATCACCAAGGGCTGAGAATCGAATTATTAGGATTCTCATTTCAACTACTTCAATTTATATAATTCCGGATTGGTACTTGGATCATTGTACATCTTCATCTGTCGATAGGTCTTCATAACTGCCTTTCCTTCAGAAAGTTCTTTTAAGAAATTATTAAAACTAAAACTAAGATCTAATTTTTGCTGCATCAATATTTTTAATTTTCTAGAACACTGAAGCAAATGCTCTTCTGATGCATCTTCTCTTTCAGTTTGTTCTTTCATGTGAAATATTTTCAGCATAAGAATGGACAATCGATCAATAACCCAGGCTGGTGTTTCTGTATTCAGTCTTGGTTCATCTTGAATTTTAACTGAATTAAATTCCTCTAGCAGGTATTCGTCAATGGACTCCACACAATCCGTTCTTTCCTGGTTAGAACTATCTATTTTTCTTTTTATTTCAATAAATTGTAAGGGATCAAGATCCGGTCTTCTTATAATGTCTTCCAGATGCCATTGAACAATATCAATCCAACATTTTTTTATGAGGATGTTTTCTAATGAATTCGAATCAGGTACCGGACAAGGTTGATTAATATTGTCAGTCTTATGATATTCTTCAATCGTTGAATAAAAAAGGCTGGTGCAATATTCTGCGCTTATCATCTTTTTAGGAATTCATGTATGATTCAATCGGCGGACAAGTACAAACTAAATTTCTGTCACCATGTGCATTGTTGACTCTTGAAATAGATGGCCAGAATTTCATTCCATGTTCCAGATATGTTAATGGATATGCAGCTTTTTTTCTTGTATAAGGCATACTATAAGAATCTGACGTTATAATTGATGCAGTGTGAGGGGCATTACACAAGACATTATTATTTGTAGGAAATTCTCCTCTTGCAACTTCATCAATTTCTTCATGGATTTGCAACATCGCATTACAAAATCGATCAAGTTCCTCTTTATTTTCCGATTCAGTAGGCTCAATCATAATTGTTCCAGCAACCGGGAAGGATAATGTTGGAGCATGAAAACTATAATCCATTAAACGCTTGGCGACATCTTCCGCACTAACGCCTATCTCCTTGTAAGGTCTAAGATCTAAAATTAATTCATGTGCAACTCTTCCTTTCTCACCTGTATATAAAACTTTATACTTGTTAGAAAGTCTGGAAGCTATATAATTCGCGTTTAAAATAGCGTGTTTAGTAGCTGAGGTCAAACCATCAGGTCCTAACAACTTAATATACGCATAAGAAATCAAAAGTATACTTGCAGAACCATATGGAGAAGCAGAAACAGCTGGTACAGCTTTATCAGATTCATTAATGAAGCGGTAAACGTGACCTGGTAAAAATTCTTTAAGTTTTGAATTTACACAAATTGGTCCCATACCTGGGCCTCCGCCTCCATGAGGAATTGCAAACGTCTTATGCAAATTTAAATGACATACGTCTGCTCCGATGATTGCTGGAGAGGTCAAACCAACTTGTGCATTCATATTTGCGCCATCCATGTAAACCAATCCTCCATTATCATGTACAATCTTACAAACTTCTTTAATTGAAGTTTCAAAAACTCCATGAGTTGAAGGATATGTTACCATTAATGCAGCAAGTCTATCCTTATATTGAATTGCTTTATTTCGAATGTCTTCAACTACAATATTACCCATCTCGTCGCAAGCCGTAACAACTACTTCTAATCCTGCTACAACTGCTGAAGCTGGATTAGTGCCATGAGCTGAAGCTGGTATTAATACTATATTCCTATGTTTTTCTTTACGAGAATCATGATAAGCTTTAATTGTTAGCAAGCCAGCAAATTCACCTTGAGCACCAGAATTAGGTTGTAACGAACAGGCTTCAAAACCTGTAATTTCACATAAATAATCTTCCAGATCAGCAATCATGTTCTGATACCCTTTTGTCTGATCTATTGGAGCAAATGGATGGATATCTGCAAATTCAGGCCAACTAACCGGTATTAATTCTGTTGCTGCATTGAGCTTCATAGTACAAGATCCAAGACTGATCATTGAATGAACCAATGAAAGATCTTTATTCTCTAATCTTTTTATATATCTCATTAAAGTTGACTCTGTCTGATAAATGTTAAATATATCATGAGTCAAATAATCAGAAGTCCTGATCAGATTTCCTGGAATACAAATTGAAGTGGATACTTCAGCTGAAAATGAATTTTGGTTTTTAGCTTTGGAAAAAATTGCAATGATTGTCTCTAAATCCTTTTCAGTTGTAGTTTCGTCAAGACTTATCTGAATTGCATTATTTGTATACCAAAAATTACAAGAATTCTCCAGTGCAAGTTTTTTAATTTTTGAAATTGAATCCGTATCGGATTCAATTGATAAGGTGTCAAAAAATGAATCAGAATAAAAACTATATGACAGTTTTTTCAATGCATTATGAATTGAACATGTCATATCATGGATTCTTTTTGCAATTGCTTTTAGTCCAATAGGTCCATGATATACTGCATACATGGAAGACATAATAGCAAGCAATGCCTGAGCAGTACAAATATTGGATGTTGCTTTTTCTCTTCTGATATGTTGCTCTCTGGTTTGTAAAGCCATCCGTAAAGCTCTGTTACCATATTGATCAATTGAAACTCCAATTATTCTTCCTGGTAAATCTCTTTTAAAGTCTTCTTTTGTTGCAAAAAAAGCAGCATGAGGGCCACCAAATCCAATTGGCACTCCAAATCTTTGACTATTTCCTAAGGCTACATCAGCACCTAATTCGCCTGGCGATTTTAACATACATAAAGCCATTAAGTCAGTGGCTACTGCTGTTAGTACTCCCGCATTTGACGCTTTCTTGAAAAAGCCAGAATAATCATGTACTGCACCTGTCTTGTCAGGGTATTGAACCAATGCTCCAAAACACTTTTCGGGCAGTTCATCTGTAAGTGCATTTCCTACAATTATATTAATTCCTTTTGGCCATGAACGAGATTTAAGTACATCCAATGTTTGGTCAAAAACATTCGCATCAACAAAAAATGTATTTGGTGATTCTTCCTTATTCTTAACTTGTTTTTCACCATAAAACATTAGCATTGCCTCTGCAGCTGCTGTTCCTTCGTCTAATAAAGATGCATTTGCGATCGGAAGCCCGGTTAAGTCTGAAATCATCGTTTGATAATTGAGGAGAGCTTCTAATCTTCCCTGAGCAATTTCAGCCTGATAAGGTGTATACTGAGTATACCAGCCTGGATTGTGAAAAATATTTCTGGCAATTGCAGAGGGTGTAATTGTTCCATAATAGCCTTGCCCAATAAAGTTCTTATTTAACTTATTGAGTGATGCAGTTTGTTTTAACTCAGCCAAATAGTCAAATTCGGATAAAGCATTAGGAATATTTAGGTCTCCTTTTCTGCGGATTGAATCCGGAATGGTTTGATCTATTAATTGATCCATGCTATGAAGTCCCATTGCTTTAAGCATAGGGGCGAGGTCAACTCCAAGGGTACCAATATGCCTATTCTCAAATCTGTCAAAACGAGGAAATAAATTCATAAAAACTTTATTTTTTTCGACGCAAAAGTAATCAGTTCAGCGGGAGATTCGAGTCTATTTTTAAAGAGCTTTTCAAGGAATTAATTTTTTAGAATCCGGAAAGTCCCAAGGCGTTATGCAGAACCTCCTGCATCGTATTTACATATATAAACTCCAGTCCCTGGATATGGCTCTGTTGAATTTCTTCAATATGAGGTTTATTCTCCTCACAAAGCATTATATGAGTAATTCCTGCTCTTTTTGCTGCTAATATTTTTTCTTTGATTCCACCTACCGGAAGCACTTTTCCTCTTAATGTAATTTCCCCGGTCATAGCTAGATACGGTCGTAGTGGCTTTTTCTTTATTGCCGAGCACACTGCACTTAACATTGTTACACCAGCAGAAGGTCCATCTTTAGGAATTGCTCCTTCCGGAATGTGAATGTGAATATCATGAGTTTCAAAAAAATCATCCGTAATTTCTAATTCTTCAGCATGAGATTTTACAAAGCTTAAGGCCGTAGTTGCTGATTCTTTCATAACATCACCAAGGTTTCCTGTCAATGTCAGTTTCCCTTTCCCTTTAGAGGTTGAGGTTTCTATATAAAGAATATCACCTCCCATTCTAGTCCAGGCCAATCCTATTGCTACTCCAGGAGGAAGGTTTTCCTGATAAATATCATTATTGAATTTATGAACTCCTAATACTGTTTTTAAATCTTCCTCTTTCAGTGCATAAATATTATTCTTATCTTCTGCTACATGTATCGCGGCTTTTCTCATTACTGCAGCAATCTGCCTGCTTAATGCTCTTACACCGGATTCTCTTGTGTATTCATCAATAATTTTTTCGAGTAAGTGTCTTGAAATTTTAACCTGTTTGGCTTTTAATCCGTGGTCTTCTAATTGTTGTGGAATTAAATGTTTCTCTGCAATATCAACTTTTTCATCCAACGAATATCCCTGAATTTCAATAATCTCCATTCGATCCAACAATGGTCCTTGAATTGAACTTGTTGAATTTGCAGTTGCTACAAATAAGACCTTTGACAAATCATATTCTAATTCCAAATAGTTATCATGAAATGTTGAATTTTGCTCAGGATCTAAAACTTCCAATAAAGCAGAAGAAGGATCACCTCTGAAATCTTTTCCTATCTTATCAATTTCATCAAGAATAAATACCGGATTCGCAGATTTTGATTTCCGGATAGATTGAAGAATTCTGCCGGGCATTGCTCCGATATAAGTCTTTCGATGTCCTCTAATTTCAGATTCATCATGAAGTCCGCCTAATGACATTCTAACAAACTTTCTATTTAGAGCAGTTGCAATAGATTTTCCCAAAGAGGTCTTTCCAACACCCGGAGGCCCTACCAGGCATAAGATTGGAGCTTTCATATCTCCTTTTAATTTAAGCACCGCCAGGTGTTCTATAATTCTTTCTTTGACCTTGTCTAATCCATGATGGTCCTTATCTAAAATCTTTCTGATCTTTTTCAAGTCATACTGATCCTTGCTAAATTCATTCCATGGAAGATCAACCATGAGATCCAGATAGTTCATCTGAACAGAATATTCAGCTACCTGTGGATTCATTCTTTGAAGTTTATTAAGCTCTTTTTGAAAATGCTCTTTGACTGTCTTTGACCATTTTTTCTTATCTGCTTTTTTTAATAATTCTTCAATATCTTGTTCTTGAGGATCCTGACCTAATTCTTCCTGTATGGTCTTTAATTGTTGATTTAAAAAATAATCTCGTTGTTGTTTTTCCAAATCAACTCTAACTTTCGCTTCAATCTGACCTTTTACTTCTAATAATTGTAATTCTTGTCCCAAAAACATTAGTAATGATTCAGCTTTCGAAAACAGATCATCATTTTCTAATAATTTTTGTTTCTGCTCAATGAGAATATTTAGATTTGAAGAAATAAAATTTAAGAGAAAGCGATCATTGTCAATATTTTTTAATAAAATCTGTGCTTCATTAGGAATCTGCGGAGAAAGTTCAATAATGCGCTTTGATTGTTCTTGAATAGACTTTATCATCGCATTGTATTCCAGTTTCTTCTCGGAAATTTTATATGTCTTTAACGTTATCTCTGCTTCCAAAGATGGTTCTTCGCTTAGTATTTTACTTACCTCAAATCGCTTTCTTCCTTGTAAGATTACAGTTTGAGATCCATCCGGCATTTTCAATAGTTTTACAATTCTTGCGATTGTCCCAACAGAATACAAATCTTTAAAATTTGGATCTTCTGTCTGACTATCTTTTTGAGTCAAGACAGCAATATATTTATTCTTATCGTGTGATTTTGCTATGGCTTTCATTGACTTATCCCTTCCAACAGTGATTGGAAGAATCACGCCCGGAAATAGGATTGTGTTCTTAAGCGGCATCACTTGAAGACTTTTTCCGAAGTCTTCATCTTTTGTATTCTCATCTTCGTCAGAGATTGCCACAAAAGGTATCATTTCTGAATCCTCCGGAAAATCTTGATCTAAGTATTGTTGTATGTCTAAATTCATTATTTTTTATGCTTCAACTTTATAAAGATAACAATTCATTGTCAAGCTTTATGCCACGCTCTCCAAAATTGTATTATAAATTGGTTTTAAATACAATAATTCCTTAATCTATTAATAATCAGCAATTTAGAACTTCTTTGCAACTATAAAGTAGCCTGACATAACGTCTGAAAGTTAGACAAATTGCCATGTTTTTAAGCCACTTCTCAAAAATGAAAAACCGCATACTCTAACGAATATGCGGTCTACTTACTGATTTTGGAATTTAATTCTTTATATCTTTTAATACATTTAAAGATTCGAGTATATGTAAATCTTTTCTTATGTTTTTAAGAAAATCTTCGTTTCGACCCACACGAGAAGAATCAAGGTTGATGTATGGCATATCTGCTTCTAAATTTAAGGCAATCATATTGGCAATTTGATTTTTGCTCAATTCTTCATATTTCTTACTTTCTGCTTTTCTGTTATCTAACTTTGTTTTGAACTTCTGATAATCCAATGGAAATAAAACATCATCTTTCATAGTTTTGTAAAGTTGAGCTTGTTGGTCAATGATATTGAATTCATTCATTGATTTAACTCTTTCCTTACTTTTTTCAACAATTTCATCTAAATTCACAATTGGTTTTTCAATTTTCGCTGTTGCATTTGAAGAAATTACGTCATACTTTAATGGATAATCATATTCTTTTTCTCCATTGTCTAGATATTGATATATATCAGGAATTTTAACATCCGGTTCAACACCTTTTAATTGAACAGATCCACCAGACACCCTATAATATTTTTGTATCGTGATTTTTAATTCGCCCAAAGGTTTCAAATTATCATAACCGTTAATTCTATCAAGGTTCACAAATCTTTGAACAGAACCTTTACCGAAACTTCTGTTGCCTCCAACAATTACAGCACGTTTATAATCCTGTAAACACGCAGCTAAAATTTCTGAAGCTGATGCTGAATTATTATTGATCATTACCACAATTGGACCATCGAAAACTATTCCTTCATCTGTATCATTGTAAGAAGTTACTCTTTCTTTATCTTTTACCTGAACGACGGTTCCGTTTTTGAAAAACAAGCCCGCCATTTCTACTACCTCCTGTAAGGATCCACCACCATTGTTTCTCAAATCCAGTACAAGACTTTTTGCACCTTCACTTTGTAATTTTTTTAATTCCTTGGTAACATCTCTGGCGCAAGAAACACCATTTGGCGATTCTAATTCCGCATAAAATTTTGGCAATCGAATATATCCTATTTTATCAGATGTACTATCGGATTTTAAAAGAGCCGATCTGGCAATTCCTTCATCTAAGATTACCTCGTCTCTGACTATCATTATCTCCTTTACTTCATTGCTTGCCTTCTTAACTTTGAGAGTTACTTTAGTTCCTTTTTTTCCTCGAACCTTTTTTACTACGTCATCAATATTCATTCCTTTAATATCTACAAATTCACCTTCCTCCTGTTTTACTGCGATAATAATATCATTGGCTTCAAGTTCTTTTTGCTTCCATGCAGGTCCTCCCGGAACAATTGAGGAAACTTTGGTAAATTCTTTGTCCGTTTGTAATCTTGCTCCAATACCCTCAAGCTTTCCAGCCATATTGATATTGAAATTTTCTTTGTCCTTAGGGCTAAAATATTCTGTATGCGGATCATAGATATGAAGAAAGGTATTGGCGTAAACTTCAAATCTTTCAGCATCTTTAGATTTTTTAAGGTTATCAAAGTACGTGTCATATGATTCTCTGATGTCATTAATAATTTCTGTTGCAATAGAATCTTTTGGACGAGTCTTCTTGTCTTTTTCTAAAACATCCAATGCATCATAGTAGCGATTATTAAAATCGTATTGTATGTTTTTCCTCCATTGCTCTTTCAATTCTTTATCGTCTGAAGCCCAGTCTCTTTTTTCTGCATCAACAATAATCGTTTCATCTTTCGCCTGAAATAAGTCCGTATTAAGAATTTCTTTATAAAATGATTCTGTTTTGGATAAGGATTCCATAAATAGTAAAGAAAACTTATTAAAAAAATCAAGTCTTCCTTCTTTAAAAAATTCATCCTGAGACGTTTTGTATTGCTCCAACGAATTGATATCCTTCTTGGTTAAAAATCTTTTACCAGAATCCATATTATCCAGAAAATCCAGAAATACCTTTTTAGAAAATTCATCATCCACTTTTACAGGCGAATAATGAAACTGTTGACTCTGCTTGTATAATATCTGCAAAATCAATTGTTCCCGCCCTAAGCTGTCCGAAACTGTCTTACAATTTGCATTAAATAGCAGGATGAAAATCAAGGACGGAATAATTAGAGTCCAGGCTTTTTTAGAATTCATTTTATTTTCTTTCATTTAGTAAATACAATCTTTATAACACAAACTATAGGTAGTTGATTACTCCGACATGAATCCTTTAGATAATTTTAACTATATCGGCAACTAGACAGCTTGCATTAATCTGCAAATATACTATTTTTCTTTAATTACGAAGATTTTCGTAAACATGGTTAATTTTTCCTTTTCCCTCCTTTTACAACTTTCCACTCATTACTTTATTAATTACCAGATGACAAACCGAAAATTTATTAAACATGGACTTATCGGAGGGTCTTTAAGCCATTCTTTTTCAAAGAATTATCTTGAAAGTCAATGGAAAAAAGAGGGTGGTCATTCCTATTTTTATGAATTACTTGAGTTTGAAAATGAAAAGGAATTAGGTAATTTTTTTTCTAATGATGTGTATTCGTACCGAGGCTTAAATGTGACTATTCCATACAAAGTCTTAGTTAAAAGGTATATGCACGCAATGACTCACGAAGCGAAAGAAATAGATGCCATTAATTGTATTGCAATTAAGAATAATCAGTTAATTGGTCATAACACTGATGGTCCTGCTTTCTTACTAAGTCTGAAAGATTGGTTACCATCAACTTCCAGAGCAAGTGCACTTATTCTAGGAGACGGTGGAGCATCCAAAGCTGTTCAATGGGCATTAAGAAAATTGAAAATTAATTATTCAATTGTCACTCGAAATTCTAATATTCTGAATTATTCAAATCTGCGTTCTCAATGGGATGATAAATTTCAACTTATAATTCAGACAACACCTGTTGGAATGTATCCAAAAATTAATGATTCACTCAACATTCCGTTTGACAAATTAAATTCCAATTGTTTTGTTTATGATTTAATATATAATCCGGATCCTACAGTTTTTTTACAGAATTCATTACATTATGGTGCGAATTGTATGAATGGCTTGAAAATGCTTCAATTACAAGCTGATCTTAGCAATCAATTTTGGAAAGATCAATTAGGACAACTCGATTTCGAATAAGTAAATTAAATTAATTATTTTTGTCTTCAATTATTAAAATTGTAATAATTTGTCCAATAATTTAACCATTATTATCTATCAATCAGCTATTTATGTTAGACCCCGGTGACCCGAGAATAGATTTTAACAATACAGAGATTGCATTTTCTTCAAAATCTAACAGAGAGCTGAAAAAAACTTATCGTCTCTTTAAGTTAATGAATAACTCCAGATTGGTTCAAATTGGATCTTTTCTGGGAAATATTGCTGCAAAATTACCTTTCGGTATAGCGGATCCTATTATTGAAGCAACTGTATTTTATCACTTTTGCGGAGGTACAAGTCTTTTAGATTGTCAAAAAATTATTGATAGTCTGAATAAACATAAAGCCTTAACAATATTGGATTATGGAGTTGAAGCAAAAGATTCTGATGATGAATTTGAAAAAACGTTACAAGAAAATTTAAAAGCCGTTGAATTTGCTTATAGCAATCCTAATGTTCCAGTGATAAGTACGAAATTAACAGGTTATATTTCTACTGAACTCCTTGAAAAAATTCAAAGCAAAATCGAATTAACAGAGCAGGAGAAAATACAGTATAACAAATACCGGCAAAGATTTATTAAACTTTGTGAAAAAGCACATGAGTTTAAAGTTGGTATTTTTGTGGATGCTGAAGAAAGTTGGATCCAACAACCTATGGATGATCTTGTTGAAGAATGCATGCAACTTTTCAACAAAGAAACACCTATTGTTTATAATACTTATCAAATGTACAGACACGATAGACTTGACGTATTAAAGTCAAGCTATGAGAAAGCAAAAGCAGGAAATTATATCCTGGGCGCGAAAATAGTTCGCGGTGCATACATGGAAAAAGAGAGAAAAAGGGCATTGGAAATGCAATATGAATCACCAATTCAAATTTCTAAAGAAGCAACAGATAAAGACTATGATGAAGCGATTGATTTTACGCTTCAATACACGGATCAGATTAGTATGGTTAATGCGAGCCACAATTGGAAAAGCAATGAATTGCAAGTTGATCTAATTAAAAGAAGAAATATTCCATATGATCATCCTCATGTAAATTTTTGTCAGCTTTTGGGAATGAGCGACAACCTAACTTTTAATCTTGCAACACAAGGTTATAATGTTGCAAAATATGTTCCATATGGACCCGTAAAAGATGTACTGCCATATCTCATAAGAAGGGCACAGGAAAATTCTTCTGTTTCCGGAGACATGAGTAGAGAATTACAGTTATTGCATCGTGAAATGGTAAGAAGAGGCCTTCTTTCTTAAGAAATATCAATGTTACATACAAAAGGAATTGTATTCCGAACAGTAAGATTTCAAGAATCAAGTCTTATCGTAGATGTGTATACAGAAGAAAAGGGTCTAATGAGTTTTTTTATGAATTCTGTTTTTCATTCAAAGAATTCAAGATTAAGTTCTCTGCTTCAGATTGGTCAAAGCTTGGATCTGGTTGCTTACTATTCTGACAAAAAAGAACTTCATAGGATCAAAGAAGTGAGTCCGGATTACATTTATTCAAGTCTTCCCAATCATATTCATAAAGCAGCTGTAGCAACTTTTATCATCGAATTATGCAGGCATTGCATAAAAGGTCAAACACCGAATCCTGAACTTTTTCAATACATCCGAAGATGCCTCATCTTGCTTGACCGTCAGGAAGATTTTGATCCAAATTTTCACCTTAAATTTATGATCAGGTTCTGTTCATTTATCGGCTTTAATCCCGTTAATAATTTTTCAGAGTCAAACAATTCTTTTGATTTGATGAATGCACATTTTACAAGCTTTGATATACATAATAAATATTGTGTCGATATTGAAAAAAGTAAAAATCTGAACAAACTTTTAAATGATGAATACAGTTCTGAAAAAACACTTCATTTACAATATGAAGCCAGATCACAAATGTTAGAATTGCTAATTCTATATTACAAATTGCATATTGAACAATTTGGTGAATTAAAGTCACCTTCCGTTTACAAAAGTATATTATAAGATTGCTCTTCTCAAAGAAAAAATAATGGGCTAAAAAAAAAGTATCGCTATTTTCTTTCAGACAAAAAAAAACCGGAGTACGCTTATCTGGGTGCCCCGGTTTAACAGTAGTAGGTAAATACAAAAAAATGAGGACAAACTTTTTTGTCCCTATGTATAATATTTTATTACTTGAATAATTTCAAGATTGTTATTTCTATTCGGTTATTGATTAATCGACCTTCCATGATTTTGTTATCGCCAACAGGATATTTACTTCCAAATCCTTTTACAGATATTCGCTCCTCTTCAACACCCGCTGAAACAATTTCTTTTTTTATTAAATCCACTCTTTTCTGTGAAATTTTCTCCAACTGAGCCAGATTCCCTTGATTATCTGTATAACTCTCCATCTTTATTCTCATGGCTGGAAATAAAATCATAACTTTTGCCAACTCATCAATTTCCTTTCTAGAATTGGGCAATAATTCTGCTGAATTATCCTTCCATCTCACTTCAACAAACTTAAAAATCTGTCCGTAATCATACACTCCATCCTTTATGAAGTTCTTTAATTGTTCCCCCAGATTCCCAACTATCATAGAGTCTGCCTCTAACTGTAAAATAGCCTTTTGGGTTTCGTCAGACAACTTATGCGTATACAAAGAAGCATCATCAACCCCGGTTACCGGATCAATTGGCAACTTTGCAGTTGACTCAGCCGATTTCTTTTTGCAAGCGTTAAATGAAATTCCTCCTAAAAGAATTCCGACACAAAGAATAAGCTTATATGATCTAACAAAATTCATTCTATGAATATTTCTAAACACCCCAATAACGAATGAAAACAAAATAATGTTGGTAAAATAGCTCATAATTAACAAAATATTAGTATATAAAAAATAAAATGCCTACAATTACAAAATATTATAC
>JABFRV010000091.1 GCA_013140975.1 Saprospiraceae bacterium
ATATTTATCTTATATAAAAACCCTTGTGACAGAAAAAAATACACATTATAGTAGAAATAATTTTTCATCTAGGAACCTAATCTTAAATTTGTCGGCCTTTATTAACCCGGGTGGTGGAATTGGTAGACACGTACGTTTGAGGGGCGTATGCCGCAAGGCTTGCAGGTTCAACTCCTGTTCCGGGTACTGAAACAGTGTTAGAATGAGCTTAAGAATTGAATGAGTTTTGCTTTTTTTAAATAAGCTGTGCGGCTTGAAGAAGTGAAGATCAAATAACTACATCAAGTAAATAAGGCCTAATTTTTAATCAGAAGTTTGTTTTAAGAAATTCCAATCTTACAAAGTTAAAATATTCATAAAGCAATTATAAGAACTTATCAATTAAGAACTTTTCAAGTCTATCCTTTAAGAAAAACCACAAAAATGAAAAACGTAATTTTACTAATCAGTTCCATTATTTTATTCTTAGCGTGCAACAGCACACGTAAAATGATTGAAAAAGGGGATTATGAAAGAGCAATAATCGCTCTGGTTAAAAAAATGACAGGAAAAAAGAACAAGAATACTGAAGATGTTAAAAACCTTGAATTGGTATTTCAAAAAGCACAAATCAAGGATATAGATACCGAAAAAGAATTAATGGCTCTGAATTCTGAAAGTAAGTGGGAAAAAATATATACACTTTATCAAGGGATTGAAAACCGTCAAAACAAAATCAAACCTTTGTTACCATTAATTTCTAAAGAAAACTATCAGGCAAGATTTGAATTTATTAATACGTTGGAAAGAAGAACAGAATCCAGAGAAAAAACAATTGAATACTTATACAAAGCTTCAAAACAACTTTTAGAGAATGCAAAAGATTCAAAGAACAAATATGATGCAAGAAGATCTCATGATTTTTTAAACCGTATTGAAGAAATGTCAACTAATTACAGAGATGTCAGACAACTAAAAACCGTAGCGCATGAACTCGGAACAGAACGCATCTACTTTAGTATGAAAAACAATACTTCAAAGATAATACCGCTTGCACTAGAGGAAGAGTTATTGAATATGAGTGTAACAGATTTAAATTCAAATTGGAAGAAATATGATATGCGCAGAAATCAAAATGTTGATTATGATTCCTATATAATTATGAATCTGCAAAACCTGGAATTTAGTCCTGAAAGAGAAAAATCAAGATTAATTTCTGATCGTGATGAGAAAATTATCCGTGAAGAAAAAAAAGACTCCAGAGGAAAAACACTGAAGGATTCATCAGGCAATATTATATACACTGAAAAAAATATAATTCTTATTTCAGAAATTGAAGAGACAGTTCAATCCAAATCTGCAATCATTGGAGGAAAGCTGGACTGGTACAATGTAAAAACGAAGAATACTGATAATTCGGAACCAATTAACGTAGAAATAAATTTTGTAAACAAACATGGAAGACTGATAAAAGGCGATATTGACAATCTTAAAAAAGAGAATAAAGAAATGTTGCGTGGAAGACCTTTGCCATTTCCTTCTAACGAAACGATGACGCTTGATGCCGCAGATAGACTTAAAGAAATTATTAAAGACTTTATAAGAAGTAAGTCCTAACTTTCAAAAATAGTAAATAAAAAAGCCTGAACTGTCCTCAGGCTTTTTTATTTTTACGATATAAATTTTTACGCTTGGAAAAAAACAGGGCACATTACCTAAATCTATTTAATACCGAATTTGAAAAACTGAATGATCAACAGCGATTAGCAGTTGAAACAACGGAAGGACCCGTTATGGTTGTTGCGGGTCCGGGTACAGGAAAAACGCAGGTATTATCTACAAGAATTGCTTACATAATAAAAGAGGGAATTGCTGAAGCAGACAATATATTGTGCTTAACCTATACGGAGGCCGGAGCTTTTGCTATGCAGAAAAGATTATATGGAATAATAGGGCAATTGGCAAGCAAAATCAGCATTCATACTTTTCATTCCTTTTGCAATAGAGTTATATCCGAAAACCCTTCAACGTTTAATATAAAATATGATTACAGACTTGCTGAAAAAATTGATGAATATGAAATTCTAGAGTCACTACTTGAGGAGCTAACCGAAACCGATGTTTTATATAGACCTGATCAAAGATATGAGTCTTCAATTCGTGGGATATTAGAACTTTTTCAAACCATTAAGAAAGAGAATTGGGACCCAGACTATTTGAAAAAAAGTATAATTAAACAAATTGAAGATCTAAAATTTGACGAAAAATTTATTTATCAACGAAACGGTAAAAATTATAAAAAGGGAGATCTTAAAATAAATGATTATAACAAAGAATGCGACAAATATCGCAAAACTCTAAGCGCTTTAGATCTTTATAATTCATATAATGAGAATTTACGTAAACAATCTTTATATGACTTTAATGATCTTATTAATCTTGTTATCCAGGAATTTCAAAAAAATGAACAGCTTCTTGGCATGTACCAGGAAAAATTTCAGTATATTCTTGTCGATGAATTTCAGGACACAAACGGTTCACAATTAGAAATATTAAAATTATTAATATCTTATTGGGAAAATCCCAATGTCTTTGTTGTAGGAGACAGTGATCAGGCAATCTTTAGATTTCAAGGAGCCAATATTGCTAATTTGAAGAATTTTAAGAACGAGTATCTTCCTTTAACCATTGAGTTGGTTGAAAATTATAGATCGACGCAGCAAATTCTCAGTTTGGCAGAAGAATTTGTTTCATTAAACAAGGATCGAATGAAGGAAGAAAACTACCAGAGTCTTCATTCAAATTCCAATCTGGTTGACAAAAGACCTGAATTAAGAATTTATACAACGGCATATGAAGAAATAATTGACATTGCAGATCAAATCCAAGATGCGATACAAGTAGATAAAATAGCTCCGGAAAAAATAGCCGTGTTATTTCGTAAAAATTCAGATGCGGAACCTATAGCTAAGGAATTATCAATGCGAAATATTCCGTATTCATTTAGCAAAGAAATTAATGTATTAAAACATCCATTGATCAAAAGTATTTTTTTGATTCTTGAATATTTAGAAGCGGAATACAAAAATCCATATCAAAATGATCATATTCTTTATGAAATTCTTCATGCTCCTTATATCGATTTAGGCACAAGAGGCATTGGCAGTATCGCTATGAGCTTGAGAAAAATAGAGAAAACCGAATCAGAAGCTTTAATAAACAAAAGCATTCGGTATATATTAAGTGACAAAGCATTTCTTGAATCAGCAAATGTTGAGAATCAGGAAGTTTGTATTTATTTAGCAAAAATATTGAATTCTTTAATTCAAGAAAAACAGTATTATACGATTCAAATTTTAATAGAAAAAATTCTCTATGACTTTGGAATTATAAAATTTATATTGAACGAAAGCGATTCAATGGAATTGCTTGAAATTGTAAATTCATTTTTCGAATATGTTAAAAATTTGTCAGCTAAAAATCCGGATATTACCATTTCTACGATTGAAGAACATATTCGAAAACTACAAAAGTATAATCTTACAATTCCATTTATTAATATTACCGGAAATGGACAATTTGTCAGATTAAGTACAATACATTCAGCCAAAGGATTAGAATTCAGGAATGTGTATATAATTAATAATGTTAAGCGTAGAAATAGTAATTCTTATGGATTTAAATTACCACAGGGTTTTTCTTATCGCGGTGATGGTGTAGATAATGAAGAAGACAGAAGGCTTTTTTATGTTGGATTAACGAGAGCAGAGCAAAATTTAAAAGTTTCGTTTGCAGAAACTGATTTTAATGGCAAATCTAAAGAAAGAAGTGAGGAGCTTCTCGAACTTGATGTATTACCCAACATACAAAAAATAAAAATAAAAATTCCTGCAGAGAAATTACAAAATGGATTAATCACGAGACTTAGTTTTTATAGAAAAAAGCATGAGTTGATTCATGAAGAAAAGATTGACAATTTTTTGGAAAATTTCGAATTGTCAGTCACAAGTTTGGAAAAATTTCTGCGATGCCCGATTGCTTTTTATTATGAAAAAATTCTTCGCGTTCCTGGAGCTAGAAATGTCTATATGGGCTTTGGAAAAGCGGTACATAGTACCCTGGAAGACTATTACAGAAAACACAAAACTACCGAAGAACCAAATTATAATGAGTTAGAAGATTTATATCAAAAAAACCTTCATTCTTATTCATCCCATTTTACCAAAGAAGAGTTTAAGGGCTATTTACAATTAGGCAAAGAAGTGATTCCTAAATTTATTCTAAACTTTAAGGATGAATGGAAAAATACTGTTCAGACAAAAGTGGAGGTTGATTTTCATCACAGATTTTACAAGGATGTTCCTATTTCCGGAAAACTAGATAGGATTGATGAATTAGCAGAGGGTATAAGAATAATAGATTATAAAACAGGAAATTCTGAAGGAACGGGTAAAAAAGATAAAATAAAAGGACCCTCAGAAAGAGATCCCATAGGAGGAGAATATTGGAGGCAGATGATCTTTTATGCGATTCTAAATGATACAGAATTGAAAAGGAAAGAAATCAAAGAAGGTTTATTCTACTATATCATTCCAGCTAAGGATGGAACATATAAGAAAGTACAGATTCCAATAAATGATAATGATAAGGAAATCGTAGGCCAACAAATAACACTCGTATATTCGAAGATTAAAAACAAAGAGTTTAAAGAAGGTTGCAACTTAGAAGATTGTCGATGGTGCAATTATGTCAATAAAGGGTCAATAAACGAGAATTCTATTGAAATTGTAGAAGAATATTAGGAATAAAATTCAGCTTAAATATAGATTATAAATGCTTAGTAAACAGATATATACAATAATAATAATTTTTTAATATATAATACTTTGATAAAAATTGCAAACAATTAAATTTCTTTTTAACTTTTCATTAAAACAATAAAGGAAATTAGTAATGAATTGTTATTTTTGGCATCCCTAAGTGACCAAATTTGTACCTTAGTGTCTCAATTCTACATCTACAAGTTTGTATAATCAAATTATTAATCTATAAATCATATGAAAAATTTATTACTGATCACATTTAGCCTTTTGGTGATAGGATTATCAGCACAAGATAATCTTCCGCCTAACGCTGTTCCAGGAAAGTGTTATGCTAAGTGCTACATTCCTGATGTGTTTAAAACAGAAACTGAACAGGTTCTTGTGAAAGCTGCTTCTAAAAGAACAGAAATTGTAACTCCTGCTCAGTACGAGACTCAAACTGAAAAAGTATTGGTCAAGGAGGCGTCTAAAAGACTTGAAGTTATTCCTGCAACTTATGAAACAGTTACAGAAAAAGTTTTAGTTAAGCCTGCATACAAAAGAATGGAAGTAGTTGGTACAGGTGTAAAATATAACACAATTACCGAACAAGTAATGGTTAAACCTGCATCAAAAAGATTGGAGGTTATCCCTGCAACTTTTGAAACAGTTACTGAAAAAGTATTAGCAAAGGCAGCTTCAAAAAGATTAGAGGCAATCCCTGCAACTTTTGAAACTATTTCTGAGCAAGTAATTGCTAAACCAGCTTCTAAAAGAGTAGAAGTTATTCCTGCAACATATGAAACTATTTCAGAGCAAGTTATTTCAAAAGCTGCTTCTAAAAGAATAGAAACTATTCCTGCAACGTACGAAACAGTTACTGAGCAAGTAATGGTTAAACCAGCTTCAACAAGATTGGAAGTTATCCCTGCAACATATGAAACAGTTTCAGAGCAAGTTATTTCAAAAGCTGCTTCTAAAAGAATAGAATCTATTCCTGCAACATACGAAACAGTTTCAGAGCAAGTTATTTCAAAAGCTGCTTCTAAGAGACTTGAAGTTATTCCTGCAGCATTTGAAACACTTTCAGAGCAAGTTATTTCAAAGGCAGCATCTAAGAGACTTGAAGTTATTCCTGCAACGTATGAAACAACTACAGAACAAGTAATGGTTAAAGCAGCTTCTAAGAGAGTAGAAGTTATTCCTGCAACTTTTGAAACTATTTCAGAACAAGTTTTGGTAAAACCAGCATCTACAAGATTAGAAGTTATTCCTGCAACATATGGAACAGTAACTGAAACAGTTACAACTCCTACTGCTCCAAGAATGAAGACAATTATTATTCCAGCGACTTATGAAACTGTAACAGAGCAAATCAAAATATCTGATGCTACTACCAAATGGGTTAAAGCAAAGAAAAGCCAAAATTGTGTTTCAGCTAATCCTGATGATTGTGTAGTGATGTGTCTTGTTGAAGTTCCAGCACAATACAGAACAATAACAAAGCAAGTTGAAAAAACTGCAGCAATGACTAAGGAAGTAGAAGATACTGAATATAACAAAGGAAGAGGAAATGCAAATGTTTCTACTTATACTCGACAAGTATTAAAAACACCTGCAACTACAAGAGAAATCTCTATACCTGCAGAATACAAGACAATGACAAGACAGGTAGAAAAAACACCTGCAACTACAAGAGAAATTGAAATACCTGCAGAATACAAGACTGTAACAAAGCAAAGTATAAAAACACCATCAACTACAAGAGAAATTGCAATACCTGCAGAATATAAGACTGTAACAAGACAAGTAGAAAAAACACCTGCAACTACAAGAGAAATCTCTATACCTGCAGAATACAAGACTGTAACAAAGCAGGTTGTAAAAACTCCTGGATCTACAAGAGAGATAGAAATTCCAGCAGAATATAAAACTGTTACAAGACAGGTTGTAAAAATACCTGCAACTACAAGAGAAATTGCAATACCTGCAGAATACAAGACAATCACAAAACAAGTTGTAAAAACACCTGCAACTACAAGAGAAATTGATGTACCAGCAGAGTATAAAACTGTTACAAGACAGGTTGTAAAAACACCTGCAACTACAAGAGAAATTGATGTACCAGCAGAATACAAGACTGTTACAAGACAGGTAGAAAAAACACCTGCAACTACAAGAGAAATTGAAGTTCCAGCAGAGTATAAGACTGTTACAAGACAGGTAGAAAAAACACCTGCAACTACAAGAGAAATTGATGTACCTGCAGAATACAAAACAATTTCTAAGCAAGTTCCTACAACGGAATCTTCTACAAGAGAAATTGAAGTACCTGCAGAATATAAGACTGTAACAAAACAAGTTTTAAAGTCAGCTGTATCAACTAGAGAGATAGAAATTCCAGCTGAGTACAAGACAATGACTAAAACTGTTTTCAAAGCCCCTGCAGTAACTAGAGAGATAGAAATTCCAGCTGAATATAGAACTGTTACTAAACAATCGCTTGTTACTAAAGGAGGATATCAGGAATGGAGAGAAGTTGTTTGTGAATCATCATCAACATATTCTGCTACAGTTAGAGAAGTTCAGGAAGCTCTTAAAGCGAAAGGTTATGATCCTGGTCCAATCGACAACATTTTAGGTAAATTAACTCGTGCAGCATTATTAAAGTATCAGCAAGCAAATAACCTTCCACAAGGTTCATTAGATAGTGAAACTTTAAAAAGCCTAGGAGTTAGCAGCAAGTAATTAT
The DNA here is from genome assembly GCA_013140975.1 of Saprospiraceae bacterium. Lineage (GTDB taxonomy): Bacteria > Bacteroidota > Bacteroidia > Chitinophagales > Saprospiraceae > Vicinibacter. Next base: position 7,534 of record JABFRV010000091.1, read on the forward strand.
TTATGAATTAATTATATTAATTGGTATAATAAAATAGACTCTTAGACATTTTCTAAGAGTCTATTTCTTTTTATGATAAAGCTTAAGTATATATTCTTCCTTTTGTGTATTATTTTATCCATGGATATTCATGCACAGGGTCTTAGCTATTTTAGCCATGGTTTGGATAGTGCTAAAGTTGAGGCAACCTATCAGAATAAATATGTACTTATAGAATTTTATGCAGATTGGTGTATAAACTGTAAAATTATGGATGAAGAAATCTTCTCCATACAGGAAATAAAATTCATTATTGAAGATAAATGTATTCCTGTTAAGTTGGACATCAAATATTTTAGCAGCATGGATGTTGCAGATATTTATGATGTAAAAGTTTATCCCACTCTTCTCGTGCTTGAATCAAATGGCACTTTAATACACAAAATAGTAGGCAAAAAAACCTATTCTGAACTCTTGGTTGAATTTATTGATCTTCCCAGGCATCCATCAGTCACCAAATTTTAATTTTTTATTAAATAGTCCTACTTTTACTCAATGAATGAATCAAAAATTTGTTGGGGAATTGATTTGGGAGGAACAAAAATTGAAGGAGCTGTATTTCAATTAGAACCTGAATTAAAGATTTTTTCAAGACTTCGATTACCCACGGAACAAGCCAAAGGCTATGAACATGTTTTGTCTCAAATAAAGAGCCTAATTCATAATCTTGAAGAGGACAGCAAGTTGAAAGTTGGGAAATTGGGGATAGGAACTCCAGGCACTATTGATAAATTAACCGGAACAATTAAGAATAGTAACACTTTATGTTTAATGGGAAAGCCTATGGATAAAGACCTCAGTTCTTTATTGGGAATACCTGTGGCAATGGCAAACGATGCAAATTGTTTTGCATATGCAGAAACCCTATATGGCGCCGTAAAGGAACATACAAGAGACGCAGAATGTGTATTTGGTGTCATTATGGGAACAGGAGTTGGCGGCGGGATAGTCGTCCACAATAAAATGCTTAATGGCTTACATGGAATTGCGGGGGAATGGGGACACAATACTCTTGTAGATGAAGGTCCGGATTGTTATTGTGGAAGGAAGGGATGCGTAGAAACTTTTATTTCTGGTCCCGCAACAGAAAAGTACTATGAAAAAATAAGTGGCAAAAAAGTAAAGGCCTCAGAAATTTATCAGCTATTTCTTACAGGAGACAATCACGCTATTGCAACTATTGAGAGACTGATTAAATATTTTGGGAAGGCATTAGCTACAATAGTTAACATCATAGATCCTGAATATATAGTATTGGGTGGAGGATTAGGAAACCTTGATATCTTATACACACAAGGGAAAGAAGAAATTAAGAAACATTTATTTAATAAAGACTTCAACACACAATTCCTTAAACCTAAACTTGGAGATAGCGCTGGAGTAATTGGAGCTGGCTTATTATAATTACTTTAATTTCTCTTCAGTAGCTTGTAAAATTACTTTTTCAGTTTCATTTTTACTTATAAAAGCAACAATACTGCAATTATTTGCCTTCCATAATTTTTCAGTTTCAGCAGGAAGAATAAATTTATATTCTTTCGTTATAGATTTATCTTTAGTTAATCCATCTGTCATTAATTCTCCTCCAACAGGAGTAAGTAATTTTCTTAGAACATGCTTTTGTTCGTAATTATCAAGAACCCCTGAAGGTCCACTTTGACTTGTAAATATTCCAGATTCAGAAATCGCAACATGCAAGTGAATTGGAAAGAGAATATCTATTAATGAAGTTGCAGTTATTTTAATATTTAGTTCTCTGGAATTATCATCATAATTCTTTTCAATTTTTAATCTCGCTTCCGCTTCTCTTTTTAATTCCTGATCAATATAGGTTATCCAGGTATCAGGTCTTGAAATTCTTATATTATTTCCTGTATATAATCTTCGGTTAATTGAAGCTTCCGGTTTACCAACATAGTTTCCAAGTAATTTTTCAATATCATTTGCATCCTTAGTGATAAGATTTGGATCTCCTGTTTTAGCTGGATCAGCAAGAAATCTTGAATGAATCCCGAGGACAACAACATTAGAAGGATATTTTTCTAAAATATTCTCTAGTTCTGCAGTTCCTACAGGACAATTTGGACATGATGCGCCTGTAAAATCTTCAACGAGAATTACACGTTCTGTATTGATAATTCCAGATTCAATAATATCAGTCTTGGTTTCCCAGTCTGCGCAGGAATTAATAACGAAAAAAGTAATAATGAATAATAATCTAATTGACATCTATTAAAAATTAGTGGTTATTGATGCTCTAAATCCGCTAAAGGCAGGTTCCAAACGACAAATACCGCCGGAACATACAATACCTTGCACCTGTTTGACAAATCTAAGTCCAAACCTGCTGTTTCCTTTAGTATATACCAGCCCGGCTGTAGGATAATTTATAGATTTTTTACCTTTTAATGGTACGGTATTATACATGTCGGAAAGTTCAAACAACCAATGAGGTGAAATGCCATATTCAGCCAAAACATAAATCCAGGAACCAATATCTTGCTTGTTATGCATGTATTGCGTTTCTACACGAAGGGAATTTGTTTCATTAAAATCGTATAAGACTTCTACAAATGGTGTAAAAGTTTTTACGACAGGTTGCCCACCTTTACCAAAATATAGTTCTTGATTAAATTCTTGCCTTTGTACACCAAAAGAAATCTGATAATGATCCGGTTGCTTATAAGTAATTTCTGTATGCAATTCTCTATAGAATTGTTTGTTGAAATCTTTATCACGAATATCAGAATAGTTAATTCCAAAATTCCAATTTTCGTTAATGTTATACTTCACATCTAATTGAAATGCACCTTCACTCAGGAATTGAGTTGCAGGAGTGTAATATGCAGTTAATCTATATGTATTCACTCTGGCCATTGGAGGAATAAAGGCAACAAGGCCTCTGTTTAATGCAAGCCCGGGTTCTGCTCTAAAATCAAATCCATCTGTGCGTTTTGCTTCTGCAGTAATTCCTATCTTATTGCCACTATATCCAAAGCTAGAATAATACACATGACCAGGACCTTTTACAAATTTACCTAGATTCGTTTGTCCTTTTGGAAGTTGACGAACTGCATTAGGATCATAGTATATGTCATCCAATTTAATACTTGTTTCAAGATACCAGCTAAAATTTTTATAATATAGAGTATTATAAAAAGTTGCAGCATTGGTATTATAAGAAGGACTAAATTGATCTATGGGAAGGTATGATCCACTAGTTCTTGCTAATTCCTCAACAATTGCATCACCATATGTTCGATTTACAAAACCAATTCCAGGCGCAATAGACCAACTAGCAGAATCACTTTTTTTGTAAAAACCATTTAGGTTAATACCTTTAATAAAACTATTATAACTACTGAATAAATTCTTTTGCTTACCAGCAAAACCTTTAACATTCCAATTATCAGTCATATTATATTTCAAAGAAAAACCCAACAAAGCATTATCAAGCAATTGTGCTCTTTCTTCAAATGATCGATATATAATACCACTTCCAATCTGATCATATAAATATCCTGCAGAAATGTCAAGTTTATCAACCGATTTAGAAATAAACCAACGCCCTAAACCATTTGCAGTATAAGATGAATTAGGATTTAGGAGATTGGAATTATTAAATAAATCATATCTAAGACCAACAAGAAATCCAGAATATGAAATGTTCAGATTAATCCAGGTTTCTGAACCAAAAATTTGTTTGTCATATTGAGGAATATTTATTGCTCCAATTGCACTGTCTTTCAAAAAAAGATTTGCATTCGTTTGAAACCCCCCCCAAACAGATAAGCCTTCTTGTGCATAGGATAGAGAAGATTTAAATATCACTATTAAAATTAATATGTAGTACTTTTGGTTAATCATTCGTTAAATTGCTTTCCAGCCGTGAAAATAATGGATTTATTCGGTCTATTTTTACGTTTGTTACTAAAATTAAAACAATGCGAAATTTAATCCTCGCTTTAACAGCGATCTTTCTTAGTTCATTCACAAGTGCACCCCTAAAACAATTCCCTCAGATTTCTTTAAAAACGATTCAAGGCCAGAATTATTCCCTTGAAAAAACGTTTGCGAAAAATAAACTTACGATAGTAGATTTTTGGGCAACCTGGTGTGGTCCATGTAAAAAAGAATTGGATGCTATTAAAAGCCATTATAAAGAGTGGAAAGGAAAGGGAGTAGAATTGGTTGCTGTTACTATTGATGATGCGCAAGCACTTAATAAGGTGATGCCTATGGTTCAACAGAAGCAATGGGAATACACGATTGTTTCTGACGTAAATAAGCAAAGCTTGGCCAATCTGGGATTTTCTTCAATTCCACAGACTTACATAGTTAACCAAAAAGGGGAGATCGTTTATACTCACCCTGGTTATACCCCGGGAGACGAAAAAGAGCTAGCCAAGAAAATATCGGAATTGCTCAAGTAAGAAGAATTAATAATTAGATTATATCTACAATAAAAAAAGCCTGAAGAAATTCAGGCTTTTTTTGTGGTACCCCCAGGGATCGAACCAGGGACACCAGGATTTTCAGTCCTGTGCTCTACCAACTGAGCTAGGGTACCAAACCAACCATTTTATTCAAAATGGGACGCAAATATAAAATCATTTTAAAACGTTTTACCAATAAATTTGCAAGACTATGCCATATCGTTATTTTTTAGGGCCGGTTATAGCGGTCATATTAATATATTTTGGATATATTCTTTATAATAACCTGGAGCCTAATTTATGGTTTTTGCTATTCATGAGCATCCTGATTGTATTCCTTTTTATTTTCAAGCATCAGATTAATGAGTGGTGGTGGTCTAAAAGACCTATTGAATTAGAACAAAGGGACAAGAATTGGATAAAAGAACACATTGCTTTATTTAAAGCCCCCACAATAAGAGATGATGATGAGTTTTTTCTTGAATTGGCAAAATATTGCCAGATTCAGGAATTTATACCAATGGGAGATTTTAAGATTGAAGAAGAAGCCAAATGGATGAGTCTATCCCCGGCAATAGTTTTAAAAATATTCAAAAACCCCGAACTTTATAAACACTACATACGAACGGTATTTTACAGGCATCCGTTTTTAACACCGGATCAGGATTACGTGCATATTTCTGAATTCAATGAGGAAGATGGCGTATTAATATTTTCGATAGAACAACTTTTTAACGCAAATTTTCATCCAGACAAATATTTAAATCCAGCTTTATATGAATGGAGCAAAATATGGTCAAGGCAATATCTTACATCCATAGACTTGACGGATCATAACTTTATTAAAGAAAATATTTGCAAACAATTACAATGTCAATACACAGATATTTTGGTTTGGATGGGACAAAATGAGTTGGATGAAAAAGCATTGTTAGTGTATAATTATATTCTATATCCGAATGAATTACAAAAAAGTTTGCCAGAATATTTTCAGGAGATAAATAATATTTTAACAGAATAAAGTAAATTTATTATTTGCTTATAAAATCTTGCATTAATACCTGAAAGTAAGATTTTGCAAATCGATAAGAGGAATTACAGATTCCGGAATCTATAATATTACTTTTGCTGTCATGAGATAGTACAAAATAACAATTCTCATCAACCCAACCCATTCCATTATTAAAAGAATAATAAGCAAAAGGGATATAATCATTCGAAAGTATATTTCTACTAAACTTAAAGCGATATGGTATTTTAAGTGCAGAAAATAAAGTTGCAGAAATATCTGTCTGTGAACAAATCTTATGAATTACAGTATCCTTTGTAATGCATCCTCCGGTAAATAGGATCGGCACATGAAATTTTTCTTTTTGGTGATACTGAATTGAATCAGGATAGTGAGCGCCATGATCTGCAACAAGAATCACCAGCAGATTTTCCCATTGTGAAGAATTGGAAATTGAATGAAGAAAAACGCCAAGACTTGAATCAGCATAATGAGCAGAAAGGACAAAGCGATCTTCATTGTTTTTCGGAATAAAAGCATTGGCAGTAGGAATATCATATGG
>JABFRV010000013.1 GCA_013140975.1 Saprospiraceae bacterium
GGTTAATGGTTAATGGTTAATGGTTAATGGTTAATGGTTAATGGTTAATGGTTAAATGCAAAAAAAAAATTATTTTGGGATTAACCAGAAACTAAATTAATAAATAATCTATACGCACCTGGAACTCCAGCCGGCAATTGTCTGAACCATGAAATTGGCGTATAAATTATACTCCCTTTTCCAATCTTTTTATACAGTATAGCAGCATTCAATTCTTTCTCATTAGGATCATTCATTGCAATAAGCTCTTCCCAATCTTTTGAATATTCATTTGGAAAATATAAGCCACGTTCCTGTACCCAATAATCAAAATCTTTTTCCGTAATTTTATTGGGCGAGTTAAGTAGTTTGTGATTCGGATTTAATATTTGTACCGGTGCGTTCTCATTTGTAATTCGCTGCCTGGATATTTTAAAATCATCTCCTAAGAAATTTCCAAGCATAAGTTCAGCAGTAGTGTTGTATTGAAAAATTACTCTCCCACCCTTTTGTACGTAATTCATAATTTGATTTTGAAGCCCGGGAAGTTCTTCTCTTGTATTCCATGCACGAATTCCAAAAATCAGCACTGGATTTTTGGAAGGATCGAGATTGTTCATTTGTGATGGAATAATTTCCGTTACATTGTATTGCAATTTACGGAGAGCTTCATCAATAAAATCTCCTGCCCCATTCACATATGCTACATTCCCTGGCTTTGCAACAACATCAACAACTGACACCTTAATCGTTGCAGGAACCAGAACATTCTGCCAAGATATGTGTGGATACTTTATAGTTGTGTGCATGAATAACTTATCAAACTCAAGTTCTACCGGAACTTCATAGATTTTGTTGTCCAGTGATTTACTTACAATTGTAAATTCAATTTCTTTCGCTTCATTCATCTTAGTCATTGAATACGACACCGATGAAGGAGTTGCCATAAGATTATCCGGTAAATTCAGCTTCACTACTCCGGATTGATTAGCCACTCTGGCGCGTAACTGAAATTTTATTGTGGCACCTGACTTTGTTGAAATTAATAGGGTCGGATCGAAAGGATCTACAGTTACTGGCGGCAAAACATCTAAAGGTTGTCTGACTTCGCCTAATACAGGATCATCATTTTTATAAACAATATCTTTTTGCAGAATATATGGAACATCATTGAGTACGAAATAAAACTCTGTAATCAACTCTTTATCATCAATGGGTTTTTTAAAGTAATTTTTATCTTCAACTCTATAAATTGATTTTCCCCGACCATATTTTAGCCAGAATGGTGAAGTATTATTTAAATGAAGTAGTCCTATTTCACTATTCCATTGCAAAGGAATATTTGATTCTAATTTTTTATTGAATACTGTATCCTGTTTTGATGGAATGAAAACAATTTTTTGCAACTCGCAAGCTATTGGTGTTCTACAAATAAATTCTGTATTCACTTTTATTCGGATTCCGTTGGAGACAACTTGCTTGTCTGTAGTTGCTTCTGCATATATTCCTGCACAATGCAATATCAGTTCTTTAATTTCTTTTAATTTCACATCCCTCCAATATCCAGGACTTAATTCAGCAATATATTTTTCTGCTTTTTGCAATAAAGGAATGCTAGCATAAGGTTTATCATGATTATATTCAGCGATTACTTTTTGAATTACATTTTCTACATTTCCTCCGCCATTAATTCTCGTCCATGTTAAGTTTAATCCATCGAATGGAGAAACTTCGCCAACGTCTTTTTTCGCTCCGATTCTTTCAAAATATTCCATCTGCCTTCCTCGTGTGCTATTTATTCCAAATCCCTGAGACTTATGCATACTTCTGCTCTGTGAAGAAATTTCACCATTGGATAATCCTAAAGAAGGATAATATGCACCCAGATCTAATTGATACATCGAAGACTTATCTGCAGCATCAAATTTTTCTTTAGAGCCATAGAAAAAAATGGAAGTGTTGAAAAATATTCGCGGCACAATAACAGGTTCTAAATCCTTCATTTCTTGTACACGATACAACGAGTGACTTGCTTCTTTAAATGCTTCGACGGCCAACTGAGCGGATGCAGTATGATGCCCATGCGTCTTACCACTTGTGCGATGATCAAATCTGTTGATTATAACATCCGGCTTGAATTCACGTATCAATCTTACCAAATCAAACAAAAGAGTATCTTTATTCCATATCGTAAATGTTTCTTCAGCATTCTTCGAATAACCAAAGTCATTTGCTCTTGTAAAAAATTGAATTCCACCATCAATCTTTCGTGCTTCAAGTAATTCATTTGTACGAATGACCCCTAATAACTCATCTAATTCTGATCCTATAAGATTCTGACCTCCGTCTCCTCTTGTTAATGATACATACGCAGTACGATATTTTTTCTCTTTAGAAAGGTATGATATTAATCTTGTATTCTCATCATCAGGATGAGCGGCTACATAAAGGACCGAACCTAATACATTTAACTTTTTAATATCATCAAGGATCTCAGCAGAAGATTTATATTGCGAAACGCCAATCTGGACACTTATTAAAAATAGACAGAAACATAAAACTTTACTATTCATATTGCAAAAGAATAAAAATTTTTACAAAGAGTTCACTATTCATCAAACAATCATCCAAGTTATTCCTTATTATATCAATAATTTGCCATTGAAGATTCAAACTGCAATTGAAACCGTAGACAATAAAAAAGCGCTTATATTAGGTCCCTGCAGTGCAGAATCATTATCGCAGCTGGAGACCATAGTTAAGGATTCAGCCGATTTAACAGCAGACTTTATCAGGGCTGGAGTATGGAAACCAAGAACCCGCCCGGGTCATTTTCAGGGGATAGGCGCAGAGGCCCTTCAATGGTTTACAGAGCTAAAGAAAAAATACCCTGTTAAATTCTGTACCGAGGTTGCGAATGCAAAACATGTCGAGCTTTGTTTAAAAGCTGAAGTAGATGCCTTATGGATTGGCGCAAGAACCACCGTCAATCCCTTCTATGTGCAAGAGATAGCAACAGCGCTTGAAGGTGTTGATATTCCAATATTCGTAAAGAATCCTATTAATCCTGACTTACATCTTTGGTTGGGAGCAATAGAAAGAGTGTATAATGCGGGAATTCGAAAAATTGCTGCAATTCACAGAGGCTTTTCATTTCATGGAAATTCGTTGTATAGAAATATACCCAGATGGCAGATTCCCATAGAATTAAAAAGAAGGTTGCCCAATCTTCAGTTAATTGCAGACATTAGCCATATCAGTGGAACACCTACTCACTTGCTGGAAATTGCTCAGATAGCCATGGATCTTAGTTACGATGGACTCATGGTAGAAACACATCCGGATCCTGCAAGAGCATTAAGTGATTCAGATCAACAGATTACTCTTGAATATTTAAAAAACAACATTCTCAGTAAGTTAATTCAAAGACAACAATATACTGAAGATAAAAAGTATAATTCTTTAATCACCGATATTCGTTCGCAAATTGACAAGATTGACCATGACATTATAAAACTTATTGGAAAAAGAATGCAACTTGCTGAGAAAATTGGAACAGAAAAAAAATCCAAAAAAATTTCAATACTTCAACCCGAAAGATGGAATGAGATCATAACGAAATTACTATTGCTTGCAAAAGAAAATAAACTTAGTGAAGAATTTGTTTTCTCCTTAATTGAAGCAATACACATGGAATCCATACAACATCAGAGTCGTAAGATGAACTCATAACTAATTTGTAAATTTGGAAATAAGCGAATTTGAAAATGACATTATTAATGAGTTAATTTGAGAAATTAATCAAGAATTGAATTTATTAGTAATAGCAGCTAAGTTAATAAACAGACTTTCTTGAGCCAAAATAAATGAAAGTAGATATAAATCCTAAAACAAAAAGAATTACGGCATAATTTTCCAATTCTTCATATCCGAATAATTCACAGGTCATCCAATAGGAATTAGCGGAAATCCAAAAACAAACTGCGACCTGAAGCCAAAAATCAAACTTTTTCCATTTATAGGATAGATAGGCTATATGAATTGCGACAGCAATTGTTGGTATCGCAATCATAGTGGCAAATATTCGAAATTCTAATAGCCACGAAGTGTCTTTCAGTAGCCATAAAAGGATATGAAAATTTTCAAAACGTTTAATTTTTGACATGGTGCAAAGATGCTTTAAAAATTTGCAACCGGGAAATTATTTCAAACCCTTCTTAATTAATTTTAAAGCCCAATCGTAGTGACTGGATGTTGCAGAAATTAAGTATGCCGCGATCGAAGTAGATCCTGTCCATTTGTATTTTTTCTTTTCAAAGAGATCATTTTCGGAATGCTTTTTTATTAGCTCCAAAACTTCAGAATGTGTTTTATCCAGTGCTTTACGAATCTTCTTTAAATCAGTCGTTTGGCAATTTTCCCAGATTCTCTTATTTAACTCAGGAGTAGTTTTCCACGTATATCCTTTAGAAGGTATATCTGGTTTAATACCCTTCAATCCAGCAGTATACCAATCTAATAACATTACATGCCATTGATGTAAATGAGCAAGAACATCCCGAATATTCCTGTTCATTGTTCCTTTATTAAATTCCCTATTCCTAAGCTCTTCTGAAAGTGAATCAATGAACCCCGTAAGCAGCTCATAATTCTTTTGACTCATAGTCAATAATTCTTTCTTGCTTGTTGGTCTTGCCATATATTTTTCACTAAGGTATTAATAATTAAATGATTTACAAAAGAAAGATATTTCTTTATATTTGATAATAATTGCTTATGAAATTCTTAAAAATCCTAGCTTGTTTGTTTATTTCCCTAGACTCTTTTGGACAATGCCTGATTGATACAATCTATCATTATAATATGATTTATAATCCTCAACCTGTCTACCAAAGGGACCTTTTGTTTTACAATTCTTCCGGAAACATTAAAGAAAAAAAAGAACAAAATAAAATTGCATTCTAAAGCTGGAGCACTTTTAATAAAATTCAATATAGCTACAACTCAGAAAATCTATTAATCGAAGTAGCAAGCAAGGAAACTTTTAATACAGGAAATAGAATTATTCGCAAATTAAGCTATAACGACAATGCTAAGGTCATTTTTGAATCTAAATTTCATTATCTGGCTGATACCATTGATTACTACTATATTGATTCATTTGAATATGATAATTCTGATAAAATTATTACTAAAAAGAACTTTTATATTAAAGACAATGAATTAATCTTTCACAGTTTCATAGCTTACACCTATGACGCACAGAATAATCTCATTGAAGAATCTTATTCAAATAAATCTGGTACCGACTTTTATATCTATTTAAGAATTCTCTATAACTACAATGCCGATTATAAGATTTATGAAGTCTTATCACTCAGAATGAATAGTGGAGTTTGGGTGCCTACCAATTTAAAAACTTTCGCATATTATCCAAATGGGGATCTGCAATCTGAAATCTATAGAACCTGGCGAGATACCCTTAACAATTGGATTAAAATAGAGTACTCTTATAATGCGAATCTTTTATCTAAAAGAGAATATTACAAATGGCTGAACAATACTTGGATGTTGATATTTCACACCGATTTTATTCAAGAGCCCAATAATTGGACAAATGAGATGGAATTTGGATTTGAGATAGATAGCACATATCGTCTTCAAAACGGAAAACAATATCACTGTAGCAATTTTAATACTTCATCTAAGAATTCCGTCAAAAATAAAGAACCCTTTCTTAAGTATTATAACAATAAAGAACTTTACCTACAAGGCGATACATACAACATAAACTTTGAGATTTTCTCCCTGGATGGAAAAAGAGTCAATATGGGCAAACTCACGGAGTCTTCATATATTATAAGAATTGATCAACTTCAACAAGGGATCTACTTTCTCAAATTTAACAATCAGATAAGGCCGTATCAATTTATTATAACAGATCAGTAATGAATGGCTTTACATTCTTATGATCTCAAAGAAGCTCAGAATAAGAAACTATGCTTTTCTGACAAATTCGGACTTAATACTCATCGCCCCAAAGCCATCAATCTTACAATCTATGTTATGACCATTGCTTGATTCTACCAATCGAATGTTTTTTACTTTAGTTCCTAGTTTGATTGCCTTAGGAGCACCCTTCACAGGAAGATCTTTAATGATTATAATAGTATCTCCGCTTTGCAACTCATTGCCATTAGAATCCAATATCTTATCTGAACCTTCGGATTCTTTTTCATCATTCGGATTCCATTCATGGAAACATTCGGTACAAATCCATAATTCATCTGATGGATAAGCATTGGCACCTTTACATTTAGGACAAGCAGGAATTTCGGACATGAATAGAATTTGCTAAAGAAATGAAAATTCCGAAGAATTGTTCATTCGGAGTTATCGATCTGAATTTATCTGAATTTCAAAATCATTCTTTTTCTTAAATCCTTTAATATTATAAGAAAGACCGAATAAAAAATATCTGTTCAAAACATTGCTTAATGTAACATCAGTGTAATTTAGGTTCGACGAGGTTCTAATTCCCTTATTCTGGTTCAGAACATCATAACAACTTATAGTCGCTCTGAGTCTTTTGTTCTTTGTAATATAAGAAGTAACACTTGCTGTCCAGAGTGGATATTCAATTGCTGATTCTGAAAATGAAGATTTTATTATCGAATAATCATATCTGGACTTGACATTCACCCAATCTTTTATACTTATTCCCAATTCTGCGTATAATGTATTTTGAACGAACGATTGATTTAAAGTTTTATCATTTTTAAATATAGACTCTGAGTGATTTGATTTATAACCAACAAACACATCTATGAGATCTTTATTTCGATTCTCAATTGAAAAATTATAGTCATAACCAAATCGCATAATAGGATTTTCAATATTATTGATTACGGAATATCCCCTATTCACATTGCTTCTTAACACCAATCTTGTTTTAATTTTTAATGGCCTGATTGGAGTCTCATATTCTACTTTCCCGTAAGAAGTTGCCTCGTTTCGTATATTTTTCGGTGTATAGATTCTGGCCAGCGAACTATCAATGCTTAAGGCTTCCGAAATTTTATTGTGCGTGTAATTCGCTCCTAAGCTTGCATAAAACAAGGTGAAATTAAAAGCATTATAATTCATATAGGACATATTCAGATTATGCATTTGCTCAGGTCGCAATTGCGGATTCCCAATATAAATTGCTAACGGATTCGTATTATTTACTAATGGCTGTAATTGCTGCAAGGATGGCTCATTCAATTCACTGCTGTAATCAATATTTAAATTTTCTGACACACCAAACCTATAATTTAGAAATGCATTCGGAAGGATCGCGTCAAAATTATTTTTCACCTTATTAGCGCTATCTGTAATTCTTCCCGTTAATGTGGAGTTTTTATATCTGGCTCCTACTGTAAGATTGTATTTTTGTCTGCTTACAATATAATTTAAACCAACATTACGCTGAACATAGTCTCGTTGAAATTGATTAGACAATACATAATTTCGAACCGGATTTTCATTGACAATATCAAAATAATCACTACTTGTTTTATTTGTTTGGTCAGCAACTGAGACCTTCCATTCCAAATATGTTTTACGCTTTACTGGCTCTGTATAAGAAACTTCTGCTCTATAATTAAAACCATTATTGTGTGCCAATTGATCTTGAATTATTTTGTTTTCTTCAGGCTGTGGAAAGAAAAAATTATACAGGGTCGTCAGATTTGCAGTTGAATTATTATTAGAATATCCACCTGATCCATTTACACTCAGAGTTCTACCATGTTTCCTGGTCTTAAGTTGCCACAGAATACTACTATTTATGCTCTGACTTGATCCATTTCTATTATAATCATTGATATTATCATTTTGCTTGACTTGTAAATTATTCTTTATGTTATTCTCTTCATAAGAAAATAAATCATTCATCCCCAAAGATCCATTTGCCCGAAGCACCAGGTTTTGGAAAGAATCACTTTTGGTTTTATAGCGAAGTGTAAAACTACCTGCAGTACTTTTGGAATTTTGAATTTCGTCAGAATTCGTAAAGAATCTATTATCAGGCAAAAGATTCTCTCTTGAAGAACTTCTGTTTAGATCATTGTTGAAATGATTACCAAACACTGAAGTTTCCAAAGTACTTGTTGAAGAGTAATCTTTATTGAAATTCAAACCTCCGGCATATGATTTTTGGATTCCCTGATTTTCAGTTGGGCTAATAGGAACACCTCCAATCTCATCTGTATTAATTATAAATCTTCCTCCTCCTCCACCACCCATTAATGCACCAATTCCTCCCATAAAATCTACATACTCATTAAAAGAAAAATTCTGTTCATTAATATTATTTGCCAATCCAATAAAAGAAGTTCGCAGTCCCGGTTTGAATCGATTGATATTCGCTCTACCTTTAAATCTTTCTTTTGTACCTGCAAAAACTTCAGTAGTACCAAAATATCCCGTCTTCTTATCATCTTTTAATTTCAAATTAATTGACCTTTCTCTTTGTCCATCATCTATTCCTGTGAATTCTGTACCATCAGATCTTCGATCAAACACCTGTACCTTGTCCACTGCATCAGCATCCAGATTCTTGGTCGCAATCTTAGTATCCTTTCCGAAAAATTCTTTTCCATCCACGAATACATTTTCAACTTTCTCTCCTAAGGCCTTGACAGTTCCATCTCTCTGCACTTCCACTCCGGGAAGTTTCTTCAACAGATCCTCAACCATATCGCCGGGCTGAATTTTAAAAGCAGATGCATTGTACTGAATTGTATCCTTTCCAAATGTTATCGGACTCGCATAATCTTTTATCTCAATAACATCAAGCATCTGATTGCCAGGTTTTAAATGGATATTATCCATAACCATATCCTTCTCTGTCAATTCAAGTTGCTTGTGCACTGTTTCATATCCTAAAAATGAGATTTGAATTAAATACTTTCCCGGCTTGTTGACATCTAATGTGTATTCACCTTTCCTATTCGAGTTAGTAAAGGCAATCATAGTAGAGTCTTCAACAGTCATCAGAACAACAGATGCATATTCTAATGGATTCTTATTTTCATCAATCAGAATACCTGAAATTTTCTGACCGTAAACAATACTTCCGATTAAAATACTGAGCGAAGTGAAAATGAATCTAAACATTTTTTGAGGAAATGAATTGTTGATAAACTTAATGTCTTTCTTCTCTTATGATCATCTTCATACCTGATCCTTTTCCATCTCCTACGCCCATTTCTTTCATTTTCTCTGCACGGATTTTTTCAAATTCCTTCTTGGATACTTTCTTTCCCTTCTTTGGCTTTTCAAATGTATAGGCTTGTGGAAGATCCTCAACTTTTATAGCCAGGGTCATTCTGTTGCCATTATCTTCTTCGATAGCCAATATCATCCCTGGAAGTCCGCTCATTCCATTAGGTCCACCTGAAACAGGAATCTGTGAAGTAAACCACGCTGCTAAATTTCTGGTGGTGTCTAACAAGATTGCTTTTTGGCAAACAAAATCTAAAATCTTCTTTTGCTCATTTGTTACCTTCCAGGTATGTTTGGTTGGCTTGTCCGTAATTAGAAATTCTTTATCCATCAGATCCTGGTATTGAAGAAGAATCTGATCATCAGCATTAATATATACGCTCGATTCTGGCATTTTCATAACAAATTGAAATGAGTTATCGCCTTCTTCGTGAGTTATCTCAGTGTCCTTCGCTTTCTCAAGATTCTTAAATAATGATTCGCCTCCCCGGAAGAATAAAACCTTCTCCTGAGATTGTGAAGGAGGAATCATTTTTGCGAATTCAGGATTTCCATCTGGAACATCAATATTCAATTTAAATGTTTCTGTGAAAACAATCTTACCTGAAGTTTTAGGCTGCGCAAATCCCTGAAAGCTCAATAAAATGAAAGCTGCAATAAAATAGTATCTGTTCATAATTTTTGTTTTTAATGTAATAAATAATAACACGAAGGTATGCCCGCCCAAGATATCTTCAGGTTAATCAGGGTTGATGAAAGGTTAATTAAGGTTAAAGTAGTTTAATCCCCCGAAATAAGTTTTAATTTTGATCCGAATTCACAAGTTTGAAACAAGTATTATACAGAAAACAACTACTTCCCATAATTGTCAGCATGTTATTGCTGGCCTTATTTCTCGGTATTTATTTATTCAGAAACTATCAATCTGCAGACAAGGAACTAAAGAAGCAGGCACAGTTATATCTTGAGAATGCATTTAAAACTGCAGAAAGCCAGATATTTGACAAAATGATTATTGAATTAAAGGGCTATTCCGTTTTTCAAAAAGACTCAGCACTTAATGATCTAAAATGGATCGAACAAGTTTCCATGGTTCATAGTGATACTTTCCAGTCCAAAGGAATAAAATCCATTTTTCTTGAAGATCATGTTAGTAAGGCGATAATAAAAACGAGGAAGGATTCTGTTATATCAGACTCCAATTTTAACATCAAGATTGCTATCAATAGCAATTCCATGAATCTGGATACAACAATTACCGGTAAGGATAAAGTGGATCTTGAAACTGTAAAGAATATCTTTGACATCAACATAAAGAAGAACGGATTTGCAATACACTATATTCTAACAAACGACTCTTCAAAAACTGGCAGATCTGATAATCCAAAATACAACGAGGTATTTACAGGGCAGCAATTCTTTCTTAATGTAGATGAGAATAAATTATATCTATTTAGAAAGATAATGCCAGACTTGCTACTCTCGTCATTGTTATTCCTTGCAATGTCTTTTACATTCTATTATATATTTTCTTCCAATAAAAGGAACCAGGAGCTTTATGAGCTGAAAGATGATTTTGTTCGCAATATGACACATGAATTAAAAACACCCCTTGCAACAATGAGTGTCGCAATTGAAGCCTTACAAAGTTTCAGAGAAGATGCGGATAAGAATCTAACGGCCGAATATCTCAGAATCGCTGAATCAGAAAATCAAAAACTCAGTCATCTTGTAGACAAAGTATTGTCGATAAGCAAGCATCTTGATAATGAATCACTTCATGTTGAAAATATTAACCTGCCACAACTTATCCATGAAGTCTCAGAATCTTTCAAACTTCGTTTCGATCAAAAAGGAATTTATTATAGCTTTATCAACAACTTAAAAACCAGCAATTTTTATTCTAATCCACAAGTGATAGCAATGACATTGCACAATCTGCTTGATAACGCTATCAAATATATTGATACTGAATCTCCTGAGATAATTCTTGAATGCAGAGATGATGAAAAGAATATATTTATTTCAGTGAAAGACAATGGCAAAGCCATTTCTAAAGAACACTCTGAAAGAATCTTTGAAAAGTTTTATAGAATTCCTCAAGGCAATATTCATAACATTAAAGGACATGGATTAGGCCTTTATATTGTGCAAAAACTTTTAAGTTCTATTAAAGCCATCATCAGGCTTGAATCAAATGATCAAGGCAATCAGTTTAATATTCAAATTCCTAAACTCATTAGTGCGGAATGAGAATTCTATATATAGAGGACGAGATATCACTGGCACGCATAGTAAAAGAATCACTACAAAGCAGAGGATTTGAAGTTACACATATGCCGGATGGGGCTTTTTTACTTGATAAAATGAAAGATTTTCAACCGGACATCTGCTTATTCGATGTGATGCTTCCTAACAAAGATGGATTTACGCTTGCTAAAGAAATCCGGGAAATGTATCCGGAACTTCCCATCGTTTTCACTACAGCCAAAGTTCAAACCAAAGATGTACTGGAAGGATTTGAGGCAGGAGCAAATGATTATCTTAAAAAACCCTTTAGCCTTGAAGAACTGATTGTAAGATTAAATAACTTATACAAGCTCACTCAAACCAAAAGAAATAAATCAACCGTTGAAGAGAACTATTTGCTCATAGGTGAATATTATTTTTATCCGGAAAAACTTGAATTGACTCATCCCAACGAAACAAAAAGAATTTCATACAGAGAATGTCAGCTCATTCAATTGTTATGCCAAAATAAAAACGAACTCACTTCCAGAAAGCATATACTTGATACATTATGGGGAGACGATAGTTTCTTTAACTCCCGCAATCTCGATGTTTACATTACAAAGCTTAGACATTATTTCAGGCATGACGAAAAAGTTCAAATTCTAACTTTAAAATCTGTGGGATACAGACTGATTGACAGGTAGTGGCTTATAATAATAAAATTTCTTAAAATAAGCTTAAGAAATTACTTAAGTAAGATCCGTTCTAAAAATAATATCCTTTCTTTTAAACGAAACTCAATTCTCACAGTCTTAATTCAGTAAACCCATTAAAATCACTGAAATTATTATTTATGAAAATTTCATACAATCTAATAGTAATCGCTTTATTCAGCTTTTTATTCTTACAATCATGTCGAAAAGATGACTTCCAAAATAATCAGTCACTTACAACGACTTCCATAGACATAGCAACTCAGCAGACCTTACTGGAATCCAATGAAACAGAAATCAATGAACAGATTGAATCGGGCCTTGCAGGGATTACGACAAGATCCTACCCTATCCGAAGCTGGGCAAGCAAGCCAGGAACTTATCCCAATACATTAACCATTGACTATGGACCGAATGGTGTAGTTGGACCATTTGGACATATACGAAGCGGAAAAATAATTGTACAAATGTCCGCTCCATTAAAAGTTTTTGGCGCAGTAAGAGTTGTGAATCATGTCAATTTCTATATAGATGATATAAAAATTGAAGGCAATGTTGTATTAACGAATTATGGTGTTAATTCTCAAAATCAAAATGTCTTTAAAAGAGACGTAAACGACAGAAGACTTATATTTCCTAACGATAAGATCATTCAGTGGGATGGAAATCAAACTCTAACACAGATAGAAGGCAGCCAAACACAAACAATTATAGACGATGTATGGGCGAGCACAGGAAGTTCCTTTGGAATCAACAGAGCCGATAATGACTTTGAAGTAAATACAATAGAACCTTTAATTTATGTAGTCGGTTGTCCCTGGATTGTAGAAGGTGTCCTTGAAATTAACAGCAACAATTCAACCCTTAGTATAGATTATGGAAATGGAGATTGCAACAGCCTTGCATTACTTACGCTTTCTGATGGAGATAAAAAAGAAATCAATCTTATCCGTTGGTGGTAAAATATACTTGTTTTGATTTCCGAAACTTTTAGAATAGCTCTATTAAAGTTTCGAATATAAAAATTCTCAAGTCTCTAAAAACTTGAGAATTTTTGCTTTCTGAAAATTATTTTTATATAACCAATGTATCTATCATTTGTTCCTTAACACTATAACTACAGGATCAAGCCCCTTACACCTCAACTTCCATAAAGAAATTTCCATATTTCAAGTTAATTTCAGATTTGCAATTGGTTCCCAATTCAAAAGTCAGTTAAAAATCCAGACTTACATTACTAAAACATGATAAAAAACATCATTCATGATGATGAAGGTCATGAATTCTAATTTTTTGCCTCTTAAATTGCAAGCTGATTCTAAGTGAATAATAAATAGACGTGTGCATAAACTTATGAATACGATGTTCAATTCTTAAATAATAAACTGCGATTAATTTCTACAAATAAATTAAGATTCAACAGTCGTCTAAAAGATTAAAACAATTACAAAATAAAACAGAATAAATAATGATTATTATCATTCAAAAAGACAAAAAAATAAGTGACATTCAAAAGGAATTCCATAAAAGATTCCCGCACTTGAAAATTGAATTTTACAAAAGCCCACATTCAGAATTTGAAGGCTCGGCAGTTGACAATATCCTGGATACAGAGTTGACTATCGAACAGGCACAGAAAAGAAATGCATCCGGAACCATTAAAATCGAGGGCCTCATGACTGTTGCAGAGCTTGAACAAGCGTTTGCTGAAACATTTGGATTGTGTGTTCAGGTATTTCGTCAATCCGGTCAGATTTGGCTACAAACTACCGCATCAGACAGCTGGACTCTTGCTGAACAAAATCAAAAAGGATTTGACCACAGAGATCCATCGCCAGAAACCATTATTGATGCCAAAGATTTACAGGATTTAGAATAAAAATTAGACATGAAAACAATAATTACTCCAACTGATTTTTCAAATAATGCGAATAACGCATTACGATATGCAAATGCATTTGCCCAAACCATTCGAGGCAAAATAAAAATGCTCAACGTATATACTCCAACAGTAGGCAAATACAACATGATTCGCGGAATCATAGCGGAGGAAACTGCACTTGCAGTCGAAGCGGGTTATAAGCAAATGGAGAAAATAAGTAAAAAATATGTGACTGTACCCTGCACTACAATAATGGAAACCGGAGATCCTCTGGATGAAATAAACAGCAGCGCAGTCAATAACAAAGGAGACATCATAATTTTAGGTACGCATGGAGTAACGAATGTTCAGGAAGCTGTATTTGGAAGTACCACTGCTAAAGTGATATCTCATTCTACCCTCCCCGTTCTGGCAATTCCACAACGCTATAAGTATAAAAAAATAAATAAGATTGTTTATGCGACTGACCTAAACAATGCTGTGAATGAATTAAAGTTGCTTATACCAATTGCCAAATCCTTAAATGCTACTATTGAAGTGCTATTTATGGATTATGGATGGAATGAACATGAAGCACAAAAGAAAGCACTGAATAAAAAAATAAAAGCATTCAGCTACAAAAAAATAAAATACGCTGAAGTTGAGGCGACGATTGAAAAAACACTTATCGATCAGATTGAAAATTTTATCAAAAAAACAAAACCTGAAGTATTAGCCATGTTTCCTACAGAAAGAAGCTGGATTAATAAGATCTTTAACAGCAGTAAAACAGAGGACCTTATATATAAGCTAAAAATTCCGTTGCTTTCTATTAAGAAGTAAGGTGTGTTAAGGATTAGAAGGGCTTGAGCTTGCCTATTGAAAATCTGATCCGATGAAGTGTCAACTACGGTTGATGCAATATCTTATTGCCGAATCATTTTTTGCAGAGCAAATTCCACAGGTATTGCAAGGATAACTTCGTCATTGCTACTTTTTACCTTCAATATGGTAATAAACATGATACTTATTCTCAACACTATAAAGCATGAGGTATCCTGCAATTGCATTCATTACAAGCTTTTCCGATGCAAATAAATTAATAAATTTCGCAAATGATAGTTTGCTGAAATATTTCCCAGACAATATGTTTAAACGCTTTAAGTTAGGCACAATTTTAAATGAGATATCATTAGCCTCAACATTGCTAAAAATTGAATTAAAATCTTCCAACCATTCTTTAATTTCAACCCCTTTAGCAACAGCCATTGATTTTTCTATATAATTCAATAGTTTATTTTCATCAGCTGATATACTTCTTTCAAATGTATTTCTAAAGCCTTCAAATGCAATAAACTTACCATCTTTCTTCAGCAAATTGTGAATACTAGATATTAGTTTCTTCTGATTGACTGAGTGACAAATAGCTTCTATTTCAAAAATTAAATCAAATTGCTCTGCTTCAAAAGTAAAATCATCAAAACTCATAAATCGCAAAGAAACATTTTTATTCAATTCGTTTCTTTTAATCGCTTGCTTTAAGTGCTCTTTGGTAATATCAATGCCAATAAATTGAATATTATCGAATTTAGAAGCCAAATACTGAATATTAAATCCTTTCCCACAACCCAATTCTAAAACTTTAATCACTTTATTGGAAACTTCATTTAAGTATTTTTCAATTATTAAAACTTGTGCCAAATAATCTTCTTCTTTAAAAGTGTCATCCTGGCTTAAAGCCATATGAACACTTCCTGAATTTGAGTGAAAGATCTTATATCCTATACTACTTGCACCATAGTAATTATTCGTGTATTTCTCATTTAAAACAAGAGTATCGATTTTTTCGAATGGAAAGACCACTTCTACTTGTTTTAAAATGTTTTTTAATTCCATTGATCTATTTGAATTGAATACCGTATTCCAAGTGTATAAAAATTTAGCAAGCCACTTCTAATTAATATCAAAATAGATCTTATTCTAAAATTTATTAAATAGAACCAACAAATCCAACAGTAATTATTGTAGCCATAATTGCAAATCCAATAACACTTCCAGCCATCCATTTTTTCCAAACATAATTATTATGCAAATTCCTGACCTGACTATTGTAAGCATAAAAGTAATAGGAATAAGCCAATTTTTCATTATGTATATATTCTAGTACTACTCCACAGTCTTTGTATTTTTGCCCTTCCTAACGGCTTGATAGCGGCATAATCACAAATTCATTGTTATGTGTTATAATTTTATCACACATAAATCAGGTACTTATTTTTCAATTCACTCTCTTCATTCAATCGATACGCCACGAGTTTGCCGGCTTTTGCAACACTGTAATCCAAACAACAAATATTGTTCTTATACAATGAAGGCTCCCCCTTAAGCCAATAATGTCCGAAAAATACTTTTTTGTCATTATCGCGATAATAGCTTAACGTTTTTAGTTGAGACAAATCAACAGCTTGTTCAGGCAGGTTCTCAAGTGGCTCAACACTAATAGCTTTATATGTCATTAACGCCGGATCTTCCCACCATTTAATTCTTATTTCAGTTCTTTTTGCTCCATCTTTATCAAGAAAGAAAAGACCGTTAGGCATTTTTATTTCTTTGCCTTTCAGAGTTTGCTCTATTGCTTCATTTAATTCTGTTCCTTTTTTAACTGATTGATATATAAGTTCGTCATCCAATCTATCGTTAACTAATTTTTTTCTTAAATATTCTATCGTATCATTATCCCAACATGCGTGAACCGCTTTGAAATTTTCTGTTTCATAATAAAGAGGCAGAGCCTTAAACCATTCCAGGTAATCTTCATATTCCTTCTGACGGTTTTGAAATTGCTTTAATGTTTCATAATGTTGAATAATGTTTTTTATTAGATGTTTTCTAAGATGCCCTCCTTCTGTTTCCTGAAAATGAAAACAAAGAGCATTGTACTCGTGATTTCCCATCAAGGCAATCGCGTTATCGCTTTCCACCATGGATCTGACAATCTGAAGTGTTTCTTTAATTTTTGGCCCCCTGTCTATATAATCACCAACAAATAAAACCTTTCTTTCAGGATGAGAATACACTCCGCTATTCTTTGAATACCCTAATTTTAAAAGTAAATCTTCTAGCTTATCTGCATGCCCGTGAATATCACCAATAAAGTCTATCATATAAAATAAAGTAAATGTTATTTATAAGCCCCATAGCTTGTCTGCATCCACCACTCTATTTATACAAAAAATTAAATTCGTTTTCTTAGAATGGAAGCTCCTTTAGGCAAGACAAATATAATAAAATTTTACAAGTTGTAATAAGCATTTTAACTCAAGAGCATTAATAGTATAAAACCGATAATGTCGCAAGTATCAGCGTAATATAACCGGGTAATTAAAAAGTTTATTCTCATTGAAAATCGAGAACCTCAATCTATTGTACATTCGTAGTTATAAAACATACCTCAAGTATGCAAATTTCAATGTGATATGATACTACTAAAATTTCGAATAAAGAGAAGTGATGCTAATCTATCATTTAATCAACTATCAGTAATTTTTCTGTAGTTATTACCTGATTATCTTGTGTCAAAATAGCAAGATAAAGCCCGCTAGGTAATTTATCACGAGCAATAGAAACCTCCTGTCCCGAAATATTCATTATTTCTTTAACTATCTGCCCGAAAGAATTGTAAATGCTCAGTGTTGCGTCTTTGAGAAGATTGCTGGAATGCAATATAGTTTCAGTGGAAAAAGGATTTGGGTAAAAATCTATTTCTGTCTCTTGAGCAGAATTTGTATTTATCTCTGTAGTGATCGTATTATTATATCGCACTACAGCGAAATCATTGTTCAATCCATTATTTGTTATTCCTGCCAGTACAATTTTACCATCACTCTGTATAGCAACCGAATTGGCAATATCATCACCAGCTCCTATAGAAGTAGTTAGAATACCTCCAGCGCCAAAGCTGTTATCTAATCGCCCACTTATGTCGTATCGGGCTAATGCAAAATCAGAATTGACGCTTCTAAGTCTACTATATCCACCTATCAAAATTTTTCCATCTTTCTGTAATGCTACAGAATAATTATTTGGATAAGCACATCTGAAATCAGTAGAAACTTTACCTGCGTTTCCAAAAGTAGGATCTAAGCTTCCATTGATATTATATCTTGCCATAAGAAGATAACCGGTGAAGCTATATCCTCCTACAATAATTTTTCCATCGTGTTGAATGGCAATTGATTCGCCATAATCATTCTCGCTATTAATTATAGATGTTGTCCTTATACCAGCCGTTCCGAAAGTATTATCCAAACTTCCATTGCTATTGTAACGCGCAACAATAAAATCGTAAGAAAAACTTGCCGAAGTATAGCTGAACCCTGCTACAACAATTTTCCCATCTGCTTGAACTGCTACTGAACGTATAATTTCACTACCAGTTCCAATCGCCGTTATTACTATTCCATCAGAGTCAAATGTATTATCAAGAGTTCCATTCGTGTTATAGCGGATTATTGCCATATCACTGTTTGCGCTATTGTCAGTAGATCCTCCAAGGAGAATTTTTCCATCGCTCTGAATTGCCACAGAGTTTCCCAGGTCCCCTGAAGTTAATATTGGTGTAATAACAGTTCCACCATTACCAAACGTGTTATCTAAAGTGCCATTAGAATTATAACGTGTTAAAGCAAAGTCGCGATTGGGAAAAATTCCGCAATAGCCCCCTACTACAATTTTTCCATCTCTTTGCAATACACAAGAACTTCCGGAAGCATTCGCGCACCCGAGATTTGTAACTACTATTCCAGCATTGCCAAACGTGTAATCTAATGATCCATTGATATTGTATCGAACTAATGCTAGATTATTTCCGCTCTTTCCAGCCACTATAATTTTACCATCACTTTGAATGACAACAGTATTCCCAAAATCATTACTTGTACCAATAGATGTGGTTACAATTCCATCGATATCAAAGCTAAGGTCTAACGAACCGTCCTGAGCAAAACAATTTAATGATGCAATAGCAATTGTTATTATAAAAATTCCTTTTTTCATTGAGTTCTAATTTTAGCTTTTCTAACTTTTTGTTTGAAGTGGCCAAGGTTTAAAAAATAACACGATAGGTTAACCGCAATGATCTGAATTACACTAAAACATTCTTAGAAGTTGGTTATTATTCTATACAATTGTCCTAAGTAGTTATAACATATGTTTGTAATATCGAGTATCAACATGATGTTAGAAAAAAATATTGAACAGAACACGTATTGAATTTGATAAAGTAATTATTTTAATCTTTTATACAACGAACAGAATAGCCCAACTGCTTAAAATTTATACTTCTGAATAAAAGACTTGAATCCCAAAACATGCCTCTGTACCATGCATCCCCAGGAGGAAACTCTGTAGCACTCCACCAGTAACCACCTACAGTATTATAAATGTATTCTCCATTAGAAAAACGATAGCCACCCGGTAGGCTGGTAAAGCCTGTTTCATTAGTCGCACCTGTATTTGGATTACTCCAATGAATAGTTCCGGCTTCTTTAAGTTTTCCGCCTGCAACATTTTCTCCACCAAGATAGTTCGTTAAGTCCGTCCATTCCTGATCGGTAGGTACGTGCCAGCCAGTGGGACACAAATGAGAAGTATTAACTGTATACCAGTTGTACAGTGCGCCATAGGTGTTCCCATAATTTACTTGGTTATTGTTGTACCAACAATAACCCGGAGAAGTTAACTTACTCCATTCTATATCTCCTGTTACCAATGGAATAGCTTTACCATCATTATATTTGGTAGTTTTGAGATTTTCTTTTAACCAATATTGACTTCCTATTTTAACAACATTATATAAATTATTATCAGCATCTTTAACTTTTAGAACTTCCTGTGCATATAATTGGTCAAATAAATCATCGATATAGGATTTTGTAACAGCATCCTGAGCATTTACTGGATTGGCGAGATTAGTAATATTTTGGTTACCCATATTTTTTGTTGCATAAGTTGCCAAGTCTGGTTTACCTATTAAATCGCTATAATTACCCGATGTAGAAACGGTAGCAAGATTTGGTTTGTTAATGAGGTCATTATAATCTTTATCCCATAATGTAAATTTTGGGTCTGTTTCATTTATTTTTTCGACTGTTTTGGCATGCAAAGCATAAACCACGCTTAATAATTGGCTTGTTCCAATAATTGTATAATTAGTGCCACCGCTAATGTCGGTTTTTGTTTCTAGGAAATAAGGACCATTAGCCCAATTTATCGTATTAAAGCCTAATCCACCCCCAATCTCTAAACTTACCAATCCGTTTCCATTAGTAGTAGGTGTTTTGGTTTCAGTGTAAATTATTGTTCCTGTTGGTGACCCGTGGAGTATGTTGACTTCCATTCCTATTTGAGTATTAGAAACTAATGCATTGCTGCTATTGCGAATAACTGCCTGATAGCTCATTTTTTCAGGTGATTGAGAAAAAATGGCTGTCGTAAATAAAGCAGCTGCGATAATCGTAAATAATTTTTTCATTTCCTTTAATTTTTAATGAGTTTAAAAGTTTTTATTTCTTTACTTCCGTTTATAAGCTTTATAAAAAAGTTGCCAGGAGCAAGATTGCAAGTTGCAATGTTCGTTTGTTGGTTAATAATTTTTTGATTAATTATACATGCTCCGTTTTCGTTAAACAATTGGAAAGATAAATTAGATAAATCATACTTATCAATACTTAAAATAAGATAATTGCTTACTGGATTAGGATAAGCAGTAACGAACAGATTTACACCGTCGGTTTTCTCTATCGCTGAAACTATCGAGATTTCATAAGCTTGCTGGACGCCTAATATGATTCCACCAGTTGACCCATTGTGGAAAGTGTAATTAAGCTGTCCGATAGAATAGCTCACAGAACCTGCTGCACTCCTAGCATTTCCACCCGCAGAGTTAACGCTTGATTGAGCTGATATAAAAGAAATAGAAAAGACAAAATAGAAAAGCATTCCTACTTCCCAAATTATTACATTCAATTTTATACTTGTAAATCCTCTAATATTTGAATACATAGCTATGTTATTTTGAAGCTGTGAGTTTATATTTGTTTCCTGTAGCCTTCTGATTTAAAACCTTGATAATTGATACTAAAAGATAATTCCATTAAGAAAATTTAACTTTAACATTGGGTATAATTTCTCATAAATATATCACCTTGCTAAAAAACGAAGGCCTGAAAATGTGTAAATGGTGTAATTATTGAGTATTTGATATGAATCCTTGATTATTTGAATAACTATAGTGCGACAATATTTGGAAAAAAATTGCTTCAAAGCCATCCCTAACCCCAATCCCTCACATTTTGGGGATCCCAATAAGCCCCACAAGCTAACCCCTTCATTCAGAATAATATTTGCTTTTAACCCAAATTCATAAGTACCAAATTTATACCATCCATTAGAAAGAGATGCATTATCACTCAAGTCTTCAAAACCAAGATTATATTTCTCAGATTCTTGTGCCTTACAACCAATAGAAATAATTGTTAGCATTAATAATAGTATTCTACTCATCCTTTTATTTTAAAAACATAAAATGTTTTTGATTAATTTCACAAAATACTCGCTAAGTCTATGCTCGGAGGAATGCCTTGTGGAAACCTTGCAAACATTTTTAACTTTTCATAGGTAATTTTCTTGTCACTGTACGTAAAAGCTTTTTCTCCCGCCGCAGTTACTGAAATTGTAACTATTAGATGAATTGGTATTGTAATTCCTGCGAATCCACCATGAATGTAAGGATAACCAAGAAAGCCAAAGACAGACCAAGCATAATGCTTGGGTTTTGCATACATGACTCTGAAATGTTTTACATCACTTACAGAAAGTATTGTGCACTTTTTAGTATTTTCCGTTAATACTACAATTTTACTACTGTCAATAGCAATTAATTCACCAACAATATTAAATCTAAATCCAGCCTTATGAATTAATTTAATATATGAACCATATTGATTAACATCAATCTTTGAAGATGTTGGTAAATATTTTGGCGATGAGCAATTGGTAAATAATAAGATTAAAAGTCCAAATAAATAAATTTTAGTTTTCATAGTATGAAAATGCTTTAGTGTCAATTTTAGAATTCCAAAACTCTTGTTCCATGGCGGCTTCATATTGCTTGTAGCTTTTGGCTTCTTCGCGAAGATATTTTTTAGGATTGTTTACCATTTGTTTCAGTTTAAGCAAGTCCTTATCCTTAATCCAATGCTCACGCATCCATTCCAAATAATACCCTTTTGAATAAAGGAATAATTCATAATCTGTGTTTACACCTTGAATAGTAAAACTGAATTTGTATTCGTCACCAGGCATGGAGATCAAATATTTATCTTGAGAGATAATATTAGCTAAAGCCAATTTATCGAACTTGCCTTTATTGTATATGGCCGTCGGGGAAAGTTCTAATGGTGCAACCTTATTTACAATGTTTGTGAGTGAAGCATAATCTAATCGCCATAAACCTTTATTTAAAACAAGCTTTATTCTAACCCTTGTTCCTGATTGTGTATTACAAAGAGGAATGAATTGTCTGTTAATAGCAATGGGGCCAGTTTCATTTATCTGAGACTGTAAAACCCAACTATTTGTTTTATCGTTCCATATATAACATGTTATACCACCAAGTTCTTTAGTCGCTGCATCAAATTTATTTCTTACTTTTTCATCCGATTCTAACATTGCAAACACATCACTCACGTTATCTCCCATATATCCCATTGCACTATAAAATATATAAGTTGTCATCAATGTCTGACGGAAATTTAAAACAAGTCCTATGTCGCTTGAATTTTTAACATTGTCAAATGTTAAATAAATTTCTTCCTTGCTGTTTAAGTTTTTTTCATCGGACAGGGAAAATCTTTCTTGTCTGTCTTCATTCTTTAGAAGCTTTGTAATATCACCTTCCTCTGCTTTTGCTGACAATAGCGAATACTTGTTTTCACAGAGGTAAAATTCGTTGCCTGGAGATTGAAATACACGTTCTCCTTTTTTTACAGGATACGCTAGAAGTTTTACAACATTAACACAATGTGTTTCCAAAGCCTCATTTTTCATTGTAATTGAAAACGTGTCACTGTTAATAGCTTGGGTATTTAAAGCATCAATGTCAAAATATTCCATAGAAGGAGTAATTGCGTTTGAAAATCCCTCCGCATCTGCATAATGGAAGTTATCGTTTTCTTTTATGTAAAAAGTAGGGCAAGAACCAAAACATGCTTTGGGGTTTGTAAGGCAATAAATTCCTAAGAGAATGTCAACACCGGCCATTACACATAATGCAATTATTCTGCCTGTTTCTGGTTTTACTATTTTTTCATTTGTTTCAAAAATTGCAACACTATCAATTGATATGTTGATTGCACCTTGAAACGATTGTTTTCTATTAAAATCATATTGAGTTCCGGTACCACTTACAATATTCAACGTCGAGTCAATTTTCCAACTATCTTTTAGAATACAAATATCACCGTTTTTAAGATGAGCCTTCAGGAAAGGCTTTGTCCATAATAAATTTGTTTTATGAATTAAACTGTTAGTGTCCGTGTAATTGGAGCGAAAATAATAGGTACTACAGGATTGTATTCCAAATATTACAATCACAACTGTTAAAGTGAAAATGATGATTCTTTTTGTCATTATCGTGTTATTTAAAATTACTTCTAATTTTCTTAATTACGAAATACACGCACTATGCGAATTTCGCAAATTAACCACTCATAACTTATTAAGTATTATAAGCACTGCAAATATAAAATAACAAGCTCAATAATACAAGTTTTTAAAAAAAAATTATAGTGACTCGGGGTCAAGTAGACCAAAGCATCGCAGCCCCAGCCTCTCGCAGAACCGTACGTGAACCTCTCGATTCATACGGCTCTTGACATACAATCTTAGATTTTAGATATTGACCAATGCACAAATGTATTTGGATAACTTGACTTTATTTCTCGTAACCAATCATTTGCTTTTAAGTAACTACCTAATTTCTTAAACTTATTCTTTACCCATTTTGCTATGCGATAATCCAAATGTCAGAATAATTTCTCTAATGACAAAATATTCATCTTGCCATAGTAATTCAATATTCCTCATGATTTTTTATTGAGCATGTCTGCTAGATTTTGCAAGGTAAGAGTACTCTCTCTTTGAAAATTCATTTGCTTCCATTCTTCTATGATACGTGTACGAGCTTTCATACTCATCTCACATCCAAAGCCTAAAAATCTTCCAGATTCCCGCTTGCTTTCTTTACTCATTGGCTTGAAACTATGCCCTAGAAAATCAAACTTTTTTGGATAGTCTTTTCGCTTTTCTCGACGGTAGTCCTGGCAATAGCTAATCTTTGTTGTCTCTTCACTCAATCGCAACTTACATTCCTGCAGTCTTCGCTTGATGCACTCTAGTACGTAATGACTCTGTTGCTCACTTTTACAGTGTACCACTACATCATCTGCATATCTTACAAATGATACTGTTGGAAAGTTTTGTACCAACCATTTATCTAGCACATAATGCAAAAATAAATTGGCAAGCAATGGACTTGATACAAAGCACAAAGCTTCATTTAACCAATGAACCGCCAATTTCTTGTAGGTGCTGTTAGCGGTTCGTTGTTTTAGTTGGCTATACAATTCGTTTCTGTTGTCCACTTACTATTATTATTTTTTCTAGTCGTGACTGCCTAGTTTTTTCTTGTTTTGCACTCATTATCCAATGTGTCATTACCTTTTTATAAGAAGGTGCTTGTTTCATAAAAAAGTCCCACGCTAATTTGTTCTTTCTAAATTTCTTTTCATAATTTGTTTCAAGAATTATTGGCTCTTTTTCATGGGAATAAATTTTAGATTTATCCTCTGTCTTTAAACTAAATGCCTTTAGGCCTTCTGGCTTCATAAGTCCCGCTTTAGTAAGTTCTTCGACTTTTTTTATATTGACAGCACTCCATATACTTGTACTCCTTCGTGGCGTAAAACGAATTGAATAGCTTTCTTTGTCTATTGATTTTCTTACCCCATCTATCCAACCAAAACAAAGTGCTTGGTCAACTGATTGCGACCAAGTCATTGAAGGTTTCCCGCTGTCCACCTTATAATACCCGACAATTAGTTCTGTCTCTTTTTTATGGTGTTTTTCTAGCCATTTTCTAAATTCAATTTGTGTTTCAAAAAAAGTTGCTGTCATCTCAATTTTTCTTTAATCTCTATTTTCGTTGTCGTCTTACAATGACCGCTAACTCAAAGGAAAGTTGACGGCTTCCGACGTCAACTTTTCAAGTTGAACGAACCCTGACCGGCAAGCTTTTATATTGGGAAAGGCTTACATTTTGTTTTGTCTTGTTTTGGCTCCAATCAATGGATCAGATTTTAATCCTTACAAATTTAACAAATCTACTTCATTCCAGGATAATTATTTAGCTTTTATAGTGTGTGCAATAATTATTTTCTCCACTAAACTTGTATTTGTTTGATAAGGGGCAAAGCACTGCCATGTAGGGTAATAGAATAATGTGGAGCTTGTGTTGTTTGTTGTGTTAGAACCGGCGGTGGTTTATTAAGTTTATTAAGATATTGCAATGTATAGTAAGGATCTGAATAAAGTTTTTCTTTGATCATTTCTTCTGCTCCGCAATTTTCGCATCGTAAGCTTTTAAGCTTTAATATTTGTGTCAGGATTTCAAAAACCGTTCTCACTGTTTGGCCATTCCTTTTTAAGCTAATG
The DNA here is from genome assembly GCA_013140975.1 of Saprospiraceae bacterium. Taxonomy (GTDB): domain Bacteria; phylum Bacteroidota; class Bacteroidia; order Chitinophagales; family Saprospiraceae; genus Vicinibacter. The sequence continues at coordinate 25,828 of JABFRV010000013.1, forward strand.
GGTATTCGCTTTTTTATTGTCGTGCTTTGATTATGCAATCCATATCTTCTGGATTTTTGAAAATACGATGGTAGTGTATGCTGTAATATTTGGTGAATTGCTTGTAATGGTTGTAAATTTTTTATAAGTTTTGGCGCTGGCTTGCCTGTTATTTGATTTTTGTAATCATTATGTATTAAGTTAACTTCAGCTAGGTGTTTTGCATATTGTAATCTGTTTGGACTTACAGCGACTCTATTAATGTATCTTGCAAGATAATTTTCTATGATGGATGTATTCATTGTTGGCTTTGTGCTATTTACAACCCATCTTATATTTCTAATAGAATTTAATAACGTATCAATATCTTGATGATAGTTTAATTTAAACTTATTATGGATTATTTCAATTTCTTTTAAGAATATTGTCCGATATCGCTTACATATTTTTTCATGTCGTTCCAATTTTGATTTAGCTCTTGGAAATATCCAATCGCCTTTGTCAGACATACCACCGTAAGTTACCAAAGCATGAACGTGAATATGGTACTTCATGTCAGAACCGAAAGTGTGTAGCACACTTGTCATGCCAGGTGTATATCCTTGCTCAACGCCAATTATTTTGACAGTTTTCCATGCAACTTTCATAGCGAGTGAATACATTGCGCTTTGATTTTGCCTGCACAAGCTATTTAGCTGATGGGGAACTGTAAACACGCAATGCATATAGGGAACATCCAATAAAGAGGCTTTTAGTTTGTCTATCCATTGCTCGCGTTTAACTGCTTGACAAATCATGCATCGCGAATTTCCACAATTGTTGTAAACGAAGTGTTCATGTTTGCAATGCACACAGGTATATTTATGGCCTCCCAATGCTGGCGTTCTGCATATGCGAATTGAACGAATTAATTTAATCTGCTCGCGATTAGGCTTGTGTTTTTCTATGTATTCCTCTCCGTAATCTCGAAATAATTCTCCAATAGAATTTATACTCGATACTTGATTTGCATCGATTGTATTGGATGATTTATGAATCGTTGACGCTCTACACACAGGCCTATATAGCGGATGGTGGTTTTGATATTCTTATGGCCCATCTGCTCTTGAAGGAATACCAAATCCGTGCCACCTTCAAGATGGTGTGTCGCATAGCAATTTCGCAAAGTATGTACAGACCCTTTCTTTAGGATATGTGCTTTCTTTTTTGATTCGAATACAGCTCGTTGTATTGATCTGGGAGAATACTTGCGACCTTTTTCAAAGCTATTGAATAAATATTTCACTGGACGCTCTTTAAGATAATATTCACGCAACAATCTTATAAGTAAAGGCGGCACTAATATTATACGATCCTTATTCCCTTTTCCTTTATTAATCCGGATTTGATTACGATTGACTTCAATGTCTTCTATTTTGATGTTTATTGTTTCACTAAGCCGAGCACCGGTAACATAAATAAATGTCAAAATTACCTGTAATTTATAAGTAGATGCAGATTCAATAATTCTAATGATGTCTTCTTGTGATAATATTGTACTAGATTCATGCCGCTTTCGCGGTTCCTTTACTTCGAGTACTGTCGTACTCGACCCTTCGGGATCGTTCAGTCATCTTTTTAGGACGTGGTAGTTTTTTTAAACTCCAAGGAAGGAATAATACATTTTTAAAATACTTTTGTATAGATGAGTAATCTGAATTTACCGTCTGCCAACACAAGCCGCTTTCAAACCTATACAATAGAAATTCGCGAACTAAATCATCACACATTTCCCGATCCAAAAACTTCTCCTCACAGTACACCAAAAAATAGTGGACGATTTGATAGTAAGTCTTAACAGTACGAGGACTAAAGTTTTTTAAGATCATAAATGATCTATACTCGTTTAGAGAGTCTTTATTTTTTTGTAACATCGGAATTTATTTTTGGAACTTATATCACAAAATTAATTCCAAGCTACTCTTACTTTGTAATGAATGTAATGATTTTTTGAAACATAATGATTAGGGTTTGTTCAACGGCAAGCACTGGCGATGGCCGACCGTTAGGGAGTCTATCCGCTAGTGCATTGTTATGCTCTGGCTTTTTAAAATTACAATTTGAGTTATACACAAATTAACAATGAACCGAAATTCAAAGTCATATAAGATGAAAATAAATCAAGGCTTGGTAACATAAAAATACCAATTTTGTTAATCCTTATTCCTAAATAATTAACATCAATTGTTGGAATTTATTTGTATACTTGTTTTACCTTTTAAATAGGTGCATTCTTGTATGAATTCGACATTGGTCAAAAACCATTGTATCGGTAAAGTCATAAAATTTAGGTAGTTTTTCTAAATCAAATTTTGTTCTAAAATGTAAATTAAAACTTGCTTTGAAAATTCCAGTTTGTTCATTGAATTCATGTACGTAGAAATAATCAGAATTATTAATTGGCTTTTCAATATAATAGTTAGCATAAATTGCATCACCTCCAGGTGCAGTCCTTGCATATACTATTACAAGGCTATCCAAGTCTGAACCAGAAATCATCTTACTCATCTTGTATAAAGGGTTAGAAATTGTTAAAATGCCTTTCATTAATGTATCATTGTTCAATTCATCAATTTCTAAAAGTGGATGTCCATTATTAACAAACTTATCTGGGTAAGAAAATAAAAAAGGTAAAGCATGAATTTGCTTATTATTTTTAAGCCCTTTGAAATAGCCGCATAACTTAATATGATCACCATATGGCAGCAAACTCGAATCAATTGGTAAAAAAATTATTGAATCCAAATTTTTTGCCTTATGTGTAATGTTAGACTCAAAAATAACGGGTTTGCTACACATAGTTACTAATATTGATGTAAATATTAAAACATATTTGATCATGGCTTAAAAATTCTAAATGTATTTATTAATTCTTTTTTATTACCTATTTTAACAAAAAATAATCCTTTTAAATAATTTGAGCTTAAAATTTCATTAATAGTAAAGTTTTTAAAATTCTCATTGCGATATACTAGCTTTCCACAAATATCATAAATTTCAATTGATGAGAAATTTAAATTATTTTTATCTTCATTTTGATCAATTGTTGAATTAATTTCTTCTATTTCAATGGGAATATTCCCATCTTTCTTAAATAAATTGCCATTACCACCAGTTGTTCCTGTTTGGTTACCACAAAGACAATTAGTAGTAAACCAATTAAACACCGTTGATACTGGAAGAAATGTAGTCCTTTCGAAAATTTCGACTTTAAAAAAAATAGTTCCACACAATCCTGGTGCTGGAAGATCTAATTCACAGAAATTATCCTGGGTAAAATTGCATAATTCATAAAAGAAAATGCCATCTGTACTGTATTTAAATGTATATATAAAATCAGTTGGCTCGCAATTAGGATCATTATCACTTATTGGTGTAACTGACAAAAAGAAATTTCGAGTGTTGCAATTCGTTTCTGGTAGAATTGTCATCAAAAAAGTACAAGGTTCAGAAGGAAGAAAAGCACTCGTTTCACAAGCTTTTCCTTGTATGAGGCAAGCGTTATTCGCATCAGAAACACCTGTAGGACTCTTATTATAATTAACATCCGGGTTCGAAAAATTCAATATTCTAAAAGGGTTAAGTGAAGTGGTAAGACGATACATTAAAGTAATTATACTCCTTGTTGACCCACCAAGGTTTAGCTTAAATCCTTGACCAGGTGGCTCCATTAAATCAGCATCATGGCGTCCGTGAACTAAATGTCCAAATTCATGAGTAAAAGAGTAAGATCGGCCAAGAGCGTCTCCAGATTTAACTACTCCATAACTTTCATTTATTGAAGTTGGAGATTGATAAGCTAATCCAACAATGTTAGTGTAATTATTTCCATTTGTTAGTAATAAATTAAAAGCACTAAACTGAATGGCAAATGCAAAAAATGTTGCGCGGAGCGCACCTTTAAAAAAAAGCATTTGCAACTTGCACTCACTCCGCATCTTGCTTAGGTAATGTTAGCGGTTCGTTGTTTTATTTCGCTGCTTTTATCCATTCATTAATAATTGTTGTCAATTCAGTTTTTCCATTTTCTATGTCTTTCAAACTTATGAAAGTTACGATGGCTCTGTCATTTTCTTTCCAGACTAACATTTTACTTTTATTTGATATTAGTCTGTCTTTGGGTTGCGTCTGTTTGCTTGCTCCTCTATGAAAGATTAGTTGAACTTTTTTAGTTGGAGGTTGAATTCTCATGGTAATTCTGTCCGCATTGTCGAAGCAATAGCTTGGCCCATTCCATTTTATATTTTCTGTTAAAGATGTGCTTGCAGATAAAATACAATTCCGCAATTGCTCAATTTCCTTTCTAAATGGATGATTTTGTTCGTCTAAGAATAGGGTTACCTCTTTACTTTTATTTGCCATTTTAATTCTTTGTATTTTCTTTTGTCGTGTTTCCCTATAATGACCGCTGCTAGGTGTTCGTTGTTTTGTCCGTTTATATTTGTCCCTTGTATTTTGGGTCAAAGCCTACCATCCATTCAATACCATATTTGTCTCTAAACATTCCAAAGTATGAACCCCAAGGGCTTTCAGAAATAGGCATTTCAACTTGTCCGCCTACCGAAAGGCCATTGAATAATTTGTCAGCTTCTTCTTTGCTTTCTGCACTAATTACTATTTTGCTTCTGTTCTCATTTTCGTTTGTTCGCCCCATTATTTCAGGTACATCATTAGCCATTAAAATACTTTTACCAATTGGTAAAGCAATGTGCATTATTTTATTTGCTTCATTTTCTGATACAGGAAATTCGGCACTTGCTAAATCTTTGAAACGCATTATTTTCGCGAACTCTCCGCCAAATACTGATTTGTAAAAATTGAATGCCTCTTCGGCATTGCCGTTGAAGTTAATGTGAGGATTAATTTGTGCCATTTTATTTTGTTTTTTAGATTGTTAATATTTTTACTTTCTTAAAATTTTATCCAAAGTCTTTCCTTTTGCTAACTCGTCCACTAATTTGTCAAGATACCTAACTTGTTTGGTTAGTGGATGTTCAATTTCTTCTATTCTATAACCACAAATTAATCCTTTAATCAGGTTAGCGTTTGGGTTCAATTTTGCTTTCTCAAAAAAAATTCCAAAAGTGGCATTCTCGTCAATAAGTTCTTGTATTTTTTTGTCGTCATAACCTGTCAACCAATCAATGACTTGATGTAACTCTTCTTTTGTTCGTCCTTTTTTCTCAACTTTGGTAACATAGTGAGGATATACAGAAGCAAAAGTCATTTTTTCGATTCGCTCAATATGTTTAGGCGTTATTTCCATTTTTCTATTTATTTTTTGTCGCTATGTTGCAGGGTCGTCCTACAATGACCGCTAACTCAAAGGAAAGTTGACGGCTTCCGACGTCAACTTTTCAAGTTGAACGAACCCTGACCGGCAAGCTTTTATATTGGGAAAGGCTTACATTTTGTTTTGTCTTGTTTTGGCTCCAATCAATGGATCAGATTTTAATCCTTACAAATTTAACAAATCTACTTCATTCCAGGATAATTATTTAGCTTTTATAGTGTGTGCAATAATTATTTTCTCCACTAAACTTGTATTTGTTTGATAAGGGGCAAAGCACTGCCATGTAGGGTAATAGAATAATGTGGAGCTTGTGTTGTTTGTTGTGTTAGAACCGGCGGTGGTTTATTAAGTTTATTAAGATATTGCAATGTATAGTAAGGATCTGAATAAAGTTTTTCTTTGATCATTTCTTCTGCTCCGCAATTTTCGCATCGTAAGCTTTTAAGCTTTAATATTTGTGTCAGGATTTCAAAAACCGTTCTCACTGTTTGGCCATTCCTTTTTAAGCTAATGGGTATTCGCTTTTTTATTGTCGTGCTTTGATTATGCAATCCATATCTTCTGGATTTTTGAAAATACGATGGTAGTGTATGCTGTAATATTTGGTGAATTGCTTGTAATGGTTGTAAATTTTTTATAAGTTTTGGCGCTGGCTTGCCTGTTATTTGATTTTTGTAATCATTATGTATTAAGTTAACTTCAGCTAGGTGTTTTGCATATTGTAATCTGTTTGGACTTACAGCGACTCTATTAATGTATCTTGCAAGATAATTTTCTATGATGGATGTATTCATTGTTGGCTTTGTGCTATTTACAACCCATCTTATATTTCTAATAGAATTTAATAACGTATCAATATCTTGATGATAGTTTAATTTAAACTTATTATGGATTATTTCAATTTCTTTTAAGAATATTGTCCGATATCGCTTACATATTTTTTCATGTCGTTCCAATTTTGATTTAGCTCTTGGAAATATCCAATCGCCTTTGTCAGACATACCACCGTAAGTTACCAAAGCATGAACGTGAATATGGTACTTCATGTCAGAACCGAAAGTGTGTAGCACACTTGTCATGCCAGGTGTATATCCTTGCTCAACGCCAATTATTTTGACAGTTTTCCATGCAACTTTCATAGCGAGTGAATACATTGCGCTTTGATTTTGCCTGCACAAGCTATTTAGCTGATGGGGAACTGTAAACACGCAATGCATATAGGGAACATCCAATAAAGAGGCTTTTAGTTTGTCTATCCATTGCTCGCGTTTAACTGCTTGACAAATCATGCATCGCGAATTTCCACAATTGTTGTAAACGAAGTGTTCATGTTTGCAATGCACACAGGTATATTTATGGCCTCCCAATGCTGGCGTTCTGCATATGCGAATTGAACGAATTAATTTAATCTGCTCGCGATTAGGCTTGTGTTTTTCTATGTATTCCTCTCCGTAATCTCGAAATAATTCTCCAATAGAATTTATACTCGATACTTGATTTGCATCGATTGTATTGGATGATTTATGAATCGTTGACGCTCTACACACAGGCCTATATAGCGGATGGTGGTTTTGATATTCTTATGGCCCATCTGCTCTTGAAGGAATACCAAATCCGTGCCACCTTCAAGATGGTGTGTCGCATAGCAATTTCGCAAAGTATGTACAGACCCTTTCTTTAGGATATGTGCTTTCTTTTTTGATTCGAATACAGCTCGTTGTATTGATCTGGGAGAATACTTGCGACCTTTTTCAAAGCTATTGAATAAATATTTCACTGGACGCTCTTTAAGATAATATTCACGCAACAATCTTATAAGTAAAGGCGGCACTAATATTATACGATCCTTATTCCCTTTTCCTTTATTAATCCGGATTTGATTACGATTGACTTCAATGTCTTCTATTTTGATGTTTATTGTTTCACTAAGCCGAGCACCGGTAACATAAATAAATGTCAAAATTACCTGTAATTTATAAGTAGATGCAGATTCAATAATTCTAATGATGTCTTCTTGTGATAATATTGTACTAGATTCATGCCGCTTTCGCGGTTCCTTTACTTCGAGTACTGTCGTACTCGACCCTTCGGGATCGTTCAGTCATCTTTTTAGGACGTGGTAGTTTTTTTAAACTCCAAGGAAGGAATAATACATTTTTAAAATACTTTTGTATAGATGAGTAATCTGAATTTACCGTCTGCCAACACAAGCCGCTTTCAAACCTATACAATAGAAATTCGCGAACTAAATCATCACACATTTCCCGATCCAAAAACTTCTCCTCACAGTACACCAAAAAATAGTGGACGATTTGATAGTAAGTCTTAACAGTACGAGGACTAAAGTTTTTTAAGATCATAAATGATCTATACTCGTTTAGAGAGTCTTTATTTTTTTGTAACATCGGAATTTATTTTTGGAACTTATATCACAAAATTAATTCCAAGCTACTCTTACTTTGTAATGAATGTAATGATTTTTTGAAACATAATGATTAGGGTTTGTTCAACGATCCAGCACTGGCGACGGACGCAGCGATAGCAAGTCTGTACGTCCAGTGCATTGTTACTGGCTGGTTTATTTTTTTAACATATTTTAATTGTATACATTATATAGTTATTAAATTTTGATAAAACTGAATACTGATTTTATGTAAATGTGAAAATTGATCTGTTATTTTTTCGTTCTGTTGCTGTTAATGTAATTAAAAGGTCAAAAATAAGATCAATTAGTTTTGGGGTATTTTTTTTATGAACTTCATCATTAACCCATATTGCACCTACGCCATTTTGTTTATGGACAAATTTATCAAACTCTGAAATAAATAAGTTAACTTCATTAATATAGGATGCTATAAAGTATTTAATATAATCTTTAGAACCAATCTCTAGCTGGTAAATATTTTGTAATTCGTCCATTGCCTGTATAACTTCTGTATGAGACTTAACCATCAAAACACTTAAATACATAGCTTCATCTTTATTTTTAGGAGTTTGCATATGACTTAAATAAATTCCCCTTATAGCTTCTGATAATTTACTAATTGTTGGAAGAATATTTATATTTTTTCTTAATTGTTGAAGCGAAAATACAAATTTTTCAAAAAATTTAATAACATCATGGTAAATAATTAAAAAGGCATTTTCGTCTATAATTTGATTTGATCTCACTTTAAGGGAGGTTGTTTTCTGTTTAAGCTTATTAATTGGCACTGCAAATTCAATAGGTTGATTGATGATATCAAAGACCCATGCATAATATCCAATTTTTTTTGTATCATCAAAAAGTACTAATAAAGTTGGATATAGTCTGCTGCCCCAATATGAAATCGTATCAGTCTTAATTCCTTCCACTGTGATAATGTTATCTACGATTTGCCAATTTTTACTTGCCTTGATTTGAACAGCGAACTCAAAACTTCCAATTTTTTCAGATGTCCCTACAGTTATTTTACCATCTATGCCAATATCTTCTTCTGGCTTTTGAAATATCCATTCTCTAGGCACTACACTTTGAAACCATCTTTCCCCAGCTCGGCCAAGTTGTTGTGCTTCAGTTTGCTTAATCATTTTTCTTGATTTTAGTGAATTGTATTATTTTAACTTGGTGATTTAAAATTTAGTTTACAGATAAGTATTAGCGAAATGTGTCTATTAGAAGCTTTATTAGATGTTCGGTATTTTCTTTATTTTCTTTGTTCCATCCGCTTTCATTAAAGTTTGTAAGCTTTCAATTTTTTTTTGTAGCTCGTCAAATGTTATAATTTCAACATCTCTACTATTGCTTCTGAAAAGTTCAAAGGAATATTTCTGTTCATTTGATAAGTCTTTTGCAGAACCAATTAATACAACGCATTTAGAATTAAAAGTTTCAAATCCACCTTTACTTTTGACTTTGTGGGAATAAAATTCTTTTTGAAAATTGTCTCGCTGGTTTAAAACTTGTGTTATGCTACCTGTTAAATCTTTAGTTGCACTAAAAACATCTTCACCACGATATTTTGTAGAATCAAGTAATTTTGTTTTGTGAGTTTTAATTTCCAAAAAGGAAACGTTATCACTCAAACTGTTTTTAATTAAAAAATCATTAAACTTGCCGTTTTTATTGTCGATTGTTTTACCACCAACATAAGCTTCTCGTTTGAAGAGAATTACTGGTTGAGCAAATATGTATGAAAAAATCCAACTGTTTTCTTTTAGGAAATCCTGCCACTTTTTTTCCAAACTATCGCTATCAGTTTTAACATCAGTCAGTTCCTTGTATTTTTTTAATGTTTCTTTAATGTATTTGTTATCAACTATTTCTTTCGTTTTCGCAAGGGACTCTTTTGTTAGAAAATCAGTACTTAACGAAAGTTTATCGAATAAATCTTTAATAGCTTCCTTGTCGTTATCAGAAAACTCGTCAATTTTGTTTCCCCATGTAGCTAAAGATGTCGCCAATGCATTTGTAATGTATGTTTTTGTCGGTTTTTTATTTGTTTTCGGAAAGAGGCTGTGCAAGGTTGTTAGTAGTACAAAATTAACTTCTTCTTTGTTTTTTTTAAAGATACTACTAAAAGCGGCTTGCAAACTAGCTAAACTAATTTCGTTTAAATAAAGTTTTTTACTTCGAATGTCTAAATCAACTTTTCCACCTTTCTCTATTATTATTTCATCGATATCGTGGTTGTCATTTAAGTAATATGTGAAAGGATTTAGGGTCTTAGTAAACCCATAACCGAACGTAACTGACTTAATTACCCCAACTGGTAATTTACCATTGAATCCTTTATATGTAAATTTTTTTATAGTTTTGTATTTATCTCCACCTTCGAAACCTCTCGGATAATGCACAAAAAGGTCGGACTTTTTAAATTCTTCTTTTGATAATTGTTTTTTACCATTATCGTAGTAATAGAAAATCCGCTTTATTGTATTTTCGGATTCTAAGTGTTCTCCGCTTTTTGTTGTCATACTTTATTTACTTTCTGATTTAGTCATTTACAATATCTTCTAACTTGCCAGTAACGTTCCGCAAGCAGGCGTAGGCGCCTTCTCAAAGCAAATATAGTTAAAACGCGCTTACGCTTGCTTGCTGTTATGTATTGCACGCACAAGCTCCTGCTTATAAAGGTCCAAAGTATCTGCTTTACAAAATGTCTACCGAACAATAGCTAATTTTTTATTTGTCACGCGGTCAATAGATTTTATTATGATTGTGTAAATGCCCTCATCTAAAGTTGTCACATTAATATTTGATTTGTCCATTACGCTTGAGTTAAACACGTGCCTGCCGTTTACATCATACAAGTCTACTGTTAGCAGGTCTGTCGTGTTGCTCCCAATGAAAAAATGGTCGCTTGTTGGGTTTGGATAGAAGGAAACAAGTTGGTTTTTAAATAAACTTTCTGTACCTAATGGAGTAGTACAATTTAATAATATTGAAACATCATTTGCGAAGTAATCCGATACTGCCAAGTCAACTTTTGAGTCTAAATTAAAATCAACCGCTATTAAAGTAGTTGGGGCATTGCCAACCATAAAATTATTTACAGCTCCGAAATTGCCAGTTCCGCTGCCTAATAATATAGATACATAATTTATATTTGGATTAGCAATAATCAAATCTGTATTTCCGTCGCCATTTATATCGGAAGAAATAACACATTGTGGTCCAGTACCAATAGTAAAATTCGCTGCGGCTGTAAAGCCACTTAATCCGTTCCCTAATAGAACAGAGACGTCATTTGAATTTAAATTAGCAGTAGCTAAATCAACCTTAGAATCTCCATTGAAATCGCCACTGGTAACAAAGTAAGGGTTTGAGCCAACAGAAAAGCTAGTTGCCGCACCGAATCCTCCACTTCCATTACCTAATAAAATGGAGAGACTGTTTGATCCTATATTAGTTACAGCTAAATCAGCATTTGCGTCTCCATTAAAATCTGAAGTAAGTATAGAAATTGGAATTGCTCCAACAGAAAAATTAGTTGCCACACCGAACCCTCCACTTCCATTACCAAATAAAATTGATACGTCACCATTTGCAACTGCTAAGTCTAATTTTAAATCTCCATTGAAATCAGCACTGGTAATTCCTTGGGGAGCAAAGCCAACGTTAAAGTTTGTTGCTGCTCCAAAACTTCCTAATCCATTCCCAAGCAAAATGGAAACATTGTTTGATCCACTATTCGATACTGCTAAATCAGGATTATTGTCCCCATTAAAATCTTTACATACAGCGTATTGAGGATCTAAGCCCACTGTAAAATTAGTTACAGAACCAAAGCCACCAAGTCCATTACCCAAAAGAACTGATATATTGGAACCATTATAATTTGGTGTTGCTAAGTCAGCTTTTCCGTCTTTATTGAAATCAGCACTTAAAACAGATTGTGGATTCGTGCCAACAGAGAAATTTGTCATTGGATTAAAACATAATTGTGCACTTACTTGTCCAATGTAAATGCTTGATAGAAGAAGTAAAATATTTTTCATGTTGTTAATTGGTAGATCTAATATTTTTGTCGAGCGTGTTATACATAACGGATTTGTGGGTTTAAGAAGTTGGCGATTTCGGAGCCGTAAACTGTCTGTTACCACAAATGTTTCATTGGAAAACTGAACTTCCGGTAACCACTGAACCGCCAATTTCTTAAACCCGCTGTTATAGCCAGTGGTTCTTGTCCACCTTTCTTGCAAACCATTGTCAGTATTGAGTTTCTGTGTCATTGTCGTGTCGGCTGTGCGTTGCGTTTTTTATTTTTTTTGAAGCGTTGGAAAAAATATTTTGAAATTCTTTCTTGGGCCGGTAAGGTGGAAGCTCTTTTGCAATTTTTGGTCTGTGCGTTGGATTGTGCGAATTGCAAATGTGCTTACACCTGTGCGATGGTTATTTTGTATTTAATGTTAACATAATTTCTCTAAAACTTGCTAGACCTGCCTCTAAGTTTTCTATAATGTCCTCTGCCAATACATCAGGGTCGGGAATGTTGTCAAGGTCTGCAAGTGATTTGTCTTTGAGCCAAGAGATGTCCAAACTTGTTTTATCTCTTGCAATGATTTCGTCATAAGTAAACTTTCTCCAACGTCCTTCGGGATTGGTGTCTGCGTTGTATGTTTCTTTTCGTTTGTTTCTGTTGTCGGGTTTGTAACAAGCAATGAAGTCTTTTAAAACCTCAATGTTCAACGGATTTTTCTTTAAGGTGTGATGAATGTTGGTTCGGTAATCATAAACCCAAATTTCTTTTGTCCAAGGATTTTTACTTGCAGGTTTGTTGTCGAAGAAAACAACATTTGCTTTTACGCCTTGAGCATAAAATATTCCTGTCGGCAAACGCAGAATGGTATGCAGGTCTGTTGTTTCCAATAATTTTTTACGAACCGTTTCACCTGCACCACCTTCAAATAAAACATTGTCGGGTAATACAACGGCTGCCATTCCTGTTGTTTTGAGCATTGAACGAATGTGTTGAACAAAGTTCAATTGTTTGTTACTTGTTGTAGCCCAAAAGTCTTGTCTGTTATACGTTAAATCGTCTTTCTCTTGTTCGCCTTCGTCATTGGTAAAAGTTTGTGAACTCTTTTTGCCGAATGGTGGATTAGCTAAAACATAATCGTAAGTTGTCGGAGAAGCAGCAATTAAAGCATCCGCAGGAGAAATAAAATTATCACTTTCTATGTCACCAATGTTATGAAGAAATAAATTCATCAAAGCCAAACGCCTTGTTCCAGCAACAATTTCGTTTCCGAAAAATGTTTCCATTTTCAAAAACTTGTTTTGCTCTTTGTCAAGTTTGTTATTTTCTACAATAAAATCATAAGCCGCTAAAAAGAACCCTCCAGTTCCGCAACTTGGGTCAGCAATGGTTTTCATTGGTTGTGGCTGAACACATTCTACCATTGCACGAATCAAAGGTCGTGGCGTAAAATATTGGCCTGCTCCGCTTTTTACGTCTTGGGCATTTTGTTCTAAGAGTTTTTCGTAAATATCTCCTTTAACATCTGCACCCATTACCAACCATTGTTCGCTGTCAATCATATCAATGATTTTGGCAAGCATTGCAGGGTCTTGGATTTTGTTTTGGCTCTTGGTGAATATTTGACCTAAAATACCTTTTGCAGTGCTTAACTCACGAAGTAAAGTTGCATAGTGCAATTCCAGTTCAGCACCTTTTTTATTGGTTAAACTTTCCCAGTTGTATGCTTTTGGGATTGGTAGTTTTCTGTTGTGTGGTGGCTTACTATACTCATCTGCCATTTTTAAAAAAAGCAAATAGGTGAGTTGCTCTAAATAGTCACCGTAACCCACACCTACATCACGCAGGGGATTGCAGAAACTCCAAACTTTGCTTACTATACTTGATGTATTGTTGCTCATATTTTTAAAATTTTAAAACTGCCTTAATTCTGTTTTTTATTGCAGTTGGTAAATTATATAGATTATCTAATCGTTCTTGGTTTCTTTCAATTGCTCTTGCTCGTGTTCTTTTTTCAGAAGCCAATTCAAATATTCTTATTGATTCTTTTGCTTTATCGGAATCGTTGGCAACTGAAATTATTACATTCCTTAATCCGTAACTCCAGTTATAATGTAAGGCGTGGTCATCAAGATATGGATGAACGATTTTAAACTCACATTGGTCATATACAACAGCTACTGTATCAACTGTGTCATAAGTATGTTTCATAGAAGATGAGTTACATAATTGACACGCTTTAGCTAAATTATTTGGAGTGTAAGAAAACTGAGGGTATAATGCTGCACCCTTTGGAGCAATATGTTCAATTTCTCCTCTTCCTGTTCTGTCATACAATAAGCCACAATAACAACAGCGTTCTCCCTGCTGAGTATCGAAATGAGTATTCATTGCAATTTTCAAAGCTTTAATACAATTCGTTTGACTGTCCCAATTATTTGCAGCATTTGTAACACAAGTGCTTTCTTGTGCTGAATAATTATATGGCGTTGTAAGTTGATTTATCATTGTATAGAACTTAAATACTCCGTTGCTTCTACAATTATTTCTTGCAATGGATCATTCTCTCTTTTCGGCAAAGCATTGAGCTTATTAAGAATTGCACCAATCTTTTCAGAATCTTTAATATTGTTGGCAATCATTCCTAGCAACTCTGTTAAGTCTGCCTGTAAATAGTAATTCAATGGTGAACGAACATTAAAAATATTGTACAAAACATCTTCGGCAGACCAACCAAATGTATTTAGATTTTTGGCCAAAGGAATAACTTCAATTCCTTCGCCTTTAGATAACCCAATAACCTTCGAACTATCACCCTCTAAATCTGAAACAATAAAATGAGAATGAGATGCAATTAAAATGTGTGAAGTATTATAAGTATCACTAGCCAAAACATCTTTAAGAAATGAAACGTATTTCATTTGCCAATTTGGATGTAAACTAATTTCAGGTTCGTCAATTAGCAGCAAACTATCTGGTTTAATTGTAGCCATTAATCCAATTAGAGAAGTAATTAGATTGTGTTCGCCACTACTACTATCTTCTAATGAGTATTCATCTCCATCAACACTGAATATTTCAATTTTTGGGTCGTATAATAGGTTTAACGAATACAAATTATTAATTGCTTCGCCATTCAGTTTCAATCTTTCCAAATCTTCCTTTTTAGAGAGATTGAATTTCAATAATTTACTGGACGAGCCATCAATTTTTATTAACTCACTACTTTTTGCTAAGAAGTTGCAATAGTCAACTGCTGCTTGAAGTTCAGTTCCTCCTTTTGATTTTAAACCGTTATAGGTGTTTAATTTAAAGGGAGGTGTTTTTTGTCTCTCTTTGAATCTCTTTTCAATGTCCACAAAAAATTCATCAAGGCTTTTTGTATTTAAATTGCCGTCATAGAATCTTTTATAGTTTACTGTTTTGTAGGAAATACAAATTGTTTTGTTCTTTCCGATAAATGTTTCAGTGATTAATTTTAGTCCATTTAAGAACGATTCAGAAAAGGAAAGTTTGGCAACGTAATCAATCGTTTTTTTAATGTATGATTTTGTACTGGCAGATTGCGGATTATATTTAATTCCTAAGTATTGAAAACGGTCAAATTCTTTTTCCTTATAAAATGGGAATTTGTCTGTAATATTTATTGAGTTGCCAATTATGGTTAATGGCAATTCAAAATCCTTAATTTCTTTCTTCTTCTTGTTGATTGATAATGCATAGCCGTATTGATTATGTTTTTTACCATCAGTAGAATGAGTTCGGACAATTTCATAAATTTCATTTTCAAGAGCATAGGTTAAATGAAAATCTCCTTTTATATATTTCTTGTAATCAATTTCCTTATTCTCCTTTAGGTCACTGATGCATTTAAAAATGTAAATGATAAGGTTAAACAGCAAACTTTTACGTGTTCCGTTTGGTCCAATAATTACTGTTGAATAGATTTTATCTTGCTTATCATCTTTGTCAACAAAGTCATATTTGATATTACCAAAAAAAGTAAAGTTTGTAAGTTCAAGGCTTATAAGTTTGAAGCCTTTATACTTAAATCGTTCGTTCTTTATTTCAAGTTCTTCCTTTTTCATATCAGTTTTCCTTCAAATGCTTGTTTCAAAATACTCTGCTTCAAAGTTTCTGTCTGTTGCAAACTTTGGCTGATGGTTTCTTCTATTTTATCGCAAACGGTAAGTTTGCTTTCTAATTCATCCACTATGAGTTGCTGTTCCACGGGTGTTGGCGGAATGGGTATTTGCAATTCTCTCATTGTTTTTAAACCAACGTTTTTTATTGTGCTACCTGTTGCATTTTTATTTGCGTAGCTAGTAAAACGACTACTTGTAAGAAAATACCTGATATAGAATTTATTTATTGTTTCCAATACATTGAAATAACAAGCACTCTTTCCAAGAATAACATTTTCGTTATTATAAAATGCTGTATATCCCAATGACCCATTTATCGAAACAAAAATCGTGTTTTCATTCAATGGCTTTTTGTATTTATTATATTCTTCAAATGAAACCCGTTTTGTATTTCCCTTTATCTCAATTTTCCCATCATTCAAATTATTGCCATTGATAAAATAATAATCACCATTTGCGGAATATTTAGGTGTGCCATGTAAACCATCGCCCAAAACTGAAGTAATCTCTTTTAGCTCCTTTATTTTCCAACCTTTCGGCAACTCACCATCATTTACTTTCTTATTAGTGAGTTTCCCTTCAAAAGCCCATTTCAACAAACTTTGCCTATACACTTTTAATTGTTGTTGGGCGGTTTCCAGTTGTTGTATGCCATTTTCTAATTCGCTGAGAAGTTCTTCTATTTTGGTTACTATGGCTTTTTGTTCAGCAGGAGGTGGAACTGGGATTTCTGTCATTCTAATCGTTTCACCAGAAATTGCCCTAAAAGTTGTTCCTGTACCTTTACTGTCTAATTCTTGTTCTATACTTTTTAAAAAGTAAAAAATATATTTGTAATTATCATAGCGAATTGCAGCTAATCCTCTACCTATGCAACATTTTATATTTGCAATATTTGTTGTCCCAACTGGTGCACGAACTGAAAGTAAAATGTCATTTGGTTCAGCAATTTTATTGGGTGAATTGCACCATTTTTCAACAACAGGATATAATTCAGTAAACTCAGCTTTTCCTTGAAAGAATGGAAGACCAATGCCATTTGTGTTGTATGAAGTTGATGGAGGTGATTGCCCCATAATTATATGACATACCTCTCCCAATTTTTTGATTTGCCAATGTTTTGGTATATTATTTTTACTCATTCTTATCTACACTTTTTTACGAAATCATTAAATGAAGTAAGAAATGTTTCCAACTTAATTACTTTGGGTGTAGGATTGTTTATTGCCCTTGCTTGGTCATGAACCCAATTAGAGCAGTCAGCCATTCCCTTTTCAATTTCTTTATACAATTCTGGTGTGAATTTCATCTTTTCAATTCGCTTAGTTTGAATGCCTGGAGAAAATCTTTGAATAGCATCATTAAATAATAATTCTTCAATACTTCGTTCCCAAGTTTCACGCAATAAGCCACACCATTTTTTCGCTTCTTCTGAATAATGGTCGGGGTCTTTTCCTGCTTCCAACTTCTTTAAATTCGGAATTGCTTCGTTTAATTTCTTTACTCTCTCTTTTACATTGGCTGCAATCCACGGCAAAGAATTACTTATTACTCCTGATGTCTTTCCAATTTTTCTTATTGTTGTTACAACGCAATCAACTGTTTGTTCTGAAGCTAAAGTTTGAAGTGCAAGCAAAAAAGTAATGTCGTGAGTGAAAACAATTACCTGCCGAACTTTAGATTCCTCAATAAGTCGTTCTGCAATTGTTTGCCTTCTGATATGGTCAAGTGAATTAACTGGGTCGTCAAAAATTATTCCCTTGTTCTTTGTGCCCATCTGTGCTTCCGTGAGGAAATCAGCCAATGAGATTGCACGCTGTTCACCTTCACTCAAAACTTGACTTGGTGTCAATCCTTCTAAAACAAGATGCTTTAAAGTGTTTCCTTTTGACGCCCTTTGCGAAATATTTATTCCAAATTGAGCATCCAATTTTTCGCACTCGAGATTGAAAATTCTAACATATTCATCTGTAACAAATTTTGAGAACAAGTGCTTTTGCTGCTCCGTGATTTTTCTTGTGTTGAATCTCTTTGAGTTTGCTTTTGCAGCCCACTTTCGTTTATTAATAAACTCCGAAATCTTGGTAAGAAGTGTCGCAAGCTTTTTTCTGTCTTTTAATTCTTGAATTTCTTTTTCAGTAACTTTTATTTTTCTACTTATTTCTGCTTCATTGAAACTTTCAATTTTGTCTTGAATGGATTTTTCAAGTAGAGGAAATGCTCTTAGCGAAATTTGTTTGGCTGTAATTTCATCATTCCATTTTTTACTTTTCAAAGAAGATATAAGCTGCTTTCTTAAAACCTCTATTGATTTTATTTGTGTGTTCCAAATCTTCAAATTGGCTTCTGTATTTTCACTAAGCCATTCAGATAAAACAGAATCATCAGCCAAAACCTTTGTGTCCAATTCAGTTAAGTCGGTTTGTTGCTCACTAATTTCAGCTACAACTTGCTGTAATTTTTTTTCTGCAGTGCTTGTTAAGAATTTCCAATATGCTTCAATAAGTTGTTTGGCTTCTTTGCTCAATGGTTGATGACAGAGTAAACAAAAATCTTTGTCGGCTGGATATAAATCTTCATCATCGTATTGAATCTCGGAAAATGCTTTTGCAGCAACTAATAAATCTTTCCATTCATCACTTCCAATGCTTCCTATGTTTTCAGTTTGGAATTGTGCTAATCCTTCGCTTGCTGATAATTTTTTGTTGTGCAAGTAGTCACCGATTAACTTTTTTAATTTACCTATTTCTGTATCAGAAAAATATTGGTTAAGATTTTCAAATTCTTCTTTTAGTTCGCCTAATTGCTCTTGGATCTTCCTTAAACCTTTTACCTTTTTCGTAACATCAACTTTCTTTAAGTCAATCAAACTTTTTTCAAGAGATGCAAGTTTTGTCAGTTCATCGGGAGTTACTTTTGATTTCTCCTGAAATGCTTTTATATCTGAGGAGCCGCTTAAACTGCCGATAAGTTTTTTTACTGTTGTATCGTTATCGAAGAAGTCAACAAAATCATTTGTAGGATTATTATTACGAATATCACTTTCAAGTAACTCCTGAACCTTTGTAATGACATTGGAAAAAGCATCAAAAAATTCTAATCCGTTTGGCAGAAACTGAATAATATTTTCATTGGTTAAATGTGCTGTGATACTTAAAGTGTCAAAAACCGAATAACAACTGAACTCATAGTTTTCTGAATCATCAGGAAATTTCAATTCATACTCTTTTGTTGAATCTTTAAATTTGAATACACAACTCTTTTCTTTGGGCTTTACACTTGAATAAATATTGTTGTGCAAACTTTTATCTCCTCTTGATATAAAAGCATTGTTCAAAATTCTGACGTAGCCGCTTTTTCCAACTCCGTTGTCTCCGTATAGGATTGATAAGTTTTCTGAAATAGGAATGCTCTGTTCGTCTTTCAAAGCATTTATTCCTTTGACTCCTTTTATCTCACTCAATAAAAAATCTTCTGCATTGGTAGCACTTGAAGTTGGGGCTATTTTAATTTTTGGCTGTGCAGTTTTCTTTTCTGCAAGTTCGTTGTCTTCTAAAAAATATTTGTACGCAAGTTTAACATCACTGTCTGTGATTGCTTGCTTGCTTAAAATTTTGCTTGCTAAACATTGTTCCCAATATTCTAATCCTCCAATCCAATCATGTATTTCTTCGGTTAAACTTTTTGTTGCCATTTTAAAAATATTTATGCTGCTAATGCTTCATTTAATTCATTAATAATATCTTCTGTCTTGTCTCCAAACAATTGCCACATTTTGCCTAATCCGCCTTGTGCATTAAAAGGGTTCAAGTCAAAATCATCTTTGTCAATATGAAAGCTGTTTACAACATAATCTTTAATCATTCTTAGCCATTGCATTTGTTCTTCATTGAACTTGGTTGCACCAGCTTGTTTTTTAAATACCCAATCTTGAAAATTTTTGTCCACTATTTTATCATAAGCAGTAAGCGTTGTATCTAGTCCGCTTATTTTACGAATGAGAGAAACAATTGCAGTTAGTTCATTTCTTGGTGAACCATTGCATTGTTCCAGTGCTTCGTATGCCCGCCAAACATTCATAGGAGCAAGTGTTGGTTTGTCGTTTTGAAGTTTTTCCAACACTTCTTTAATCATTGTGTAAGTCAATTCCCGCCTGCGAAAGGGTTGGTTGTAAAAAATTTGCAAGGCCATTAATTCATCTTTGTGTTCTTGCATCCATTCTGAAAAATTGGCGATTAATTCTTTCGCTTTGTTTGAATTGTCTTTGTCCCAACCAACGTGAATTACTTCATCAGGATTTGCCAAGTCAATTTTTTGTTCGTGAGCCTTGCGAACATTTTCAATGTATTCGTTCAATTCACCGGTAAATACTTTTGCCGCTTCGTTCTGTAATGTTTCAGTTTTAACTTTTATGGCTGTTTCAATTTCAACAGGTGCAGCACCTACCATTTCGGTTCTTACTTTGCTTTCAATTTCTTCCAATACATCGGGATTAAAAGCATTCAATAATTCTTTCACAACTTGTGAAACGCTTTTGCCATTAGCTTTTTCGGCAAATTGCTTTTTTTCTTTTTCTGTAATTTGTTTATCTAATCGGGTAAGTCTGTTGGCTAATGAAGTAAATAATTCTTCTTCTCTTGCTCCAACTGCAACGGCTTGTAATAAATCTTTTAAAGGAACGCCTGGCTTTTTCTCCAAAGGTCGGCTGTCTGTTTTTAAACTTTTGGTTACACCAATGGCATCTACTATTACAAAATGGTCTTTAGTGAACTTTGCTGTTGGCGTAACTTTTCGCAAACTATCTAAATCAATAGTTCGTGTTCCTCTGCCTTTCATTTGCTCAAAATAATTGATGCTTTTTACATCTCTCATAAAAACCAAACATTCAAGCGGCTTAATGTCTGTGCCAGTCGCAACCATATCAACTGTTACTGCAATTCGTGGGTGATAGTCATTTCTAAATTGCGATAAAACCGATTTTGGATCTTCGTCCGTTTTGTAAGTAATTTTTTTGCAGAACTTATTTTCTTCGGCAAATTCTTCTCTTACAATGTCTATAATATCATTGGCGTGGCTGTCAGTTTTAGCGAAGATTAAAGTTTTAGGAACTTCAAAATTTCCGTTTTTATCATACCGTTCTTTAAAAATAGTTGGCAAATGCTCTTTGAATGTTCGGATGATGGTTCTTATCTGGTTAGGATTTACGACATCTTTATCCAATTGCTGTTTAGAATAGTTTTCATCTTCATCTTGCAATTCCACTCTTTTCTTTCTGCTCAATCGTTCTCGGTGTTCAATGTATTCACCTTTCCATAGTGTTGCACCTTGTTGCGTTACTTTGGTATCAATGATAAATACTTCGTAACCTACATTCACACCATCAGCAACCGCCATTTCGTGAGAATATTCACTTACTAAATTTTGGTCGAAGTAACCGATGGTTCTTTTGTCGGGAGTAGCGGTTAAGCCAATTTCAAAAGCATCATAATATTCTAATACTTGTTTCCAAAGGTTGTAAATGCTTCGGTGGCATTCGTCAATTACAATAAAATCAAAAAATTCAATTGGCATTTTTCCATCGTATTCAATCGGTGGAATTTCTTTTGGTTGATATTTTCGTTCGTTCGGATTTTCTTCTTCTGCACTTTCTTCCAGTTCTGTTCCTTTTAAAATGGAATACAAACGCTGAATAGTGCTGATGCAAACCTGACTGTCAGTTGCGATATAACTTGATTTCAGTCGTTGAACGCTGTATAATTCAGTAAATTTTCTATTGTCATCATTCGGAACGAATGACATAAATTCTTGCTCCGCTTGTTCTCCTAAATTTTTGGTGTCCACCAAAAATAATACTCGTTTTGCTTTTGCATATTTCAGCAAACGATAAATTGCGGTTATGGCAGTAAAAGTTTTACCCGAACCTGTTGCCATTTGTATTAATGCTCTTGGTCGGTTTTCTTTAAAGGAAGTTTCTAATTTGGTTATGGCGTTGATTTGGCAATCACGCAAACCTTCGGTTTGTAAAGAAGGCAAGTCGAACAATCTTTTACGAAGTGATTTGTCTCTTTTTACCCAATCTTTTAATGTTTCAGGTCGGTGAAAACTGAATACCTCTCTTGCTCTTGGTTTCGGGTCTGTAAAGTCTGTAAATCTTGTTACTTCGCCTGTACTGATATAAACAAAAGGCAAGGGTTCATTTTTTAGATGTTTGAGTTTGGCGTTTGCATATTCTTCCCCTTGTCCTTCGTGAACATTCATCCGATGTCCTTCTTCTTCACGTTTAGCTTCAATTACTCCGCAAGGTTTGCCTTCAACAAATAAAACATAGTCCGCAGGACCAACATCTGTCAAATACTCTTTAACAGCAACACCAATTCCAGCATTCAGATTTACTTGTTTAATGCTCTGAATAACCCAGCCGCAAGCCGTCAACTGCTTGTCAATGTTATCTCTTGCTATTTGCTCTGGGTTTTGATTTGCCATTACTTAATTCAATACAATTTTTAGTCGGTTAAGATACGATTTTTCATTCTTTAAACGGTCATTCTCGTTCTGTGGCGGGTGGGAGAATTGGCTCTTTTGCAAGCTTGGGTTTGCGTGTCGGCTTGTGTGGCTTGCAAATGTGCCAATTGTGCGGTGGCAGAATTTCAAAATATTTTGTGCGGTGGGAAAAAAATAAAAAACATCGGGTCGGCTTGAGTGTCGGCTTACTCGCTGTCCCGTTTGAATATGTTCAATATGTTGGTCACTTGTCAAAATGGTTTGTCTTTAATGTTTAAATTTTGGTCGGTTTGTCGTGTTGTGAACGGTCGTCCTACCATTGGCTATAACGGTTGGTACACCTGCCGTACGACCGATAGGGAGTATGGTCATGGTGTACATTGTTCTATCTAGTTTAATAGTTTATGGTTAATATTTCTATCATTTACCATTTCTTGTTCTCTTTTTAAAACTTTGACATGGGTTCCCTTGACTAAGTTTATCATTTCTTCAATTTCTGAGTCTTGGGCATTAATGCCAAAGATGATTGAATTTAGAAAACCATTTGTTCTTGAAAAATCTAAATGGGTGAAATCCTTATAATAGTTATTTATTCCTGCGAAAACCAATCTCCATTCATTTTCATATTCCCAATCTTTAGTCTTTGTTACTTGTGTTTTAACCAATTTTAAAAGAAATTGAGGTTGATTTAATACAATGTCAAAAAGTCTAACATCTATTGGATCATTCGAATAAACAACTTTTCTAAAAAAAGCTATTTGTCCAATTGGAAGACATGAAATGTTGAATTCTAAACAACAACCTTTATGTGAGTCTGCATAATGAGACCATAGTAAATTTATATCATTGGATTGAGAAAACGAGATCATTTTTGAGTGTTTCTTGAAATCTTCAATAATAGAATGAATAACTGGAATAAAATATTTTTCTACTGACTCTCTAGGTGCTTTTTTAAACTCTACAAGGAATTTTTCTATTGTGATAATATTTTCAATTGTAGGTGGTTTTAAAATTATAGAATCATCATGTTCTACTAATCCTGAATCAATGCCAAAGAAAAAATCACAAATTTTAATGACATCTTTATTTCCATAATCTATTGTATAAGTTGGCGAGAACTCATAAGGATCATTCATTTTTATTGGATTGTTAATGAAAATTTGCTGATCTTCTACGGTTTTTTTCGCCCATTTAAAAGATGTATATTTGTATAAATAATTAGGTACATCTTTCGAATTTTCTTGAAATAATTTATTTATATATTCATTCATTTCACTTTTCATTTAATTAGATAGAACGTTTGTATTTATACATAAACTTGCGTATATATCCTATACAAATTTACCTCTTTTTAATGTAATTCAAGGTCATCCAGACTTTTAATATCTGATGAATTCTTATCTGAAATATGAGTTTAAATTGCTGTTGATTCTTAGGAACTGTATCCAGAAATATATTCAACTCTTCTCTTTAAAACATATACTCTTATAACTATCTATTCTACTGGATTCATTTATTTAGGCTAATTATCAACTATTTACACATTACGATAAAAAATATCTAAAAATATTTATCTAAAAACTTGCATAATCTGAAAATGGCATCATACATTTGTGGTGTATTAGTTATGTAATACACTAAAACAATAGAAATGATAAACTTAAAAAACCTTAGATTTGGCTACAACAAGAAGAAGGACCTTTTCAATGGTCTAAGCCTTCAACTGGAGCAAGGGAAGATATACGGGCTCCTGGGACGTAATGGAAGCGGTAAAACAACCTTGTTGCGTCTTATAAACGGACTGATCTTTCCTCAGGAAGGTGAAGTGGATGTAATGGGATATGATGCTACACAACGTGATCCACGGATGCTGGAAGAGTTTGTTTTCATACAGGAAGAACCGATGATTCCTTCTACAAGCATCCTCTCCTATCTCTATACGTACGCACCATTCTATTCACGATTTGATTACGATAAGTTTTTGGGTCTGATCTCTGAACTGGGACTTGAAGGAACACAGAAGATGGATAAATTATCCTTTGGTCAAAAGAAGAAAGTGATGCTTTCATTTGCGATTGCTTCTCAGGCTAAAATTTTAATATTAGATGAGCCAACCAATGGTCTTGACATTCCTTCTAAATCGCAATTCAGAAAGCTGATCACAGAAGCCATGCTGGATGACAGAATTGTCATTATCTCAACACATCAGGTAAGAGATATGGTGAATCTCATCGATCCCATTCTGATGTTGGAAGATGGAAAAATTATTTTTCATTATTCATTAGAAGAAATTTCTAAAGCATTGCGATTTGAAGTTCATTATACAATGACGGCTCCAACGGATGTGATTTATACGGAAAGAATCAGCGGTGGCTACATGAGTATTACTGAAAATACAGACGGTTCAGATTCTGAAATCGACATAGAAGTTCTCTTCAATGCAGTTTTAAGTAACAAACAACAGATACTATCTGTCCTTGAAAAAAATAAGGTTTTACAATATTAATTCAAACAACACAACAAAACAATATATCATGACCAGTTCAATATTTGAAACTAAAAGATTTTTCGCATTAATAAAACGCGAGGCATTACTAAGCTATAAGCCACTCTTTCTGGTATTGGGTGCGTTCCTGGGAATTACAACAACCATACTTATTGGAAAGCAATGGGTTGTTGCACCATATACGAATAGTTTCTCAACAGAAAATTTACTTTCGATGCTTGGATTCCTATGTATTATCTGGGCGAGCATTAGTTTTCATGAAATCGCAAAAACTCCCGGGCGTCAACAATATCTAAGTATTCCTGCATCGCATTTTGAAAAGCTGAGCAGTAAATGGTTGGTTATTTCAATACTCATTCCATTCGCATATGCTACAATTTATATTCTATATGCATACCTCAGCACTTTCGTAATTAACGCTTTCGGCAGGGTTGAACTTCCTCCTCCTTCCTTTGATGTTGATACAATTAGTCGTACATTAATTTATCTTATCGGAGTGCAAAGTGTCTTTTACCTGGGATCTGTAATCTGGCCTAGCTACTCAATACTTAAAACATCTTTAAGCATAGTTATAGTTAGTATACTCATAGGCCTTCTTGGATTACTTATCGCAAGAATCGTTTTTGGAGAATACTATCAGAATGGAAGCTTTGTATTCGATGGCTACTCAATAAACATCGATGAAGATATAGCATTTCGAAGTCCATTCATTGGAAAAATAATTTTTGCAATCTTTAGTATCTTTTTTATGGTCGTTAGTTATTTTAAATTAAAAGAAAAACAATTATAATGGATTTTCGTAAAAATCAACCAATATATATGCAAATAGCCGACGTAATAATGTCTGATATTCTTGAGCGCAAGATCTCAGATGGTGATCGCATACCTTCAGTACGAGAACTTGCCATCTCACTGGAAGTAAATCCTAACACTGTGCAACGCTCCTACCAATGGCTCCAGGACGAAAATATAATCTATCAAAAAAGAGGAATAGGCTTCTTCCTTTATGATCAGGTGTATGACAGAACTCTTCAAGTACGAAGAGAGGAATATCTGAAAGAAGAATTACCAAATACTCTTCGCACGGGAAAATTACTACAAGTAGCAATTGAAACGATTTCGGATATTTATAAAAAACTTTGAATTAATGCTCTGAAGCTCTAATGCTCTGAAGCTCTGATTAAAGCTCTGATGCTCAAATGCTCTGAAGCTCTGATTAAAGCTCTGATTAAAGCTTTGATTAAAGCTCTGATGCTCAAAAGCTCTGAAGCTCTGATCAATTGAAAATTGTCCCGACATAAAGTCGGGATGCAAATTGAAAGATTAAATAATTAAATACTAACTTCTAATATCTAATATCTAATATCTAATATCTAACTTCTAAAATCTAAATTAAAAAATGAAAACAAGTAATAAAATATTAACATCGGGTCTTGCAGTTCTATTTACAATACTGCTTGCATCTGCAATTTATATTAAAAGAGAAATCTTTGCTCAAACAAAAACGATTCGCACTGAAACAACGAAAGCAGAAAGCACGCTTGAGAATTTTTCAGGAATTAGTGTGGAAGGAAATTACGACGTAAATATTACAAAGGGAGATCCTAAAATTAGTATACAGGGCGAAAAAGAGTTTATTGACAAGATCGACTACTTCATCAAGGAGAATAGGTTAATTATCACACAGAAAGGAGAAAATCGGACAATCACAATTCGTTCGAATTCAAGATTAACCATAAACGTTTTTACAAACGAACTTAACGATGTACATTCTGCCGGAAACAGTGATATCAATATTAATTCTGCTTATGAATCTGAAAATATAAAACTTTCCATCACAGGAAATGGAGATATCGTATCACAATTTAGTGGGAAAAATATTGACGTTAATTCTGTCGGAAACGGGGAAATAAAAAATACCGGCAAGTCTGAGAATCTTGAAATCACTCAGCTCGGAAATGGGGATATTCTATTCTATGGATCGCCTGCTGACAATGCAACCGTTTCTCTAACCGGAAATGGAACAATCAAAGTTCATTGTAATACAAAGCTGGACGCAAATCTTATTGGAAATGGAGATATCCGTTATAAAGGAGAAGCGCAGGTAAGCAAAAATAAAACAGGGAATGGGGATATATCGAAAGATGAATAACTTAATCGGAGATGCGAAATACGAGACACTAAGTTTTAATTACGAGATACGAATTACGAGATACGTAAATTCAGATACGAATTACTAGATACGAAGTTTTAATTACGAGATACGAATTACGTAAATTCAGGTACGTATTACTAGATACGAAGTTTTAATTACGAGATACGAAAATTCAGATATGCATTACTAGATACGAATTACGAATTGAAAATTGAAAATTGAAAATTGTCCCGACTTGAAGTCGGGATGAAATTTTCTTCAATTAAGATAGACTAATGATTATAGATTTTAGATGAATAAGGGTTAAGTTATTTTTTCTTTACGAAGAAATTTAGCCAGATTGCTCTTGATACTTTATAAAGATAAATATAACTTATTGCTAATATTACAAACAAGACAAATAAAGCCAATAGCCAATTCATCTTTAGAACAATAATCATTAGTCCGACAATCAAAAGACTGAGTAATCCTGAAACAATATAGGAGATAAACATGGCTCCAAAGTAAAATCCGGGTTCTTTGAAATAGTTTTCCTTACACACGGTACATTCTTTATGCATCTTAATGTTGAGTGAAAAAAATGCAGACCCACTTTCAAACATGTCGCCCTTCTCGCAGCGAGGACATTTTAATTTTAGAATGGATAGAAAAGACAATATTATTGAATTATGAATTATGAATTAAAAACTATTTACTATGAATTCACAATTAGCTATTTGAATCTTCTTTCGAATTTAGGATTTACGATTAATTCTTTGGAATCTTTTGAATGGAGATAGAATCCGTTTCCGTTTTTAACACCCAAAAGTCCTGCGTTAACCATATTGATTAATAAAGGACTCGGGGCGTATTTAGGATTTCCGAATCCATCATGGATGACACGCATAATTGAAAGACATACATCAAGTCCGATAAAATCAGCTAACTGCAATGGACCCATCTGATGCGTCATTCCCAATTTCATAATCGTATCAATTTCTTCAACTCCGCAGATTCCATCATATAAGGTTCCGATCGCTTCATTAATCATAACCATTAATAATCGATTGGCAACAAAGCCTGGATAATCCTTCACTTCAACAGGAACCTTATCCATTTTTTTAGAGATTTCAAAAATAGTGTCGCATACTTCATTGGATGTGCTAAATCCTCTGATGATTTCAACTAATTTTATCACTGGAACCGGATTCATAAAGTGCATTCCAATTACTTTCTCAGGTCTCTGTGTTGCACTTGCAATCTTAGTAATTGAGATTGATGATGTATTGGTAGCAAGTATTGTATGTGCAGGAGAATGTTTATCAATTTCTGTAAAAATCTTTAGCTTCAAATCCATATTCTCTGTTGCTGCTTCAACAACGAGATCTGCATTTTTAACAGAATTAGCAAGATCTGTTTCTTTAGAAATGCGGGATAATGTACTGAGCTTATCTTGTTCGGTGAGTTTTTGTTTTTCAACCATACGATTTAAATTTTTCTCAATGGTTACGAGCGCCTTGTCCAACGCTGCTTGAGAAACATCGCATATTGTCACCTGATATCCATATTGGGCAAATACGTGAGCAATTCCATTTCCCATCGTACCGGCTCCAATCACTGTTATATTCTTCATGAGTTCTGAATTTGGGCGCAAATGTAACAGAAGATTTTAATTTACCTAGTCTTGGTAATACCAACATTTGAGATTTTCTTTGTGGAGTGAAAATTCTCATAGTTGAAGCTGGATCTTCCAAAACGGACTGGATTCTTGTTTCAGAGGCTCAAAACCTGCTGGAATTCAAAACCTCCGGAATCAATCCTACTACACAAAGCAAGTCTAATATTCTTTCAGTTGTCGAAATTGCCAAACAGAACCTAAGGAATCACGATATTTCTACAATTAACTTCTATGGCGCTGGATGCAAAGGAGTTGGTAAAACTATGATGTTGGAAATTCTTCAATACTGTTTTGACAAAACAGAAATCGTTGTTGAATCAGATCTCATGGCAGCCGCGCGAAGTTCTTGTAATGGCAGTGAAGGAATTGTTGCTATTTTGGGCACCGGCAGTCATTCCTGCCTTTCAGACGGCCATATAATTCTCCATGAAAAGCCATCTTTGGGTTTCCTACTTGGCGACGAAGGCAGTGGAAACGCATATGGCAAGAAATTATTAAAAGCGTATTATTATAAAGAAATGGATGATGAACTTCTAAAAAAATTTGAATCAGATTACCATTTCATCCATGAAAATTATTTATCCGCCTTATACTCATCACCAAAAACGAGCTTTGAATTAGCACAATTCTTTCCTTTTATTATTAAAAATAAAGAGGACGCATTTATTCAAAAAATCATCCAGGAAGGAATGCTGGAATTTTATAATCAACGATTAAGTTATTACAATGAAACATCTCACTTGCCAATACATATTGTAGGTAATGTTGGAATTCAATTACAAGAAGAGTATACTTTATTTTTACGACAAAAAGGCTTTACATTTGTAAACTTTAATGCCTCACCAATCCGTGGGCTTTTACAATATCATTCAAAATATGTCAGAAATTAGAAGAATCGCAATTTTTACTTCAGGAGGTGATGCACCGGGCATGAATGCAGCCATACGAGCAGTAGTAAGAACAGCGAATCATTACGATTTAATTGTGTATGGAATAAATCGAGGCTATGACGGAATGATTGATGATGATATAGAATTATTGCAAGATGAATTTTTCAGGAATACCATACAACGAGGAGGAACGATTCTTAAATCTGCCCGCAGTGAAAAATTCAAAACCGCTGAAGGTCGGCTTATTGCATACGAAAATCTCAAAGCCCGCGATATTGATGCTGTAATCTCAATCGGAGGAAATGGAACATTAACAGGAGCTGGTCTCTTGACTTCCGAACATGACATGTGCATGATTGGAATTCCAAGTACCATTGACAATGATTTGTTTGGTACTGATTTTACAATTGGTTTTGATACTGCTGTAAATACTGCTGTAGAGATTGTAGATAAAATCAGAGACACAGCTGACTCTCACAATAGAATTTTTCTAATTGAAGTCATGGGAAGAGATTCAGGTTACATTGCGTTGAATGTAGCATTGGCATCCGGCGCAAGCGCTTTGGTTGTTCCTGAAAAAAATACAAGCATTGATCAGTTGGTTGCTGATTTGAAAAAGTCATTGCGACGAAAGAAATTGTTTGGTCTTGTCATATTAGCAGAAGGAAATCAATTGGGAGAAACAAGCGATATTGCAAAGCTTTTAAAAGAAAGAATTCCTGAATATGACATTCGCAGCACAATACTAGGGCATATTCAGCGAGGTGGATCACCAACAGCACATGACAGAATTCTTGCAGGAAAATATGGCTACGAAGCTGTCAAAGCTTTAATGGAAGGAAAAAGAAATGTTATGGTTGGATTTGTCAATAATCAACTCACTTTCACATCTTTTTTAGATGCAGTAACAAAAATCAAGCAACCAAGTCAGTATGATATTGGCATTGCGGAAATACTGGGTAGATAATTATGAATGAAATACGAATTACGAAATAAGGTCACTCGGATACGCAATCTTAGATACGAAAGACGATTCGCGGAGTTGATATAATAAATTTCCTCTAGTAATCTGAACATGTTCAATTCTCAATTTTCAATTAATAGAGCATAAGAGCTTTAGAGCTTTGGAGCTTTAGAATCTAGACCTTATGCCGATATTGGGCAATTTTCAATTTTCACTTTTCAATTTTCAATTAACATAGTTATCTTTACAATATGAAGTATAAACTAATCACCGTCTTCTTATTCACTATGGTAAGCCTTACTGCTCAAAATGAAATTAACTGGCAGAACGCGGCGGCCGTTTCAGCTTCTCATTTCGGAAATAGTCACCCTAGGATTACTTGTAGTGAAAAAGGAGAAGCGTATATGGTTTGGGGACGCAGCTCAGATCAAAGTGTTCAATTTGCTTATTGGAATGGAAGTGTATTTAGCACACCCGTAAAGGTGAATGTAACAAATAGTGCTTCTGCTTCGTGGATGGGACCAGATATGGCTTCAAGAAATGACACAATTTATATAGTCCATAAATCTGTTCCTGAAGATGATCCGAATAGTCACATGTATTTAATTCGTTCATTTGATGGAGGACGGAATTTTAGCAAACCTGTGCAAATAGAAAGCATTGGTACTGACATCTCACGATTTCCTACAGTTGCCATAGATAAATTTGGCCAACCTATTGTTGCATATATGCGATTTAATTCAAAGTTTCTTGAATCAAGATGGGTTATTACAAGTTCAACGGATTACGGCATCACATTTCAACCTGCAGTTCTTGCAAGTGGATGGGGAAAGTCTGAGGAAGTTTGTGATTGTTGCCCGGGAAGTCTTACTTGTGTGGATGGAACTTGCGCATTATTTTATCGTGACAATAATAATAACATTAGAGACAGTTGGGTAAGCATATCCAGAGATAATGGTAAAAGTTTTAGCTCAGGATTTAATGTAGATAATAACAACTGGAATATTTTTACTTGTCCTGCAAGTGGCCCTGATGGAATTATTTTAGATGATAATATCTATTCAACTTTTATGAACGGTAAAAACTCTTTGTCCAGAAATTACCTAAGCCGAAGTTCTCTTTCCAACGATAAGTTTGTAGATAAAATAGATCTTTCTGCCAACATAAACAATCTTAGAATTCAAAACTTTCCTCGTATCGCCGGATATGGAAAATCTCTGGCAGTGGTAGGGACACAATCTGTTGTTGCAAATAAAGTTGAAATACCAATGTGGTTCACCAACAACTATGAAAATGGAATCAATACCAAATATCAGTTAGTTGATGAGTTTAACATCAGCAACTGTGATATAACGATGAATAAGAATTCGATATTTGTTGTATGGCAGGACGACAATACAAGAACAGTTAATTTCAGATCAGGGTCTTACAATCCTACAAGTCTTTTGGATGAAAAATCAAACAAACTTCCTGTAGTTTACAATACAATCAATTCATGGCTGATCGAGTCAGATTTTCTTACGACCTTGGAAATTGTAGATATTCATGGAAGAACTATAAAGACGTTTGATAACATTCAAAACAACAATGTAGAAATTTCCAAACAAGATGTAGCACCGGGAATGCACATTGCAAAAATCAAAACGACAAGTAAAACATTCTATATAAAACTACTATAAAATAATAGTTAATTATAATTCTTATTATAATTGACCTTTTACTATTTATTTTTTATTATTTGCTATTAAGATGTAATGTCATTCATCCCTATCCCACCCTGCGCATCATCAGGCAGCCAGCTTAAGTAATAATTTTTATCTTCAATAGGAACTGCGTGTTCTGTCATAAGCAAAGGCCGGAAAGTATCAATCATTACAGCGAGTTCGCGGGTTTCCTTTGCTCCTATACTTTTTTCTACTGAGCCTCGATGGGGACCATGCGGAATTCCTCCGGGATGCAAAGTAAACATTCCTCTCTCAACATGCTTGCGACTCATGAAGTCTCCATCAACATAATACAACACTTCATCACTGTCAATATTACTGTGATTATAAGGAGCAGGAATTGCTAAAGGATGATAATCAAATAATCTTGGAACAAAAGAACAGATTACAAAATTATGGCCGTCAAAAGTCTGATGAACCGGTGGCGGTTGATGAACACGTCCGGTTATAGGTTCAAAATCATGAATTGAAAATGCAAAAGGATATACATATCCATCCCAACCGATGACATCAAAGGGATGTGCCAGATAATGATAAGGATACATCATATCCTGCTTCTTTATATAAAGCAGAAAATTTCCTTTTTCATCATGCGTTTCCAGATTCTCCGGCTTGCGAATGTCTCTTTCACAAAATGGCGCATGTTCATGAAGCTGACCCATTTGGTTACGATATCGTTTTGGATACGTTATAGGGCCTCCAACAGATTCAATAATTAATAATCGATTCTCCTGGGTATCAAAATGCAATTGATAAACAGTTCCTCTAGGAATTACGATATAATCACCATATGAAAAAGGTATATTTCCATACATGGTTTTAAGAGTACCTGTTCCTTCATGAATAAATAATACTTCATCAGCGTCTGCATTCTTGTAGAAATAGTTTGTCATACTATTTCTGGGCGCAGCAACAGAAATTTTGCAATCATTATTTACCAATAGCTGTTTTCTGCTTTTTAAGTAATCATCTTCTGCAGCAACATGAAATCCTTTTAGGCAACGATGCTTTAATTGTTTGTCATGAATTGTTTTCGCTGCGACTGAATAAGGCTCATCGATCTGAACAATCTCTGTAGGTGGATAAGAGTGATATAACAAAGAATAAGTATTCGAGAACCCTTCAGTCGAAAAAAGTTGTTCACTATACAATGAACCATCGGGTTTGCGAAATTGAGTGTGCCTTTTATGAGGAATCTTGCCTAAAGAATAATAATGCATAATTGTCTTGTTTCCGGCTCAAAAATAGTCAGATTACAACAAACTTTGACTTCTTTTTAGACTTTGATTTAATTCGCATTTCATAGTTTTACACATTAATTAAAGCAATGACCAATAAAGAAATCGGTGAGCTATTCGGAGAGTTAGCATCTCTTATGGAGCTTCATGGTGACAATGAATTCAAGATACGTGCTTATTCCAGCGCTTATCTTACGATTAAAAAACTAGACATTCCATTATTAGAGAAATCAAAAGAAGAGCTTTCTAAATTAACAGTGATCAGCAAAGCGGTAGCTGAAAAAATTGTCGAACTATCGTCAACAGGCAAGATTGAGGCCCTGGAAGAATTGAGACACAAAACGCCGGAAGGAATTCGAGCAATGTTTAAAATAAAAGGTGTCGGCCCTAAAAAGGTTAAGGTCTTCTGGAAAGAAATGAATCTTGAATCCATTGGAGAATTGC
The DNA here is from genome assembly GCA_013140975.1 of Saprospiraceae bacterium. Taxonomy (GTDB): domain Bacteria; phylum Bacteroidota; class Bacteroidia; order Chitinophagales; family Saprospiraceae; genus Vicinibacter. The sequence goes on from JABFRV010000013.1 coordinate 59,824, forward strand.
ATTATGCTTGCAAAGAAAATCGCCTAATCCTTTACAAAGGTTTTGGACCAAAAATTCAAGAAGACATTATTAAAAACATTGAATATTTACAATCCAATGAAGGTTCATTTTTATATGCCAAATTAAAATTGATATCTGATGAATTATTACTTGAACTCAAATCTATAAATCCAAAACTTACGATTCAAGAAACCGGCGAACTAAGAAGATGCATGCCGATTTTACAAAAAATAGAATTTCTTGTAGATAATTCGACTGTTACATTCTCTGAAAAATTTTCTATAGAGTCAGAAACCACAACAACAATCAAAGGAAAATTTCTGGATAATTTTCCCTTCGAATTTACGATATGCAATCCTAAAGAATTTCACACTCAACTCTTAATTTCTACCGGCGGTTCAGATGCTTTTAAAAAATTTATACATATAGATAAAGTAAAAGACATTCATTCAGAAGAAGAATATTTCAACTCTGCAAAACTCCCGTATATACCTGCTGAATGCAGAGATATAGATGACTACAATGATTTTGACAACAATAAGTTAGTTATTGATTCTGACATCCTTGGAGTAATTCATAACCATAGCACTTATTCAGATGGAATGTATGATATTCAAACTATGGCGCAGGAATGCATCCGCTTAGGTTATAAATACCTTGTCATTTCAGATCACTCTAAAACGGCTGCATATGCAAATGGATTACCCATTGAAAGAGTTGAAATGCAATGGAGAGAGATTGACGAGTTAAACAAGAAACTCCATCCTTTTAAAATTTATAAATCTATAGAATCAGATATTTTATCTGATGGATCATTAGATTATCCGGAAGATATACTCAAGGGTTTTGATCTTGTTATTGCAAGTATTCACAGCAACTTAAATATGGATGAAGAAAAAGCAATGATGAGACTTATGAATGCAATAGAAAATCCATATACCAAAGTTTTAGGACATCTCACGGGACGATTGCTTTTATCAAGAAGAGGATATCCTGTTAATCATAAAAAAATAATTGATGCTTGCTCCGCCAATAATGTAAGTATAGAGATTAACGCCAATCCTGTACGATTAGACATGGATTACACATGGGTACCATATGCTATGAAAAAAGAAGTAATGATCTCGATTAATCCTGATGCACATAATCTTAAAGGCATTCAGGATATTAAATATGGAGTTATCGCGGCCAGGAAAGGAGGGTTAACAAGAGATTATTGTCTTAACACTTTATCGCAAGAAGATTTTAATGGCTGGTTAAAAGGCTCGCTTAGCCGTAAATGAGGATTTTGAATCTATGATTGCCCGTATTTTTTAAACCCGGTGTTCAAAAACCGGATGAACATCAGCTTCAATAAGACGAATCTAAATATAAAGATTTTGTTAAATATTGACCATAAATGGGCTATTTCGTTGGTTTAGAAAAACATTAACAACCCATTAAAATCAGAATAAAACTAAGTAGACGATGCTACCCTACTTTTACATTCCAATTCATTATTAAATCTAAAAAGACAAAAAACATGAAGAATTTAAGATTACTTGGTTTTGCAGTATTAACTGTTATTCTTAGTGCTACCGCTTGTAAGAATGATAAAGCCCCAAATACTGACGGCCAACCTACTACTGAAGCTACTCAAGCAAATCCATCAGATGTTGCTAGTCAATCTGGAACAACTGGAGAAGCTACACCTGCAGCACCAACTGGTCCTACAACGACTGTTGAATTTGAAGAATTAGTTTATGACTACGGTGAAGTAATGGAAGGTACTATGGTAAAGCACGTTTATAAATTTAAGAATACTGGAAATGAGCCATTGGTAATTTCTGATGCAAAAGGAAGCTGTGGTTGCACAGTTCCAGATTGGCCAAGAGAGCCTATCGCACCAGGAGGAACAGGTGTTATCAACGTTCAGTTTGATTCTAAAGGAAAAGGTTCAGAAGATGGTGGAAAACAGTCTAAAAGAGTTACTGTTACTGCTAATACTAATCCTGCACAGACTTACTTAACTATCTCCGGAGTTGTTAAGAAAGATCCTAAAGCTAAAAAGGAAGAAGGCGCTACTCCTCAATAATTTGTTAGAATAAATTATAATTAAAAGGCTTCTGGATCAACATTCAGAAGCCTTTTTTCATTACTATTGTATAATGAAACTATTTAAGACCATTCAGTCTTATCTCTCGCTGGTAAAATTCTCGCATTCCATATTTGCCCTTCCCTTTGCGTTGATCGGATTTGTTGTTGCATTACATCACAGCTCTGCTCCTTCGTTACAATGGGATAAGCTTGTATTTATAATTATTTGCATGATTACTGCAAGAAATGCTGCAATGGCGTTCAACAGATGGGTAGATCGTTTTATAGATTCCAAAAATCAAAGAACTAAAAACAGGGAGATCCCCAGTGGGATTATTTCGCCGAAAGCTGTTTTGGCTTTTATTGTTATTAATTCTATAGCATTTATCATCAGTGCATGGTTTATTAATCTTTTGTGTTTTTATCTGGCTCCCATTGCCTTATTTATTGTTCTTGGATATAGTTATACCAAGCGATTTTCCTGGTGGTGCCATGTTTTTCTCGGGTTAGGATTGTCACTCGCACCTGTTGGTGCTTATCTGGCGGTTACTTCAAGTTTTGATTTACTTCCTTTGATGTATGGAATCGCTGTTGTAAGCTGGGTAGCAGGATTTGACGTCTTGTACGCATTACAAGACATAGAGTTTGATCAGAAAGAGAAATTATATTCAATTCCAAGTCGTTTCGGAATTCAAAAATCATTATGGATATCCATATGGTTTCATATTATTTGTGCCGCTGCAATATTAACCTGCTCTTACTTATTACACAATGAATTTGGATTAAACTACTTTATGGGCGCAGGCACAATTAGTTTTTTAATCTTATTGTTTTATCAACATTATATTATTTCAGAGAACAATCTCAACCGCATCAATCTCGCATTTTTTACTACAAATGGAATTGCAAGTATTATTCTTGCCGGTTTTACGATATTAGATTTCTATATTTAATTCGGGAATAAGAGTTATTTAAAAAGCATTTACAAGATACAATTGGTATTCTCAAGATAAGAATTCAAACCCATCCCCGACCCTTCTTACGTCGAGATGCTTACTGTTATTGCAACAGAAGAAGAGTTGTATATGGATTAACGCTTCACTATTTCAATCATACTCCAAAAAAAAATACCATACTTGTTACTACACAAGTATGGTATTCATAAAAATTATCTAATAACTATTGCTTGATCAAGGATTTAGTAACCGAAGATGAATTTGTTCTTACGGTGACTAAATAAAATCCTTTTGCAAATGAATTTAAATTAAGGTCTATGATTTGTTTACTATCTGATACAGGAGTACGGTAAACTTCTTTTCCTACAAGATCTACCAGTATTAATTCAGCTCTACTTGTTAGATTTTCTGATGTAATAATTATTCTACCTAAGTCCTTAATAGGATTAGGCTCTATCTGCATTTGAAGTTTTTCAGAAAGATTAACAGTAGAAGTTACTGCTTTCACTTCAAAAGGGCCGAAGTTCATTTCACAACCATTGGCATCTGTAATTTTTACGGAGTAAAAACCGGCAACTAGATTAGAGACTTCTTCGGTTGTTGCGCCATTTGACCAAAGGTAAATATATCCCGGAGTTCCACCACCTATTTTGATTTTTAATGAGCCATTCTTGAATCCTGCATTTTCATTGCGGATGTCAATTCCATCCTGTCTTATTATTGCCGGCTCTTTAACTGTAAATGTCTTTTCAATTTTTGCACCTAATGCATCTATAATTTTTACATTATAATCACCTGCTGATAGATTCGTTATCTCATTGGTTTTTCCACCTGTACTCCATTCAAAAGTGTAAGGCTGAGTTCCACCCTGTACATTTAATTTTATGTATCCCTGATTTCCGCCATAACATTCAACAGGATGAATATCCCAAGAGGCTAGATTAAGAACGCTGCTAATTGTAAGAGAAACATTCTTACACGTTTTCTTAACTCCACATTCATTTTCAACATCAAGACAGATCTGATACTCTCCGGCTGCAGAATATGTATGCACAGGGCTCGTCTCTGTACTCGTTTGTCCATCTCCAAAATTCCAAACTCTGCTGCTAATTATTCCAGGGGTAAGATCTGAAAAACGTAAAGCAAGCTCATTCTGCACAATAGAAAATTCAGGGTTTAATGGTTTTTGCTCACGAATTGCAAAAGCAATTGTTTTATCACAAAGACTCTTCGTATTTTCGTAATAAAGATTATAGTCTCCTTCTTTTTCAATTTGAACATCAGCAGAATTTAATGTACCTTTAATTCCACCGTTGGTTGTTGACCATTTTACTGAGTAATCAGAATTCAATCCTGTCTTAATATCAACAACCGGGCGAATACAACTAATATCTTGCAAAAGTTCGCTAATCTTAATATCCGTAAATTCAGTATTGCTTTTTACTTCAACTGCCTGATTGCTTTCACAGCCATTCGTTTTATTCAATAATTTTAATACATAAGTTCCTTTTTTATCAACAACAGGTGATAGAGTTTTTTCTCCCGAAACAATATTGCCATCACTTGTAAACCAGGATCTTTCAATATCATTCTGTTGATCTGAATTTTCAGCATGAATTATAGAGCTTGCAACCTTACAATTTAATTCTTTCGGTAGGTCAATAAAAATATTGGGTGCAATTTTATTTTCTTTAATAACAATCGTATCCTTGGAGACACACAGGTTCATTGTATCCTTAACATTAAACACATAAGAGCCTCCTTCTGAAATAAGAATTGCCGCTTTGTTTTCTTTAAAATTAGAATTTAACTTTGTCCAGTATACATGCGTACGCAGTTCAGTTGTCTCACCTTTTAATTCCGCGTCTGGAACATAACAATTAAGATCAGCGGCTCCGGAAACTTTTATATCGGGAAACTTCTGATCTTCTTTTATAATAATACTGTCAATCTTTACACAGGTATTAATGGTATTTGTAATTTTTAATTCGTAAGTACCTGCATTCGCAGTTTTGATATTTAAGTTATATTTATCGCCTAAAATTTTTCCATTTCGACTCTTCCATTCTGTAATAAATTCACTGCCATTATCTGAATCTTCTCCCAACAATTGAATGGTATCTTTCGCGCAAGTGATTGCTGACGGCGCATTAATTACTAATTTGGGTTTGTGGGTAGCCGTTAAGGTTATATGCTCTACAACCTCGCAATTGTTTAAATCAACCACTCTAGGAGAATAAGTTCCTTCTTTTAGCTTTCCAAAGCTTCCGAAAGGACTCTTTTGATTACCTAACCAATACGTATAAGGAGTTACACCGCCTTTTGCAACAATACTAATAAATCCATTTGCGTCATCGCAGGTTTCATTTATTCCTGTTAATTCTGAAGTCAATAGTGCCGGCTCAGAAATATTATATGAAGAAGATACAACGCAATTCGCTGCATCTGTAACTGTTACTGTGTAATTACCCGCGGGAATATTAAGAAGCTGCGAAGCAGTCTCTCCATTACTCCATTGATAAGTGTACGGTGCTGTACCGTAAGCAATAGTAAGTTTAATAGCACCCTTCGTTTCACCAAAACATTTATTATCTGTCTTTTGCGTACTGGTAATTGCTACTTTTCGCAGAGGTCCATCAACTACAAAAGGTCCATAGGATTTGAAATAACCCTGTGCATCAGTGATAGTAACGTTATAGGTACCTCCCGGTATTCCAACCAGATCCTTGGTCGTTCCACCATTACTCCATTTATACTTTTTAGTACCTAATCCTCCTGTTACATTTAATACTATTGAACCATTATCCCCACAAGTTGAACTTTTGATTGTCTCGGTTGCTGCCAATGAAAAAGAATGAATGATCCAATCATAATATTCCTGATAAGTACGGCTTACGATATTCCATACTCTAAAATCAGGTGAAATAACATATAATGTGGGAACAAAATTTACATTGTATTGTGCAGCTACACTAGCTCCATTCGTGGAAGACAAGTCGGTCATCGGATAATTCGTACCCGCAACCCAATTACCCTGAGTTCCTTTAGTACAAGGTGAAAGATTATACAAGCAATTTGTATTGGTGGCAAAGTCTGCTTCTAAAAACAGAACTGTAGTACTGGAACTTAGATTTGTATTTACCGAATTCAAAACCTTGCTCTGGTGAAATGACCAGCATGGCGAACACCAGGTAGCGGAAAAATCCAGGCAAGCAGATTTGCCTCCTGACATTTCTCCATAAAGACTCCAGGAGTTACCATTAAGATCTGTTACCGAAAAATCAGGAGCCGGTGCACCATTGGAAAGCTGGGCATCAGTCCTTAAAACCACTAAAATAAGTACTAAAACAGTTAAAATTCTTGTCATTTATACGAAATTTGGAACAAGATACTAAGTTAATTGAAAATTGAAAATTGAAAATTGTCCAGACATAAAGTCGGGATGAAAATTGGACAATATCGGTTTAAGGCCCAGATTGTAAAGCTCTAATGCTCTGAAGCTCTAATGCTCTAATAATTGAAAAGTGTCCCGACATAAAGTCGGGATGAAAATTGCTTGTTGGGTGACGGGTTGATGAGTGTACGAGCTTGCAAGTTGACAGGCTTATAGATTGTCTAGCCATACTTGTTCAAGAAAGATATTTTCTAAGAAAATATCTTTTTAACGCAAATTATATTCTCATCACTTATGATATCCATTCTCGCTTATCTTTCCTTTGTCGCTGCGGAACAATAATTCATCAATCATAATTCATTATTCATAATTCATTAACTACCGCTTTAAGTTTCTCATCATATTCGCCATATTATTCCCTTTAGACATCATGTGCATCATTTTTTTCATCTCATCAAATTGCTTAATGAATGCAGTAACTTCGTGAATATTTTTTCCGCAACCTTTGGCGATACGGGTCTTTCGCGACATATTTAAAAGCTCAGGATTGGAGCGCTCCTGCGGTGTCATCGACTGTATGATTGATTCCACTTTCTTAAATGCATTATCATCAATGTTTACATTTTTTAATGCATTGCCAACACCGGGAATCATTCCCATTATGGATTTAAGATCCCCCATTTTTTTGATCTGTTGCATTTGGGTAAGAAAATCATTGAAGTCAAATTTATTTTGTTTGATTCGGCTTTCAATTTTCTTAGCTTCCTTTTCGTCAAACTGTTCTTGAGCTTTTTCAACAAAAGATACAATGTCGCCCATTCCCAGAATCCTTTGCGCCATACGATCCGGATAGAAAATATCCAGAGCATCCATTTTCTCGCCAGTACTTACAAACTTGATCGGCTTTCCGGTCTGATACTTTATTGAAAGAGCGGCACCACCTTTGGTATCTCCATCCATCTTAGATAAAACGACACCATCAAAATTTATTCTTGCATTAAAAGTTTCGGCTGTATTTACTGCATCCTGTCCAGTCATTGCATCTACCACGAACAGTGTTTCCTGAGGCTGTATCTTGGATTTCAGCATGGATATTTCTGTCATCATATCCTCGTCGACAGAAGTACGTCCGGCAGTATCCAGAATGACTACATCAAACTTATTTTCTTTGGCAAATTCAACAGCTTGTTGAGCAATGATTATTGGTTCCTTATTTTCAGGATCTTTAAATATTTGAACTCCAACTTGTTCGGCTATTACCGTTAATTGATCTATCGCAGCAGGTCTATAAACGTCACAAGCTGTAACAAGTACTTTCTTATTCTTTTTGGTTTTTAAGAAATTTGCAAGCTTACCGGTAAACGTGGTCTTACCGGAACCCTGTAGACCTGAAATTAAGATGATTGTAGGATTCGCATTAAGGTTCAGCCCCTCAGCCTGGCCCCCCATTAGAGCAACCAACTCGTCCATGACGATCTTGACCATGAGTTCTCCCGGCTTCACGGACTTGAGGATATTCTCTGTTCCAAGGGCTTTATCCTTAACCTTGTCCGTAAACTCCTTGGCTATCTTATAATTAACATCGGCCGCAACCAGGGCTCGACGAATCTCCTTGATAGATTCTGCAACGTTTAATTCGGTAAGTGTACGTTCGCCCCTTAAACCCTTTAAGGCTAAACTAAGCTTCTCATTTAATGATTCAAACATAATAAGTCAATTGAGGGCGCAAATATAAGACGGGCGCAACGGAAAAAATGAGCTTAAAAGCTCAAGTTTTAATCGGTTTCAATACGCCAGATTCAAGAACAAATAATTTCCGATTCTCCGGGGCGTAATCAACAGCCTCATCCGTGCAAATCAGAATGCAGGCAGCATTTTTCTTAGCATAGTCTTTTAATATTTCTACGCAGGTGCGTTGAGTAAGTTTGTCTAGATTACGAAACGGACAATCGAGCAATACAAGCTTAGACTTCGTGACAAGTGCGCGCACGAGCATAGCCAATGATTTCTCTGAGTCTGATAAACTTTCTATGGCTTGCAGGAGTTTTTCATTTAAGCCTAATTGAGTGAGGATTTTTTGAAGGTATTCATCACCTTCCAAACTTTCATTCTGAATGCTTAATGCAATTGAAAGATTGGCCCGAAGTGTCTTGTCTTTCAACAATGGAACTGAATTGGAGTAAATACCGATTTTTTTTCTCCACTCCTGAACATTTAATTTGTCGAATTCATGATTCATGAATTTCATCCTTCCATTGATATCATAATGAAATCCATAAATAGAATTTAACAACAGGCTCTTGCCGGAATTATTTCTTCCAACGATTTCTATCCAGTCCTCTGAATTACCCGTCAGATTCATCTCTTTTAAGATCAGTTTTCCATCTTTTTTTAATGTAAAATTCTCTATTGATAAAATCGGATTTGACATACTGCAAAGATAGGGTTTTTAATGATTAATTATTATTCGTTAATGAGTAGAAACCTTAGACGTTTTACCTTGCTATTGGTCAAGACATAACTAAAGTATTTAACTTCTAATAATATCTACGTCAAAATGACTTCCAAACTAAGACATATTGCAATGAACCTAAATGCATGTGGCAATCCAGAAAATTTCATGTCAAGGAGATTAAAACATCTACCGGAAAGACACTTTGGCGATTAAAAAATCCTGTTAAAAATTTTGGACTTACAAGTAAAATAAATCTGATGCAAGAGAATGGAAAGCGTAAAGTATATGTACTCACTAGTACTATTGGGCTTTGATAGATTTCTCAAGATAAATAAATTTAAAAAAGATCAGAATCAAATATGATGATGTTTCTGAAAAAAATTCACGACTCATTTTTATTTTTTTACAAATAGTACGATGGTATTATTTTTTTATAGCTTAAATGCAGTATTTTTGTTTTCATGTCCACCATTAAAACCCCGGATCAGAGACTCCGTGTATTTATCAGCTCAACCATAGTAGAGTTGGCTGCTGAGCGGAAAGTAGTTCGTGAAGTAATTGAGCAGTTAAAACTAACTCCAGTTTTTTTTGAATCTGGGGCGAGACCACATCCACCGCAGGACTTATATCGCGCGTATTTAGAACAAAGCGACATTTTTGTAGGAATTTATTGGAATAGCTACGGTTGGATTGCACCTGATATGGAAATTTCCGGACTAGCAGATGAGTGGCAATTGTCAGGTGAAAAACCCAAATTGATTTATATAAAACAGTCAGATGATCGTGATCCCAAATTAAAATCGCTATTGTCTGAAATTCAAAATAAAAATGTAGCTTGTTATCAAAAGTTTACAGAAGTGGAGGAGTTGTCAAGCTTATTGGCAAATGATTTAGCAATTTTACTTACAGAAAGATTTCAAAATGCTTCGAATACAATAATTGAGACCCCAAAAGTCAAAACCAATCTCCCTATTTTGCGAAATAAAATTATAGGCAGAGATGATGAATTAAACCAACTAAAAGAAAAATTAATTAATGAGAGCTTAATAAGCTTAACCGGACCTGGCGGTACAGGAAAAACGAGACTAGCATTAGAATTGGGTACAGAATTATTGGATGATTTTAGAGATGGAGTGTACTTTATTTCTTTAGGAAGTATTTTAGAACCAGATCGCGTTCCTAGTATTATTGCTCAGAGTATCGGGATGAATAATTCAGGGATTGCAGATGTAGCAACATGGGTTACTGACTATTTGTATGACAAAAATATGTTATTGATCCTTGATAATTTTGAACAAATCTTAGATGCAGGTATTTTTATTTCACAAATATTAGCAAGATGCCCAAAGGTCAAATGTATAATAACAAGTCGCACACCTTTATATATTAGGGATGAACATATTTTTCCGGTTAACCCTCTTTCTTTTTCGAAACCTATTCAAACCATTTCTCAGCAGCATGCACCAGCTATAAATTTATTTATAACGAGAGCTTCAGATGCCAATAATAGTATTCATTGGAATGAGGACAATGTACAAGCAGTGTATTCAATTTGCAATAAAATAGATGGACTTCCACTGGCGATTGAATTAGCTGCATCGCGTTGCAGACATCTAAGTCCTACGCAACTCGATAAAAAATTAAATAATATACTAAATACTATCTCAAGTGGTCCCCGGGATTATCCTGAAAGACAGAAAACCTTGCGGAATACGATTCAATGGAGCTATGACTTGTTGACTGAAGCTGACAAAAGACTGTTTAACAGGTTATGTATATTCCAAGGTGGTTGGAGCTTTGATGCGGTCGAAAAAATTTGTTGGAATACATTTGGAGAATCTGAAGAGATTGAACAATGCCTTGAAAGACTCACAGATTTTGGACTTGTAATCAAACTTCCTTCGGAATATATTGGACACAGACTATTGCAGATAATTAAAGAATTTGCAAATGAAAAGTTGGACACTACAAATGAAAAAGTGCAATTAGAACAATCACATCTCAACTATTATGAAAGGCAAGCAAAAACCAATAGTCAAAAAATTTGGCTGACAATTGCTACTGAAGATCATGTGTTCTTTAGAGAAGATTTGGAAAATATCGTTACAGCTTTACATTATGCTATAGCCAAAAACGATTTTAAAAGCTCGTGGTCACTCATCAATTCCTTAAATACCATGTATATGATTACAGGGGAGTTAGGGTTTTTATTAGAATGGTTAGAACAATCAAAAATAAAAAGTGACAAGGAGCATGTGACTGCTATGTTGGAAACTAATTCTAAAGCGGAGGTTGCATTAAGTTTAATGGCAGCAGGGTTTACAAGAGCTACTACAGGGAACTTTAGTGAAGGTATTAGAGATTTGTTGATGGCAAGACAGTTGGCACAAGAAGTCAATATTCCACAGATAGAAAGTTCTGCATTATTATTTTATGGAATGGCTTTATTAAATTTGAGGTCTTTTGAGGAAGCAAAAACTATTTTACTAGATATTATAGAAATTACTAAAACAACACAACAGACAACTATTCGAATAACTGCAGAAGTTACATTAAATGTAATTTATTTAGAAGAGGGAAATGTTCAAGAAGCAAAAAACATTTTAGCCAAAGCATTACACGATGTCAAAATTTCTTTCATGCCTCTTGTTGAAAGTTATACATTATATCAAAGTGGATTTCTAAGTTTTTATTTGCAAGATTATCAAGATGCCGTTGTGAAATTTAATGCATGTATCGAAAACAATCGGAAGTATAGACTCAATTTAAATGCATCATTTCCATATATTGGATTAACTATGAGTTATTCAAAAATGGAAGAAAGAAATCTTGCTTACACACATTTAGTGAAGTGTGTAGAAAAAATAAAAACTTCGGGAAATCTTGTGGAATTTGATTGTTTTAAATATGCACTATGTGCTTATCTCTGTTTCTCAAAACAATTGGATAAAGCAAAAACTTTATTTATTGGCATCAAAAAATATGAGTCCGTATACCATTTCAAACCCTGGAAAAATATATCTTCTCAACTAGATTTTTTCCAGCAAACTTTATATCCGAATATATCAGGCTTAGAATTACAATCAGAAATTGATAAATCAAAAGAATTGACAAAGGAAGATATATATAATTTGGTGGATTAAAAAAGAAGACTCAGCCATAGAGCCAAATCCACATTATTCATTTCATATTGTACTACCCTGGTCTGCAAAGACCTCATAAGCAATTATTGAATCAGCCAATTCCTCCCCTAAATAGAATTGGCTTCAAAAAGAAAAGACAAGTAATAAATAGTAAATTATGAACCTCAAACCCTGACAACTCCCCCACTTCTTATCGCTTCCAATACTCCAAAGCTCACTTTACTGGTGTTCAATAATGAATCAACAGAAATAGGTGGAACTCCACCTTCTTCAACAAACTTTAACCACAACCGATATTGCTCTTTATGACCTTTATCTTGTGTTCCTGACCAGGATTTAGAATTTGATCCGAAAAATTGCAGGGATTTAAAATTATCTATGATTGCTGTTGTTCCATTCTGATGCGCTTCAATTCTTTCTTTAGGATAATCCTTACTTCCTGTTGACAGATAATGAATAATTGCTGTTGAACCATTACTATACTTTATAAGTATACTCACATTATCTGAACCGATTCCTTCATCATCCATACTGGTTGCATACACCTCTTTCGCAAGACTGTTACACAAATATCCTGCAAGGTCAATCGCATGACAGGCTTCACCTATGATTCTTCCTCCTCCAATTTCCATATTTTGTATCCAATGATCAGCTGCGATCTTACCGGAATTCATTGTAATGCTAAGCTGAATAGGTTGATTGGATTTTTGAAAATGTTCAAACATCAATTTTGCTGCCGGTGAAAACCTTCTGTTATAACCTACCATCAGACTACCGGAAGTATTTTCTAATGCTTGAATAATATCTTCTAACTGTGATTCATGGATACACAAGGGCTTTTCTACAAGAATATGTTTGTTATTCCTCAATGAATGAGTAACCAAAGTAGCATGAGAATTATGTCTTGTCGTGATAATCACTGCTTGTGAATCCACATCCTCTAATACATCTGAATAGTCAGTGCTAACCACCGGAATATTATATTTTTTTGCAAGTTGCGTTGCTGTTAATCCACTTGCTGATGAAATGGTTTTAATCGGTGCATTTAATTTATGCAGCAAAGGCAGCATAACACCTGAAGTAAAATTACCACTACCAATTACACCAATTAATGAAGAATTATTTTTAAATGTCTTGTTTCCTACCGTAATTCTTCTGTCAATATTTTTTCTCGTATGATCATACTTTAATAATGATGCAATCGTTGGAGCTGTTGCAAGGTTGGAATAAATTTTTCCATAATTATCAAGCGATTCGATTTCAGTGATCAATGATTTAACATGTAGTGCGCCGCTTTGCATTGCATCAAGCACTGCTTCAAAATTTCTTTTTTCTGTCCAACGCACATAGGCAAGAGGATAATCTATACCAAACTTTTCATATTGATCATCATAACGACCCGGCCCATAAGAGCAACTCACCTGAAAGCTTAATTCCTTTTCATAAAAGTCAGATCGCTGTATATCTAATCCTACCACGCCAATTAGAACTATTTTCCCTCTCTTTCTAGACATCTGAGCTGCCTGAGAAATAAGTTCGTTAGACTTAGAAGAAGCTGTAATTAATACTGCATCAGCACCTTGATCATTAGTAAGTCGGAGAACTTCATTAACTACGTTACTATCATTCGATGATGCAATACATGCAATCCCAAAACTCTCTGCTAATTTGATTCTTTGAATATCCGTCTCAATTCCAATAACTTTACATCCATTATGCTTTAGCAATTGAACCGTTAACAATCCTATCAAGCCTAATCCCTGTACTACAACTGTTTCACCAAGACTTGGCTGAACCAATCTTATACCTTGCAAACCAATAGCACCAATAACTGTAAAAACGGCTTCTTCGTAACTTACAGAATCTGGAATTTTTGCAACCAGGTTCTTGCCCACACATACAATCTCAGAATGATGACCATTGGAAATTACCCGATCACCAACTTTAAATTCAGTAACGTCATCTGCTACTTCAATTACCTCACCTGCATTACAATACCCTAAGGCAATTGGTGCATCCAATTTTTTCAATACAGCATCGATTGTAGGAAACAGTCCCTCAATCCTAATCTTTGAAATTACCTGCTGAACCTTATCAGGTTGTTGTCTCGCTTTCTCAATCCAACCTGCTTTTCCAAAATTCAACAACATTCTTTCTGTTCCACTTGACACAAGTGTATAATGAGTCCGTATCAAAACATGTCCTTTGCGAACGGAAGGTGCAGGAGATTCAACTAACAATGTCTCACCGTTCTTTAAATCCTGGATTATCTGTTTCATTTTTATTGGTTGATGGTTTTAGATGGTTGACAGCTGACAGGTTACAGTTTACGGCTTACATTTAAATTTTCTTGTATAGCTATTAAGCTTAATATTGTATATGCAGCGTCAATTTTATTTTCCTTATTATCTTTTATTAATTTCTGTATTTCGTCATAATTAAAAATACCTATTTTCTCTACTTCTTTTCTTGAAAGTCTGGTATTAACCCATTCATCGAGATCATTCTTAATCCAACTACGAATAGGAGCACCAAATCCTGTCTTCGCCCTATAGATCACTTCATGTGGAAGATATTTTTCTGCTAATTTACGCAAAATAAACTTTGTTGTAGTTCCTTGTAATTTATACTCAACAGGCAATCTTGAGCTAAACTCCACCAATTCTTTATCTAAATATGGAACCCTAACTTCAACTCCTTCAGCCATTGATAACTTATCTGTATAATTTAAATTGTGATCTGTAAGAAAATATTTAATATCCCAATAAAGACACTGATTGATAACTTCTTTTTCCTCCGGAATATTATTGAGTGACTCTAATAAAACTGATGCTGGCTTGTAATCTGCTATAAGACTTTTATACTTTTCTGTAAATAATGACTTTAATCTATTTTCATCGAGCCAAGCATATGTTTGTGCGAGCGCTTCCGTTAAATTTTTAGAACGATTGGCCGATATGTATTTATCAATTCTTCGTTGCGAAAACTCAGAAGTAAAATTTCTGATCATTTTTAAGATTGTTGTTCCAAATGGAATCATGTTCAATCTGCGCGACTGGGTTATCATCTGATGTCTTCGGTAGCCTGTAAATAAATCATCCCCTCCTGCGCCGGAAAGCAAAACGATATATCCCTCTTCTCTCGCGCGTTTACAAATATTCCTAACATGTAATGGAGCTAAATCTGCCTGTGGTTCATCCAGATGATAAATCATCTGGTCAAAATCATTGAGCATGTCCATCTTGGATTCACATATTGTAAGATCTACATCCAATTTCTGTGCAACGAGTTTGGCATATGATAAATCATCCGAAAAACCTTCTTGCTGAAATTCTTTGCCTGTTGAAATTGTGTATGCTTTAATTTTTTTACCAGGATAAAGTTTGCGATACATAGCAACCAACAAGCTAGAGTCGAGCCCTCCCGAAAGAAAAAATCCAACCGGAACATCGGCTAATAACTGACGCTCCACTGCATTTAATAATTTTTCTTCTAACTCATCTTGCCAATATCTATAGTCCTTTATTTCCTTTGCCTTTGAAAATGGAATTTCGTAGTATTTTCGACTTTGGAATTTTGTTGGATTCTCTAAGTCAATTGCAATATAATGTCCGGCTTCAAGCTTGTGTATTTCCTGAAAAGAAGTTATTTGACCCGGTGACCATAAATAGAAAAGATAATTCATGATTCCTTTCGGATCAACATGCAACTGGTCAGCAGTCAATTCGACAATAGCTTTGGACTCACTTGTAAAAATAAATCGATCATTATCAGAATAATAGTACAAAGGCTTCACACCGAATTGATCTCTGGCAATTATAAGTTCATTCTTCTTCTTATCTAAAATTGCAAGGGCGAAAATTCCATTTAACTTATTAAAAATCTCATCGCCATACTCTATATAACCATTTAATATCGTTTCTGTATCAGAAGATGAATTAAAGTTATACTTATAAGCCAATTCATTTCTGATTTCCCAATGATTATAAATTTCACCATTAAAAATGATCCAGAAATTCTCATTCTGAGCTGACATAGGTTGATGACCTAAAGGAGATAAATCCTGAATCGCCAATCTCCAGAACATAAATAATAAATTCTGAAATTCTAATGCTCCCGAATCATCAGGACCTCTGTGGGAAAGCAAATTATGAATCCGATTCTTATCGACTACAGAATGATTACCAATATATCCAAATATTCCGCACATAGTTTAAAACTTAGAAGTGTGTTGAATTATCGAATATAATTTGTTGATGTACTTATCAAGAGAATAATGAGAACTTGCAAATTTCACATTATGACTGCGTATCGTCTTCAATTCTTCGGGATGCTCTAACATCGTTTCAATTGAATCTGAAATTGCATTTATATTTCTTGCCTCGACGATTGACCCTCCTTCTTTTCCAACGATTCCGGGAAGGTAATGATGATCTGAAACAATAATAGCATTACCGCAACGCATTGCTTCCAATATTGAAATTGGAAATGCTTCACTTGTATAAAAACTGGGTAAAATAAAAATATGAGAACGTGTTAAAAATTTAATTTTTGCATCTCTTTGAAGCACTCCGCAATATTCGATGCTCTTGTTTTCTAAATATGGTTGAAACTTCAACTTTACTTCTTCAGCAGACATAAAAGAATCTGAACCATAATTTCCGGCAATCTGTAATAGAACAGCAGGAAATTTCTTTTGCAACAATAAAAAGGCATCCAGAAGATCAAATATTCCCTTGCTAAAAATAAGATTTGAAAAGTAAGAAATTACTATGGAATCTGAACTCTGATGACTCTTTATAGGAACTTGCAAAAGATTCATTCCCGGATCGTAGAAATTTTCTACAACTTCAATTCGTGCAGATTTTTCAAATTCCTTGTATTCATGTACCATTTCCAGCAATAAAGGAACAAATACATCCACCTTTTTGTAAGATGTATAATACAGTTTTTTTAAATAAGAAGGAAGCGACTCCAGGAACTTATTAAAGTGTGCGGCATGAATATGATTTATGATTCTTGCATTTTTGAACTTGGCCAATCGAATAAGAATAACATCCTTTAATGAACCAAGAACCGATCGAGAGCCTGTTAGATATACAACAGAAATATCATACTTATTAAAAATCAAAAAATAATTTATTATTGAACGCAAGGCCCGAGCAGTTCTTACTAACTTATTAGATGATTCAAGGTTTTGGGAAATTAAAATCTTTGGTTCCTTAAAATGATCATATGCCATCTTAAAGGCATAAGACTGACCATGTATAGGAGGCGGATATGGCCCTGCAAATAATATATATTTATTGTTCTGCATATTTTTTTGACACAAGAGAATAATAAATAAAATATGGGATGAGTAAAAATATCAGGTTATCTACAAATTGAGGAAAAAATCCACGGGTAAACCACATAAATAAGGCCATCGTTAGTATTACTAAAAAAACACGATCCCGTGTTATACGAATATCTCTTCCCCTGCTAACAAGTCCAAGGACCAATCCTACAACAAATGCTCCGATAAATAAAAAACCAATGTTTCCTGCAATCATAAAATACGCATAATGCAAAGGCGCTTCTCCAGTTACCGCCCACACCGGTGGCAAATTATATGCTTCATCTACAATTGGAAATGCAGGAGGTGGATAAAATTGATCCTTCCAGTCACCAACAATTGCCCGAGGCAAAGCCCGAATCAAAAAATATCCAAAAGTTACTCCATAATCATAACGAGGTGTTTCTCTAGTCTCATAATACTTAATAATATTAATATCATCCAACATACCTCGCGTCTGCTCGGTCATTAATTCCACTACTTCAAATTGTGCAGGATTGTATTCAAATTCATCAAAAGCACCAATGATTAAAGGATACCTGTTGACCGTAATAAAAACAAAGAAATATAAAACCGCTATTCCAATTATGGCTGGACGAATGATCTGACGAATAGAAAACTTATAATTATAAATTGCCAAAAGCAACAATGCAAGTATTGTCATTATTATTCTATACCGGAACCCCATTAGTGCAAATAAGAAAAATGAAACAAGCACCAATACCAGCAGTGTTCTTTTATCAACCTTTGCTACATAACATATGATAATACAGGTAATCATAGAGTCCGCAAAATTCTTCAGGTAATTGGTAGCTCCTGAAGCGCCAAATAAATTCTCATCTGAACTTCCTCGAACTATATCCAGCAGATCTATACCACTTAATAAAAAGTTTACAATTACAAGCCCTGTACAAATAATAAATAAAACCAAAGCCAGGTTCTTATTATCCTTATGAATAACTATTGGCTTATCAAATTTTTTTTCTTTGGTAATAAAAAAGAAACCCAACAAAAAAAGAAGATTTGCGATTCCATAATACAATAGACCTTCATCATAATAATCGGAAATATTTTCTCCGACTCCCTGATAACCAACATCATCCCCCCAAATGCTTGATCGCCCAATGGAATAAAAATACCAGGGTGTTAAAAAGTAATAGATACTATACAATAACCAACTAAACGTGAATATCAGATTTTTCCATAATCCTTTACCATATGCCATGAAAAAACCAAAAGCATATACGAGAATATTAAATCCAATAATCAGGCTCATCTTCATGCTGCAATAGTATTTAAATGATAAACCAACTTTTTTGCAAAAAAATCTGAAGAGAGTGAATCTCTTTGTCTCTGATTGACAGCTTTCATACTTTTCAAGACGTCTTCATTACTCAATAAATATTCTAGTTTATTGCGTACAGAATCTTTATCGTTAATATTTACTTTATAACCATTAACATCATTCTTTATCCATTCCGACGCGCCGGCAGCTTCGGATGTGATTATTGCTAATCCTGAAGCTATTGCTTCATTAACGACTAGCCCCCAACCGTCATATCGTGTACAAAATAAAAATATATCTGCCAGTGCAAAAAAGTATGGAATATCGTGCTTTTGCTGAAAGCCACAGAAATTAACAATCCCATGAATATCTTTTGCTTTTAATTCAGACATCAAAGGCCCGGAACCCAAAATCATACATCGTAGTTTATTTCTCAAATATTCGGGAAGATCATTTATCACATCCAACAATATATCCATTCCTTTTCGGTGTATTAAAGAACCGGAACTAAGAATTACAATCTTGTCATGCAATTTCAGAGAATCCTTAAGCTCAGATAATTTCTGTTGTGACAATCCCGACCTTTCAAATGAATCATTGTTGATATTGTAAGGTATGTTTACAAACTTCCAATTTGCAAATCCCAAACTTTTATAACTTTGTTCAGCTCTTTCCCCCACCCCAATTATCAGGTCAATTCTGGAAAGAAAGATTCGCAAATAAAATATCTTCAAGAAATTTTTAATTGCATTTCCTTGTCGAATCGGTTCAGAATAAAATGCAATTTTCTTTTTTCGTTTCTTTAATATGATAGATGCTATAAGATTATTCAGTGCAAAATAATTTCCTCCCAGGATTACCCACTCGGCAGATTCATTCTTGGCAATACTAAAGATCTCGTGACTATAGTGAAAATCCTTAAATATCTTTTGGATCCATCTGGCAAATAAACTATTGCTTAAAATTTGTCTGCTATAAGAAACGGAATTTAAAATCCAGTTTCTGTCATTCTCACTCTTATCATAGAATACGGCGTGAAAATCGCTGACATTGGACAAAGCACTAAAAAAATCATCCTGATACGGAGTAGGAATATTGCTGTAAAAAGCAAGCTTTATTCTTTCTTTAATCATATCGTCGGAAGATTAAGAATTAATCTTTCTTCATACGCTTTTGCACTGCCATACTGAGAACGATGCAGAGCAGCTTCTGACATTCGAGCATATTCATCGGGGTCTGATAATCTTTGTAAGTAAGAAATAATCGTATCATAATCATTCGCTCTGACTATAAATCCTGATACTTCATGCTCAATAATAGATCCTGCTTCCTTTGTAGTAATAACAGGTATTCCAAGACTTAATGCTTCATACACTACAGTGGCAGAGCCTTCTCCTATTGTTAAAAATAGCAAAACGTCAACAGAACTAAATTCGCGTAATAAATCTTTTCTATTAAGATGACCTGTGAGTCGTATGGATTTTTTTAATAACTCTATTTTCTCTTCAGGAAGATTTGAGCCCAATCCGCCAATTGCAACAAACTCAGCATTAATTCCTTTTCCTGAGAGATTATAAAAATGATGAATTCCTTTTCGTAATTCAAGTGCTCCAA
Organism: Saprospiraceae bacterium; assembly: GCA_013140975.1. Lineage (GTDB taxonomy): Bacteria > Bacteroidota > Bacteroidia > Chitinophagales > Saprospiraceae > Vicinibacter. The sequence goes on from JABFRV010000013.1 coordinate 80,082, forward strand.
TAGTCGCAATTTTTAGTCTTTGTTGTAATTTTCTCGGAGTTTCAGTTTTCGCAAACGTATATCCATAAGGAATCAATCTGAAATCTTTCAATTGTATGCCTTCTTCTTTAATTGCATCTAATACCGCCTGCGAAGGCGCTACTACACAGTCTGCCTGCTGCAATTCCTTTCTTTCTTGTTCAGCGTACTTAATAAATAATTCATCATTTATAATCTCAGAAGTTTTAGTGAGCGTCCAATCCGGATACTGAGATTCTTCATCAGAAATTCTATTCAGGTAATATCGAATAGGCAGACTGCATTGCTCCAAAACGATCTTTGAGACCTTATTTTCCTGAATTATATTGTAAGCTGCTGTATTATATAAATATAAATGAGTACAGACATCTTTCTTCCAGACATCTAAGATTCTTTTAGAAAATTCTTCTTCTGCCCACAAATAATTTCCAAATTCTTCAGCCTGAGTATAAATTGCTTTATTTTTTCTTGCAAAGTACTCCCAACCCAAGCGAGGAAAATGAGTTACCATTGAAGTTGGAATTTTTGATCTTCTTTGCATCAATCTTTTTGCAGATTCCACACCCAAAAGAGAAAATAACCACGATATAAATTTTATAGGTTGCTTATCAGCGCATATATCTGTATATAAGCAAGACAACATTTGATTCTTATACAATGCTCTTGCAACTGTATAATTCATTCGGGAACCAAGTTGGCATACACTATATTTCACTTTGACAGATTCAGCAATAACTTGATATTATGAAAAAGAATTCCAGGACGTGAACTAGCCTTCGACTCAAAATTTCTATATTGAAGGCTTGCCTCATGAACATTACTAATATTATATCTCCCGCATGGAATAAAAACATTATTCGTCCAGATCTTTAAGTAGTTTAACCCATTGAGGAATTTCTTTTGTAATTTAATAAATGGAGAATAAACGGGTATATTCAGTTTCACATTCTGTTTTAAAGCAATACTCTTTAACTTTTCTATGTCTCTTTCCAGAAAATCCAGTCGGATGCAATCCTTAACTGCACGATCCAATAGAAACTGTGGATGTATATGAACATCAGAACGCATGACTCCCTGATCTTTTGCCTGCAAATACGTTTCCCATACAAGTACAGGATACACATGCACAAACTCCAGAGCTGAATGAAATGGATGAGATTCAGATTCTTTTATAAAAGCATTGTTCTGTTCCTTAAATTCTTCTTTATTTTGAATCTGTGCCGCACCATTTGATTTAGCAGAATGCCCTGCAATACTTAATGGCTGATGTGAATAGACATATTCCTCCATTGCAGAAGACAGAACCATCGCGGAATAAATATCCGGAATCTTTGAATGAAAAAACACTCCTCCACTTTTGTTTTGAATGTTACGGATTGTATCAATATTTACAAATCCTGCATACAACCACGGAAGATCTCCCGGATACTTTTTTAAGTTTAAAACCTCCTCAAGAACATCTTTCGTTTTACGCAATTCTATTCCATTAGCATTTGGAATGCTCAACAAATTTTTAATCTTTACAAAATTGTTATTTGGCCATCTATAGAAAGATTGTTGCCAGGAAATGGCATCCGTTTGATATTGATTCAATAAGTCATTAATTCGCAACAACGAATCAGGCAGAAAAGCATCATCGTCTCCAAGTATAGTTACCATACCGGAATTCACTTTGGACAAAGCAAATTCCCAATTCGCCGTCATTCCTAATTTTCCCGGAGTACGATAATATTTTATTCTCTCATCCTTAAAAGAATGAACCACCTCATAAGTATCATCTTCACTACAATTGTCAGAAATGACAATTTCAAAATCAGGATATTGAATTGCCAGACAAGAAGTTAAAGTCCATTGTAGCGTTTCAGCTCTGTCTTTTGTAGGAATAATAATTGTAAACTTCCTTTTCATGCTGATTTGAAATAGTTAAGAAATGAGTTCAGAGGCTTTTCAGAACTTATTCGATTCAAAAGCAACATCTGCGCAGGAACTGCAATTATAATTAATGCGAAAAATAAACAATAAGGAATGTCAACATTGTTTACAAAATAATACAGTCCAATACTACAGATTATTCCACAGAATAAAAGAACACCGATATCCTGTATGTAATATTTAAATTGCTCATCCTTTAAAATTCGTGTATGCATAATGGGAATCTCAAAAGCAAAATACATTGCATTCAAAATACACCAGATCCAGCATGCCCCAATAATTCCAAAATGAAAAACTGAATAATACAATGCTGGCAACAATATAATAAGTGCTATAAAATTCTTAACAATAGACAATTTCGTCCATCGGTGAGCCATTTGAAGGTAATATGGCATCGTTACAAATCCATTCAAAGTAAATCCTATTAAGAGAATTCTAACAAATGGAGCGAGGGCTTCAGATTTAGCGTTATCGCCAAACCATAATCCGAGTATTTGAGGCATAAATGCTATGACAATCAAAACAACCGGAATAATCAGAATAGAAATCATCTGACAAGATCTATGATAAACCTGCGTTAATCGACTTATCTGATTTTGTGATCGCTCTGCAATGAATACAGGATAAAATGCAGATGCTACTGCTCCATAAATTCGCGCAGGCAAAGAAGCAATCGTAAACGCTAAAGTGTAAATTGAAAACTCGGTTATTCCAACCATTTTACCCAGAACAAATTTATCTGTTTGCGTTACAAGAATTGCGGCCAAAGAAATTAAACTAACACTTATACTGAATTTCCAGTTCTCTTTAATAACTTCTGGGTCAAATCTGTATCCTTCATCTGTTCTTACTTCATTGTATATAAATCGCCTCAGAAAAATAATCGTAAAAAGCGTAATTACAATATTCACTATAAAGAAAACAGAAACACTTTTATTGATATATGTTGCAACTATTAGTATTCCTGCAAACTTTATAATTTCCAAAATGATCAATATGATGTTCATGTTGAATTGCTTTTGCAATCCACTCATTGCTCCCATATAAAAACTCATAGGAAACCTCACCACAACCAAAATAGCAATATAAAGAACGTTGGCTTCCAACTCACTTTGCGAATATCCCTTCTGCCCTATCCATTGGTCTGTAATAAAAGGAAGGAATAATATTATTATACCAAAAATGAATATACCTATCGCCCAATAAATAATTTCAAAAGTCCAAAGCAGATTAGATGCTTTTCCTTTCTCATCTTCTCTTGAAACACAACTTGCCAATGATTGAACTATCGTAGTACTCATTCCTAAATCAAACATAACAAATACCGCCTGCAATGCAACAAACAATCCAATTAATGCATAAGACTCCATGCCAAAAGTATTCGTATAAAACGGTAACAAAACAAGCTGTGTTACTAGAAACACAGCTTGCATTGCAAGATTGGAAACGATATTTTTATTGGTACTTGCCAAAATTCTATTTTATCCTTTTAAGATATCCTTGTGGTGCTACACTGATTAATAATTTATTATCTATCTGTTCATCAATAACAAACTGATCATGTTCTTTTAAAAACTGAAAAACTGCTGTCTTAGCATTGTCTCCAACATCCCAGGGTCTGTCATACATTCCATTTGGCATATCTTCTATGATTGTATCAAATACTACAAGGTATGAATTGAGAGTAACAAACTTGTTGTATAATTTTAATTCCTGATATACGTGATCATGCGTGTGATTGGAATCCAATAATACCATAACTACATCTGATGATTTAACTTCTTTTGCAACACTTTCAACAATTGAAGTATCAACAGAAGAACCTTGAATCATCCTGATTCTTTTGAACATAGGATGAGACTCAATGGCTAGTTTATTATGCTCACGAATGTCAATATCCACGCCGATTACCTTTCCTTTACCAATCAATTCCATTATAGACGCATAATATATTAGGGATCCTCCATGCGCAATTCCTGTCTCTATAATAACATCAGGCTGAATCTGCCATATTAATTCCTGCATTGCAATCATATCTTGCGGATACTGAATTATAGGCCTCCCCATCCAACTAAAGTTATATGAATATTTATCCCGGTTTGAAATTACATTGAACTCATGTGCAGATTTTCGCAAATCTTCATTCTTTCCAAATGATGAGATTCTTTCTTTTCTTTCTATTTCAAATTCTTTTATTGGATCCATTATATTTATTTAGATGATTGTCGGCTTGCCCCAAAATGATTTAGGTTCATAATCAGGATAAGAGTAATATCCTGTGTTTAATTCTATATTAAATTTATTTTCTTTGATAATCGTATTTACAAAATCCAATACACGCAAAGGATTTCCAGATGAGCAGTTATAAACTTTATATGGTTGCTGAGATTGAGAAACATCAACAATATATTTTGCCACTTTAGATATATGCAGATAATCACGTTGCTGATCACCTGTACTCATATTAAAAACTTTCAGACCCTGATGAACAGCATCTATCAATTGACCATACAAAGTATGCTTCGCTTGTCCTTCACCATACACATAAAATAATCGAACCCATTTCAAGTTAAAATCAAAGTGCTCTTGAAGATTATGAACCATTTTATGCAGGCAATCTTTTGCTATGGCATAAGAAGTAAAAGGTTTGGTTGCAGTATCCGTTGAAAGTTCGCCTTCCTGAAGTCCATACTCCAGACAGGTTCCCGTTATTGTTATATTCTTAACACCGGCCTGAATACACGCTTTGATAAAATTATATTGTGCCATTAAGTTCTCTTCGATATGATACAATTCTTTATAATGAGGCAAACCATTCCATGCAAGATGAATCAGGGTATCACAATTTTTTATAGCTTGTAAATTTTCAACATGCAATGGTTGACTAATGTCTTGTATAAAATGAATATTATCGGAAGCTTGAGAATTTCTATTCAGAGTAATATAGCTCAATGATCTGTTCTGCAGTTCTTTCACTACGTTCTTTCCAATAAATCCGTTAGCTCCGGTTACCAATATCATGATTGGAGGATTTGAACATTAGGAATTGCTACTACAAATTTTCCACCCCACTGATGAATGTACTGTAATTGTCCGGTTATTTCTTCCTTCAGATTCCAGGGAAGTATAACTATGTAATCCGGTTTTTCTGTTTTTATTTTATCCTCAGAAACAACAGGGATATGCATTCCTGGTATAAATTTATTCTGTTTATGTGGTGATGCATCTACGATGAAATTCAACAGATCTTTTCTGACGCCACAGTAATTCAATAAAGTGTTTCCTTTGGCAGCAGCTCCATATGCAGCAACTTTTTTATTCTCTAATTTTGCCTCAATCAGAAACTTATTGAATTGATTTTTAATCTGCTCAATTTTTATTTGGAATTCAGTATACGTTGATATTTTCTGCAGCCCAAAATTTTCTTCCTTTCGCAACAATTCAATTACAGAATTTTCTACATCAATCGTTTTATTATCCTGATGTTTAGCAAATATTCTTAATGATCCACCATGCGTTGGAATTTCTTCAACGTGATAAATACTTAATCCATGATGTGCAAAAATTTTCTGTACGCTACGTAAAGAAAGATACGAAAAATGTTCATGGTAAATCGTATCAAATTGATTCTTATCCATCAACTGAAGCAGATGAGGGAATTCCATTGTAATCGTTCCATTATCTTTTAACACAATCTTCATTCCACCTACAAAGTCATTGATATCCGGAACATGTGCTAATACATTATTTCCTAAAAGCAAGTCTGCTTTAATTCCTTCTTTGACTAATGAGCATGCACAATTTATTCCAAAAAATTCAATGCGTGTGGGTATACCTTTTTCAATGGCAACATTAGCGGTATTCGATGTTGGTTCAATTCCAAGAACCGGAATGTTTTTATTTTTAAAATACTGTAACAGATAACCGTCATTGCTTGCTATTTCAATGACTTGAGAATCAGACTGTAATTTTATTCTTTCACTAATGTAATCCACATATCGTTTACTATGTTCTAACCATGAGCTGGAAAAAGAAGAAAAGTATACGTAGTCATCAGAAAAAATTTCATCATGTTGTGCAAACTCATCTACCTGAACCAAATAGCATGAATCACATACCATTACTTTTAGTGGATAATATTTCTCTACCTTGTTCAAATCTTCAATCTTAAGAAATGAATTTGAAGGAGGCGAAAATCCAAGATCAGCAACAACATGATTCAAAGTCAATCCGCAAAATCTGCAATTCATATTGTAGAATTTTTCGGATCTAAAAGTAAAACACTTCTGTCTTTATCACTTATTTGGGTTATCTCCAATGGCCATTGAATATTTACCTTAGGCTCTTTATAAGAAATGGAAAATTCAGAAGATGAATCATACATGTTAGAGTGCATGTATAACAAAGTCGTTTCATTCTCCATTGTCTGAAAGCCATGCGCACAACCCTCTGGGATAAGTAAGGCTTTACCATTATCTTCCGATAACTCAATTCCAAAAAATTTCATAAAAGTTGCAGAATCTACTCTTAGATCCACAGCAACATCATATACTTTGCCTTTAATGCATCGTACAAGTTTTATTTCTCCAAACGGTGACAATTGCATATGCATTCCTCTTACTGTTCCCTTGGTATGATTGTGAGAAATATTGTATTGTACAAATTTTATTTCTTCATCATCTATTAATAAGCTATTCGATTCCCAAGCACGATAGAAATAACCTCTTTCATCAGAAACAATCTTTGTATCAACTACGAAAAGTCCTGAGATATATGTTTTGGTTAATTCCATGAATGGTTAAAAAAATTACGTATCTGCTGTGAAGTGACAACCTTGTTGTCTTCATAATACGATTGATACCAACTTACTGTTAATTCGACTGCTTCTTGTGTTGTGTATATCGGTCTCCATTGAAGTTTCTCTTTAATTTCTGCATTATCCAGCATTAATAATTGAGCTTCATGAACATTACCCGCGACAGATTGAATCTCATATTGAATTTTAGGCCAATAGTTCTGTGCGAGTTGAATAATTTTCTCAACCGAACTTGCTTCGTTTTTTTCGGGAGCAATATTCCACGCTTTAGCAATCGCGATTTCTTTATTCAATAAATGAGCTCCTAATAACAGATATCCTCCAAGACAATCTAAGACATGTTGCCAGGGTCTGATTGCAGTTGGGTTGCGAAGAATTACTTTCTGCTCCTTGGCTGTTGCTTTCATAATATCCGGAATCAGACGATCAACACTCCAATCTCCTCCTCCAATGACATTTCCTGCCCTTACCGATGTTATTAAAACCTGATGTTCAATACCATATTGCTTATGATTGAAAAACGAATTTCGAAATGAACTGATTAAAATTTCACAACATGCTTTGGAACTACTATACATGTCATACCCACCTAACCGATCAGTTTCATTGTAAGCATAGTCCATCTCACGGTTATCATAAACCTTATCTGTAGTTATCATTAGTACAGCTCTTACATGTTCGCAAGAACGAACCGCATTGAGCAAGTGAAGAGAACCCATGACATTAACATCATAAGTGTATACAGGATCTGAATATGATGGACGCACAAGGGATTGCGCAGCGAGATGAAACACAATTTCTGCCTGAGATTCCTGCAATGCTTTTTGCAGGCTTTCACTATTTCTAATATCAGAAATTGTCGAATGAATATTTAAAGTGTGCAGTCCATAATGATTCGGAATCGAATCAGAATTCAATGCATATCCATGCACTTCACATCCTAACTCTTGCAATGCAAGGACAAGCCAAGAACCTTTGAATCCGGTATGTCCGGTTACAAATACTTTTTTATTTTTATAAATTTTGAGCTGTTCTTTTACCATAACTTCCATTCCGCTTTTCCGGACAGCCATAGATCTTCTAATTCCATTCTGTCACGCATAGCATCCATACACTTCCAGAATCCTCTATGCTTATAAGCTCCTAACTTTTTATCTTCTGCAATCTTTTTTAGTGGACCTTTTTCCCATTGTACGTTTTCAACTTCGCCTTCTAAATAATTAAAAATTTCCGGCTCAAGCACAAAATATCCACCATTAATCCACATACCATCTTCTTCCGGTTTTTCTTCAAATTGCTCTACTCTACCTTCTTCATTAATATCAATGTGTCCAAATCTACCCGGGGATTGAACAGAAGTTAGTGTTGCAATTTTTCCAGACTTGTTGTGCTTATCAAGCAATGCACGAATATCAACATTGGAAACTCCATCTCCATATGTCAACATAAATGATTCATTATTCAAATAAGGCTTGATCTTTTTTATTCTTCCTGCAGTATTTGTATTTAAACCGGTATCTATTAAGCTCACTTTGAATCTTTCCGTATTGGAAAAATGTACATCTACTTTATTATTCTCAAGTTCGATGGTTACATCTGAATTGTATAAGTAGTAGTTCAGGAAATACTCCTTTATCATATGACCCTTATATCCCAGGCAGATTACAAATTCATTAAAGCCCTGTGCTTCATAAATCTTCATAATATGCCAAAGAATCGGTTTACCGGCAATTTCTACCATAGGTTTAGGACGAGAGGTTGTCTCTTCCATTAATCTTGTCCCAATTCCTCCGGCTAGTATTACGACTTTCATTTAGTATTGGTTACTTTTAATAGTTATCTCTTATTAATTTTCTGATCATTATAAAAATCGCCGAAAACAAAATGGTGTATGCAATGGATTTAAAGAGGTTCATAAAAAGATTAGGCTTTCGAACCTCCAATGGCTTTATGGGAAGATCCAATGCTTGAATAAAGGGAGTTTGATTTTGTAATGTGAAAGAAGCGATTTCAAGATTTTTAAGAACCTCTGCGTAAATCATATTTAAGGTTCTAATATCTCTGTCTGTTTGAGCTTGTGGAACTACATCCTGATACGTCCATGTGCTGCGATACGTATCTTTCAAATTTGCAAGAGAATAATCTTTACGATTCATCAACCCTCTAATGCTGTCTACTTTAAACTTTAGCTTATTGTAAGTCTCCTGTTGCCTTTCAACCGTTTTATCAATATAAAATCTACTTAACTCATCAAACATTTTATTACTAAGCTCATAGCTTAAATCCTGATCAGGAATCACAGTTGCCATTTCCATAATTCCGGTCTTTTCATTAAAAGAAGTTTCTAATTTTTTCAAGAAAATAAGATGCAACTTTTTTAATGCAGTGGCCTCAAGATTTGAAAACTTTGAAATATCGGTTTGATTAAACCGGAAAGATTTTAAAGGATCATCTTTTTTAAAAAATGATGAAGGACACCACTCACCTACTGCATCTAAACTTGCAATAAAGTGATTGCCCATGAAATCCTCCTTACCATTTACGACTCCTTTTGTGAGAAAAACTTTTTCACTAATCAATCTCGTTTTCGCGATCTCAATTATTTTCTGAAGACTTACATTCTGACCGGGAGTCGCGATTCCAAACTGTCCAAGAATTGCAGAAATTCCGGAATTATCGCCACCTGATTCATTAAGCATAAAACTCGATTTGGCAACATATTGCGGATAATTCGTGATTTGCTTATAAATGAAATAGGCAAAAACAGGAACTGCAAAAACTAAAAAAACCCGACTACTCTTCTTGATTTCAACACCATACTGTCTGACTGTATGGATCAGATCGCTAAGCACTGATTCCTGTTCTATTCTTTGATTCATATAAATTGTATCATACTCCTTTGAAAATCAAAAACTTATAAGTTTTTCAAATGTATAAATACCTGATTTTTAATATATTTAAGTGCAAAAATAATAATTTGATATATATAAAAAAAATAAATAATTTATAATTGAATCATTACTAAATCCCGTTAAATCTGGGTTAAATACTTTTTTACAACTTAAAAGCTTTTTAATTTCGCCGCGCAAACACTCAATTTTTAATACTAAATTGTAAATCAATAACTTATGGACTTAAAAATTAATGAGCTCTCCAAAACATATGGTCATCAGAAGGCAGTTGACAACATATCGTTTGAGGTCAGATCTGGTGAAATTGTAGGATTTCTAGGCCCAAATGGTGCCGGAAAGACCACAACGATGAAAATGCTGACTCAATACCTAAGTCCGGATAAAGGGTCGATATGGTACGGAAACTCGAGAAATCAAGATAATATAGACATTCGAAGACATATTGGCTATCTACCGGAACACAATCCTCTTTACGAAGAAATGCCTGTTCTTGACTATCTGGCATTCTGCGCTGCACTCCAGGGAGTAAGCAAGTCAGACATTCCGGCAAGAATCCGTGAAATGGTAAAGAAATGCGGTCTGGATGAAGAAAAACATAAAAAGATTGGGGAGCTTTCCAAAGGATATCGCCAACGCGTAGGACTTGCACAAGCCATTATTCACAATCCCAAAATCTTAATTCTCGATGAACCAACAACAGGACTAGATCCTAACCAGATTGTTGAAATTCGAGAATTAATCAAAGATCTTGGTAAAGAAAAAACAGTTATTCTGTCAACACATATTCTCTCTGAGGTTGAAGCAACTTGTGACCGAATCTTAATTATTAACAAAGGAAAAATTGTTGCGGATGGAACGGTCGGCAATCTTAGAAAGCAAACAGAATCGAGACAGATTACGTATGTAAAAATTGACGGAGCAAGTCCTGATGAATTGCATCGATTACTTTCTTCCATTCCAGGAGTTAATGTTGTTGATCTTATCAATAAGGAAGAAAATCGGTGGGAAGTTCAGTCTACATCAGAAGATGCTTTAAATCGAGCGATTTTCAGGCTTTGTGTAAAGAACAATTTGGAATTGTTAGAAATGACACCTATGGAAACTAAATTGGAAGATATTTTCCGTGACTTAACGCTTAATTAATTTTACAATATGAAAAATACGATATCAATTATTGCATGGCGAGAATTAAATTCATTCTTTGATTCTTTGATGGCATACATACTTATAATCGCTTTCTTGGGATTTAGTGGATTTTTTACATGGATATATGGTGCGGATGTTTTTATACGCAAAGAAGCTGATCTGGCAGTGTTTTTTAGCATTGCCAAATGGACCTTGTTCTTCTTTATTCCTGCAATAACAATGAGAATGATTGCTGAAGAAAAGAAAACCGGCACAATTGAAATACTTTTAACCAAAGCAGTTACACCTCGTCAACTTGTCATAGGAAAATACATGGCCTGCATGCTACTCATCCTAATAACATTAGCGTTTACAATTCCGTATTACTTTTCAATTTCCAAATTGGGAAATATTGATCATGGCGCTACTATAAGCGGTTATCTTGGTTTGCTTCTTATGAGTTCTGCGTATGTTGCTATTGGATTATTTGCAAGTAGCATTACAAACAATCAGATCGTTGCATTTCTACTCTCATTATTAATCGGGATTGTTTTTCATTTCATCCTTGACGTATTAAGTTCCGGATCAAGAGGATTTATAGGGAGTCTTTTAAATGATCTAAGTGTTAGCAAACATTTTGACTCTATATCGCGAGGAGTATTGGACACAAAGGATGTATTGTTTTTTGGATCTTTGACATTATTAGGATTGTTTCTTTCAGAAATTTTTGTATCTAAATCAAAATAAGCTATGAAAAGTATACAGACAAAAATTATTATTGGAATTATTGCATTTGCTGCTATTAATTGGGTTTCAAAATATGTTTTTTATAGATTGGATTTAACCGCAAATAAAGAATTTACATTAAGCAATGCGACTAAAGACATTCTCAAAGGATTGAATGAAAAAGCGAAGATCAAAGCTTTCTTTTCTGAAGATCTTCCAACGGATGTGGCTAAAGTAAGAGAGGATTTTCAAAATATGCTTTCTGAATTTGCAAATATTTCAAAAGGAAATGTAGAATATGAATTTATTTCTCCTAATGAAGATGCTACGAAAGAACAAGAAGCAATGCAACAAGGTATTCAGCCTGTTATGATCAATGTAAGAGAAAAAGATCAATCCAAACAACTTAAAGCGTTTCTGGGTGCAACGATTGAATACAAAGGTAAAAAAGAAGTTATTCCGGTTATTCAACCCGGTACTGCAATGGAATATGCGCTGGCAACAAATCTTAAAAAGTTAAGCGTTGAAAACAAACCCAAGATTGGATTCTTACAAGGACATCGTGAAGCTGCGATTCAGGAATTAGCACAGGTCTATGAATCATTAAATATCCTATATGATGTACAATCTGTTTACTTAAGTGATACCGTCCGCTTGCTTGATTATAAAACGGTAGTTATTATGCGCCCGCAAGATTCTATTTCTCCACAACATTTTTTAATGTTGAATGAATATGTAAATAAGGGTGGAAATATTATTGTTGGTCTAAATCAGATAGATTACGATTTGCAATCAGGACAATCTAGTCTGAATCGCACAGGAGTAGATCAATGGTTAAGAACCAAAGGAGTTTTAATAGATACTGCACTGGTTGTTGATGCTGCATGCGGTTCTGTGCAAGTTCAGCAGCAACAAGGATTTTTTACGTACAATACACCAATCCAACTTCCTTATCTGCCATTAATTCAAAGGTTTCCATTTCATCCTGTTACTAAAGGTTTGGAAAGAGTGATACTGCAATTTGCCAGTCCCTTAATTTTTGAAGGAATTCCCAATTCTAAATTTACTCCACTCGTCTACACTTCAGAAAAATCCAATATTGAAAAATATCCCATTGTAATTAATATTGAAAAGCAATGGAGCGAAGCGGATTTTACACAACGCAATATCTGTGTTGGCGGACTCCTAGAATCTTCAACAGGAAATACAGGTAAAATGATCATTTTTGGAGATGGAGATTTTCCGGTTGGAAGGGGAAGACAACAACAAGTCAACGAAGACAATGTATCTCTATTGGTAAATGCGATTGACTTCTTAAGTGATGATACGGGATTAATAGAATTGCGAACAAAGGCAGTGGAGACCAGACCGATAAAAGAACTTGATGAAGCTTCGCGCAATTCCTACAAGTATTTAAATTTCTTACTTCCTATTGCATTGGTACTAGGATATGGCTTTTTCAGAACTTCAATGAACAGAAGAAAAAGAATGCAAAGAGCGGAAGAAAGCTATAAATAATTATGAATTATGAATTGGAAATTATGCTTTGGCTATAATACTTGGACGTTTTGAATTTTATGCAACATTAATCTTGCGATATTTGCTGCACGAGATTTAGCAACATCAGCATTTTCTCCTACAAATAAGCTATCGACGGTCTCGGTAAAAAGCAACAACCAGTCAGCAAACTCAACTTCAGTTAGAGTAGTAATCTTACTTAATGCAATATGCTTGACCATTGGATTTCCACTATAACTTTGTTCATCCAACAAAATACTTCCCCAAAAAGAATACATTTTTGGCAAATGTAATTCCCAATTAATTTTTGCAATATCATTAAAAATGTATCCTAATCTTTGATGTTGCTTTACAGATTCGTAAAATGTATTAACAAGAATGACAACATCTTCTTTGGTTTCTATATCTTTCTTCATAATTAACAACAATGCTTTTATGCATTACTTTTTATAAACTAATTTACCTTTTAAGTAGGTTGATTGAACTTTCGTTTCGCTGATTTCGGTAGCGGGAATCGTAAAAATATTTCTGTCTAGTAAAATGAGATCTGCTTCTTTACCAACTTCAAGAGTTCCAACTTTATTTTCTTGTCGCATAACATAGGCTGCATTGATTGTATATGCCTTTACTGCATCTTCAAGACTTATTTCCTGAGGAACTCGAGTAATCGCATTCTCAATCCCAATAAAAGGATTAAGATTGCTAACATCCCAATCACTGCTCAGGGTTATTCTTGCACCTGCATTCTTGAGATCTTTAATAGGAATAATTTTGTCTGCCAAGGCTGGTCCTACTAAATAGTCATTATCATGCCAATGAGAAGGTTGCGTAAAATCACCCGCAACTTGTGCGTCGGCCGTAACATTTAGTGATTGAAAGCGGCTATAATCAGATGGTGAAACATATTCAACATGCGTCAATCTATGCCTTCCATTTACTGTTCCACTTTGTTGAATCGCATTTAATGCCTGATGAATTCCACGATTACCGAGTGCGTGAATATGAAAGTCAAATCCCGACGGTTCTAATTCTTTGATAAATTTTGCAAGACGACTTTCAGTAAAATAATTTAAACCATTGTTAGAACTTAGTTTAAAGTAATCTATTAGGTAATTATCATGCATTGCAGCTGTTGTATTATGGATTATACCATCTGCATAAACTTTTATTTGATTAATTCTTAAGAGCTTATTGGGATCATTGCTGAATAATGCTTTAATTGAAGCGAGTTGACTAGCATCATCTACAGCAGGATATGCCCACAAACCAAGATTCATTCTGCAAGTTAGTTTACCATCAGCTTCTATTTTTTTCCATGTATGCTGTTGATTTCTTTTCCAAAAAGTACGGGCTTCCGATACTGAAGTAATACCATGTTTCGCCAGTTCGGGTAACGCAAATTCTACAAGTCCATTGTAATCGTTCTCCATGCTTTGTGTTGTAGGGCTTAGAGCCAACTCCATTAACAATTCTCCTGCATTATCAATAAGTATTCCATTAGGATCACCGTTACTATTGCGCATAATAATTCCGCCCGGTGGATTTGGAGTAGATTTATTGAATCCAAGCAATTCTAATGCCTTAGAATTACACCATAACGAATGAGATGTTTTCTCCATTATTCCAACAGGTCTATCAGATACGATATCATCAATAATACTTTTCGGATCTCTGGTAGATTCGAGTATCGTTTCCAACAAATGACCCCAACCTAATAACCATCCGGTACCATTATTATTCCTTACCGCTTTTTTAATATAATCAGCATAATTTTCCGGATCTGCCTCTTCATCATTAAGAATAAACTTAAAATTTTCAGATGCCGCTTCCAGTGGATGCATATGAACATCATGAATTCCGGGCATCAAAAATCCTCCATTCAAGTCAATTTTTTCTGCCTCTTCCGAACTCATTTTCTGAGCTTCTTCACTGGAACCAATGAATTTTATAATTCCATCTTTCATATAAAGTGCTTCTGCCCAAGGTGTGGAAGCATTAACCGTATATATTTTTCCGTTAAAAAAAACTATCTCGCTGGCGGTTGTTGTATCGTCTTCTTCACCACAGGATAAAAAAGACCAGGTAAAACTTGCTAAAATAATGAATGTAATACTTGAGATACTTTTCATAATCAATTTAAATTCACTTAAATATTAAATTATATACCGGGAATTTTATTTTAATCGCTCACAATGCTAATTAATTTAAAATTTCAGTCCGGTTTTTAAAAATTTAAACAAAAGAATTCACGATGAATTTCTATATAACAAAAATAATGGTTATTATTATAGAATGAAAATCTTACTTTAGAGAATAAAGTCCAATTGTATTTCCTTCTGTATCCATAACTATAGAGCAATAACCATACTCTCCTATTTGGAATTTTTTCTTCAATACTTTCCCTCCGGCACTTTCGACTCTCGAAGTTTCAAGCTCACAATCATCACAAGCAAAATACACTACCGTTCCTCCTGTTCCTGGTTGCATGGATTTGGTAGCACACAACGCTCCGCTAATATTTGCTTCACCTTCCTTCCACGGAAAGCTCATCATTTGAAGCTCATCACCACCTCCAGGAAGTGGCAATGGAGTCATTTCAATATCCAGCATGGTTTCATAAAACTTTTGTGCCCTATTCATGTCTTCGACATAAATTTCTACCCAGGTAAAAGGATTTTTTGGATTACTTGACATATCTCAAATATTAATTGCAATGATTTACTACTGCTTTTTTTAATTCTTTCTGACAATAACACAAACTTACAAAATCCTTAACTACTTGGCTCAATATATCTTTGAACGTTTTTCAAAATATGGCCTTGTGTATATTCATTCATATACTACCAGACAGTCATTGAGAATGATAATCCTTCGAAAAACCTGGAATTTTTAAACACCAAAAAGAAAACTCACTTTTTGCAGCTTACTCCTGACAAAAATCATCCTTCCAAATGATCTTTCTTAACTATCTTAATATAAGTTTTTCTACTTTTATAGCTAAACTTCTTATTATCTACATCATATAACAACTTATGCTTAAAAGATAATATTCTGGTTTTGAAGTTAAAATATTTAGTATTTATCTAAAACATGAAGTATAATGAAAATTGAAATTACAGACCAAATGACACTTTCTGAAATACAGAATGAATTTCACGAATTATTTCCATTTTTAAAAATAGAATTCTATAGTAAGCCACATCAGACTCATGAACCTTCTTCGAAAAGCTCTATGCTAAAACCTTCGACTCTGGTTAAAGACTGCAGAACAATTCACAATGACGGCAATATCTTTATTCATGGAGGATTAACGGTCGAGAGATTAGAGCATATTTTTCAAGAGTGCTATGGATTGAGCGTTCAAGTTTTTAGAAAATCAGGTTCAGTATGGATTGAAACTACAGTTACAGATGACTGGACATTGAATAAGCAAAATGAGGAAGCTGAATCCTTCTTTAAAGCTTCTGATGAATTAAATGAATCAGAAAGAAATATACTCGGTAATTAGAGCTTTCACTAATACAGACACTGCAATTAAGACTATTAATACCAAACTTAATTTTCGAAACATTTCCTGAGAAGTTTTTTCCAGAATCTTTTTTCCAATGTAAGTTCCTATTATGCTAACTACGAATAGAATAGGAATTAAGTACCAATTTTCTATTCCAATATAATCATGGCTTAGATATACAATACTTCGAGACACATCTACACCCAAATCTATCAACGCAGAAGTTGAAATGTACGTTTCATGCGTTAATCCAAACCCACTTAAAAACAAGCCTCGAATTGCCCCTCCAGTCCCTACCAATCCTGCCGCAAAACCTGACCCGGAACCACCAATGAATTGGTTCAAGTTAGTTACAGGCATCTTATAATTCTTATAAATTAGAAACAGAATAGCAACTAAGAATAGAAGAATTGCAATCAACAATTCAAATTGCGTACTATTAATGGATGTACTAAGGAATGCTCCAATTACAACGAAAATAACTGCTGGTATTCCCATTTTTACAGCTATTGAATAATTGATTCCTTTAAAGAATAATTGAATCTTGGTAAGGTTGCTCACGACGTGAAATAATGCCGTAATTCCTAGGACTGTGTGGAAGTCTAAAAAGTACTTTGCAATAGGTACAAAATACATCGATGAACCAAATCCACCAACAGTCCCAAGAACTTCGGCAATTAAGGCCAACAGAACAAAATAAATTACAGTCAAAACTTCAAATAATATGTATTATGAAACTTTTAAAAGAACATTAAAATCAAACACGAACAAACTGTTGACCACAACAATCATAATACACAAAAATTTACCCCTTACATAACTTTAACTTCTTGTGAATGACTTGGTTTAACAATATCAACTTTAGGCAAATGAACCTTTAATACACCATCGACATAAGCTGCAGTAATTTTTGAAGCGTCAATATTCGAAGGTAGTGGAAAACTGCGAGAAAATGAAGAGTATGAAAATTCTTTTCTCCTCCATTGTCCTTCTTGCTTTTCCGGAGGATCTTCTTTCTTTTCAGCCGAAATCGTCATTACATTTTCATTGTCAAGCTTAATCTTGAAATCAGACTTTGATTTACCAGGGGCTGCCATCTCCAGGTCATAATGCTTAATTCCTTCTATGAGATTAATCAATGGAACGGTGTTATCAGGATCAAAATTAACTCCCCAATTGTACCAATCATTGAACAAACTAGGAGTGCTTCCTAAAAAAGGAAAATCTCTGGTTAATTTCATTAGATTACTCATATACTTGGATTTTTAATTAATTACTTAATAATTACTACCGGACATTCGGAATGTTTTAAAACATCTTCCGCTATACTTCCCAATAAAAATCTTCGAATTCCTTTTCTTCCATGAGAGCCCATTACAATTATATCAGCTTTAGTTTTCTTAGCAGCTTCAATTACACCTTCACCAACGTCATTTTGTTCTTTAAAAATCGAGATAATATTCATATTGGGATACTTTTTATTCATTTTGTCCATTACCTTATCCAACTCCTTCTTATCCTTGTCTCGAATTTTGGACAACATATCTTCTGCATAAATCTGTATGCCATACATTGGATTCCCAGCATCATAATATACCGGATTATTTAATATGTATAATATCGTAAGTTTAGCATTTAACTTTTCGTTCAACTTTAAACTCCAATCCAAGGCGCGTTTAGAATGATCAGAAAAATCAAATGGACATAATATATTTTTCATATTTACTTTTTTATTGAATTTCTTTGCTAACAAATTTTAAAATGTCAAAAGGAGTTACCAAACCCAGCAATTCATCACCCTCTACTACCGGCAAACAATGAAAGTAGTTTTTTAGAAATATGTCAATAGCTACTTCAATTCTATCATCCGGTTCCAATTTGCCAAGTCGGGTCACCATAACTTGCTTAACTTTTGAAAAACTAAGTTTTTGATCCTCCTTAACCTCTACTCCACCTCCGTCTGAAATGGAATTAACATATAGTAAAAAGTCAGATTTACTCAGTAAACCAACAATCTTGCGGAATTCAACAACAGGTATATGATGCATTCCATATTTGTCAAATAGTTCCTTTGCTTTTGTTAACCGATCATCAGGAGAAAGTGTGATCAGGTCTTTTGTCATTATTTCTTTAATTGGCCGTTTAAAAATCATAAAATATTTAATTTGACCCAAAATTATTATCAAGCAAAGACTATATTTTAGATCTTTGTCATTTCCAATACTGATTATTATCATTTAAAATATAGAATGCAAGAAGGAACCATAAATCAAGCTTTTCTACAATCTGTGCTACTAACAGCTTCAGATTCAATTATCATAATCAATTCAAAAGGAACTATTATTTTGCTGAATGATGTTGTTCAGGAATTGTTTGGATTTACAAAAGAAGAAATGATAGGTCAAAATATTAAGATGATAACACCCGAACCACATCAATCCAATCATGACCAATACATAAAAAATCATATTGAAACCGGAATTAATAAAGTCATTGGCATTGGCAGAGAAGTTATGGGCCAAAGAAAAGATGGAAGCCTATTTCCCTGCAGGCTTGCACTTAGTAAATTTTTTTTTGATGGTGACATTTACTTTACAGGTGTAATTCACGACCTTACGAAGGAAAAAGAAACTGAGCAAAAATTAATATTTACGAATAAAAACCTTGAAAACCTAGTTGACTCCAGGACAAGCCAACTCATGGAAAGTGTTACACAATTAAGTTTTAGTAACCAAAACCTTGAATTAGAGATCAAAGAAAGAATTCAGGTCGAGAAGAAACTCATTCTTAGAGAAAAGGAATTAATAGATGCAATTGAAAAAGAAAGAAACCTTAATTTACTGAAATCACGCTTTGTATCAATTGCTTCCCATGAATTCAGAACTCCATTATCCAATATTCTCAGCTCTATAAATCTTATTGAACATTATCAGGAAAACCAGGACAAAGCTAAGACACGAAACCATCTCGAAAAAATTAAAAACAATATACAATATCTTACCGGGATTCTAAATGAGTTCCTTACTCTTACTCAGATTGAAAATGGAAAGTTTAATCTATACCCTGAAACTTTTTCGATTTCAAAATTGGTATTTGAAATTGTTGAAGAATTTAATCATATTAAAAAACCTCAGCAATCTATTAACTTAGAAGACCGCTTGCCCGGTAATTTTACTTTTACAACTGATAAAAATTGCCTGAGACATATTTTTCATAACCTAATTAACAATGCCATTAAGTACTCAGGTGACAAATCAACAATAACTTTACTTCTGGATTATGTGAACAAGTCATTAATTATTGAAATTGCAGATAATGGAATAGGAATTCCGCTCGACGAACAAAAACTTATTTTTGACATATTCTACAGGGGTTCAAATGTACTTAATATCCAGGGCACCGGACTTGGGCTCAATATTGTAAAGAAATATCTTGATCTTATAAAAGGTGAAATAGTATTAAAGTCACGCGAAAATGAAGGCACAATCATCACAATAAATATTCCACACTATGAAATATAAAATCCTTGTAGTTGAGGACAATACTGAAATGCGAGAAAACATTATGGAAATTCTTGAAATTTCCAACTATGAAGTAATCGGTGCCGAAGATGGAATTTTAGGAATACAAGCGGCACGTGATTTCAAACCAGACCTTATAGTGAGCGATGTAATGATGCCAAATCTTGATGGTCTCGGGATGTTAAAAATATTACAACAAGATGAAGCGTTATCAAGCACTCCACTTATATTCTTATCTGCTAAAACTGAAAAGGATGATTTTCGAAAAGGAATGAATCTTGGCGCAGAAGACTATATTGTCAAACCCTTTGAGTCCAAAGACCTTTTGGAAGTCATTGAAAAAAAACTTATAAAGTATACTAATTTGCGTTCGCAATCTCCAACAAGGCGATTAAGAGGTGTATTCAATGAAAGTGCTCTACTTAAAAATACCACACTCAATAGAATAATAGAGTCTATTCCTGCAAGTGATATTGGAAAAAATTCACTTCTCTGGAAACCCGATTCACATAATAACACCGTTTATTTTCTTGAATCTGGTATAGTTAAAGAATATATTAATTCCGTTGCAGGTAAAGATTTTATCATTAACTTTTTTATTGGACCTGCAATCATTGGAATTGAAAAAATTTACCAGCAAAAACATGAAACTTATGCTGAAATTAGTGAACATGCAAAAATTATATCGATCCCTAAATCTTCTATCGAAGAATTGCTAGAACAAGAAAACCTTCTCATTTCTTATCACGAATTTACGCAACATTTGATGGGCAACTTGCAAGAAAGACTATCTATTAATTCATATGGCAATGTTAGAGAAAAAGTATGTTATCACCTCGCGCAGTTGCATCAATTATTCAAAGGTGAATTTATTCATTTAAGCCGTGAAGACCTTGCCTGTTATTGCGGGATGGCGAAAGAGACACTTATCAGAATGCTTACGGAGCTAAAGAATGACAAGCTAATTCAGCTTACTTCTGAAGGCATTAAAGTATTAAATATTCAAAAAATAAATTCAGAATATTAGTTTGCTATTTCACCATTAAATGGCTTTATCTAATAAATTCGCTACGTGGGTTTGTTACTTAAATTCTACAAAAAAGTTAACACTAATAGGTAAAAAGTAACGATTGGTTTTAAAACGAATTCTTAGCAATTCTCTATTGCAGCACTCATCCCTGATATCAGAATAAATCAGAATAATATTATTTGTCTATTACCAAACGTAGACCTCTCATTAAGTTGCCTATATTTCAAGCTAATGAATTACTATAAAACACCTTTCCATTCTCCAAAATATACCATAAATACCCATAAAAACCAATATCAACTGTTCTGATGACAATTGTCAGTAATCATTCTTAACTCTATATCTACATTTGATTCAAACAGAAAAAAATCAAATATGAAAAATCTTTTTTATTTACCATTTTTACTAGTAAGCATCTTTCTATTTCAATGTGATAAAGGCGTTAAGAAAGACTATAAAGCCTTAGATGTTCAGGAATTAACAAAAAACCAACCGGAAGTTCATGGTTCCGAAATAAAGGAAGGTGACGTAACTCTTAGCAATCCTTTAAATCAGGATTGGATTAAGGCAGGAGAAAGCATTTACGAACTTAAATGTTTGGCATGTCATAAATTAACAGATGAAAAGCTTGTTGGCCCAGGTTGGAAAGGAGTCACCAAAACCCGAAAACCTATTTGGATCATGAACATGATTACCAATGTTGAAATGATGTTGGAATCAGATCCGGAAGCTCAAAAATTATTGGAACAATGTCTCGTGAGAATGCCGAATCAAAATGTAAGCAAGGAAGAATCAAGATCACTTCTTGAATTCATGAGAAAAAATGATGGCGAACAATAAATAAAACCTTTAAACATAATTATATGAAATATTTTTATTACTTAGCTACTGTACTAATTCTTACAGTGCTATTCACAACATGCAAGCCCAAAGGAGTGCAGAGTGCAATTAGTGGAGACTCTGCAATAAAAGCTTATGTTCCACCGGGAAAATATGATGAGTTTTACAATTTTGTATCGGGTGGTTTTAGTGGTCAACTCGCAGTATATGGACTTCCTTCAGGAAGACTGTTTAGAGTTATTCCTGTTTTCTCTGTAGATCCTGAAAAGGGTTATGGATATGCAGAAGAATCAAAGCCAATGCTTCAGACCTCTCATGGTTTTGTTCCCTGGGATGACTTACATCATCCTGCTTTATCCACAACAGATGGAGTCCATGATGGTAAGTGGGCATTTGGTAATGCCAATAATACTCCTAGAATTGCGAGGATAGATTTATCAACTTTCCGCACTTCAGAAATAATTGAAATTCCAAATTCAGGTGGTAATCACTCTTCACCTTTTATTACAGAAAACACAGAGTATGTAGTTGCCGGAACAAGATTTAGTGTACCAATAGGTGACAAGCTAGATGTTCCTATTAGCTCTTATAAAGAAAATTTTAAAGGAACTGTTAGCTTTATAAGTGTAAATAAAGAATCTGGTAATATGGATATTGCTTTTCAAATTCAATTACCGGGTGTAAACTTTGATTTGGCGAGAGCAGGTAAAGGAAAGTCTCATGGATGGTTTTTCTTTAGTTGTTATAATTCAGAGAGAGCCAATACATTATTGGAAGTGAATGCCAGTCAAAAAGATAAAGACTTTGTAATGGCAGTAAATTGGAAAAAAGCAGAAGAATATGTCAAAGCAGGTAAAGGAGTGAAAAAGGCTGTTCGATATGCACATAATAAATTTGATGAATCAACACATACTGCAACGAGTACAATTAAAACAGAAGTGTTAGTTCTTGATCCAAAAGATTGTCCTGACATGGTTTATTTAATGCCATGTCCTAAATCACCACATGGCTGCGATACTGATCCATCAGGTGAATATATAGTTGGTTCTGGAAAACTTGCTGCTGTAATACCGGTATTTTCATTCTCAAAAATATTACAGGCAATTGAAGCTAAAAATTTTGAAGGAGATTATGAAGGTTTACCAGTATTAAAATATGATGCTGTACTTCATGGAGAAGTAAAGAAACCAGGTCTTGGTCCTTTGCATACTGAATTTGATGCTAATGGAAATGCATATACTTCCTTCTTTGTATCTTCAGAAATCGTAAAATGGAGAATTAGTGATCTTCAGGTATTAGACAGAGTGCCTACATATTATTCAGTAGGTCATCTTTGCGTTCCTGGTGGTCCAACTAAAAAACCTTGGGGTAAATATGTAATAGCTTATAATAAAATCACCAAAGACCGTTACCTTCCTACAGGTCCGGAATTAACTCAAAGCGCTCAATTATATTCTATCGACGGTGACAAAATGAAGTTATTACTTGATTTTCCAACAATTGGTGAGCCACATTATGCTGAAGCTATACCTGCAGAATTATTATCCAAGAAAAGTGTAAAAATCTATAAACTTGAAGATAATAAACATCCTTATGTTGCTGCTGGAGAAAAAAATGCCAAAGTAGTTAGAAAAGGAAATGAAGTTCACATATACATGACTTCTATTCGATCACATTTTACACCGGATAATGTTGAAGGCATTAAACTAGGTGATGTTGTTTATTTTCATGTTACAAATCTTGAACAGGATTGGGATGTACCACACGGATTTGCTGTAAAAGGGGCAAACAATGCGGAATTACTAATCATGCCGGGAGAAACACAGACCTTAGCCTGGAGACCAGATAGAATAGGTGTATTTCCTATGTATTGCACAGACTTTTGCTCCGCCTTACATCAGGAAATGCAAGGATATATTCGCGTAAGTCCAGCTGGATCTAATAATCCTTTGACATTTAGTACTGGAAAAACAACCAAAGACACAAGTAAAATTCAATAGTTAACTTTAATTCAATGATATGAAAAGTTTTATTTATATAATAGTCGTTGCAGGAATTCTAAACTATTCATGTAATGCACCCAATTCAAAAACAACTTCTGAACCGGAAGCAGAAACTCCAGCAAGTGGACAGGTAGATTTAGGCCAGGCAGGAGTCGCTGATGATGATTCACAAAAGGACATTGTTAAAATAGCAGTTGGCTCTAAGGATCACACAACACTGGTTACTGCATTACAAGCAGTAGAATATGTAAATGATCTTGCCAATGCAGGACCGTTTACC
>JABFRV010000031.1 GCA_013140975.1 Saprospiraceae bacterium
GGATATAAAAAATATTATTCTTCCAAGAAATAAATTTTCCTATAAGAATAATTTTGGACATATGTTGTTGATCGCGGGATCTAAATCCATGTGCGGAGCATCCATATTGTCTGCAAAAGCAGCCATGAGATCTGGTCTTGGACTAATAGCAGTAATAACTGACACAGATTGCAAAGCTCATTTATTCTCGCAATTTCCTGAAGCGATGGTGAATGAGTACGAAGAGTTTTTCCCATTAATTATTAATAAATTTAATTCAATATGTGTTGGCTCTGGAATGAAAGGTATTGAAAACATGGAATCAATCTTGAATAAGTGTTATAGTGCAAAAATATCGATGATACTTGATGCTGAAGCAATTCAGGCACTAGCATCAAATCCTAATCTCCTCAAAAAAATTCCTGCTAATACCATTTTGACACCTCATATAGGAGAATTTGAAAAACTTGTCAATAAAAAATTTGAGAATAGTATTGATCGCTTACAATTCGCAGCAAGTTTTGCATTAAAACATAAAATAATTATTGTTCTTAAAGGATCTAACACTTGCGTTATAAATTCTGATGGCATGCAATATTTCAATACCACGGGTAATCAGGGAATGGCAACTGCAGGTAGTGGAGATGTACTCGCTGGAATCATTGGCTCATTACTTGCCCAATCTTATCAACCTATTCATGCTGCAATAATTGGTGTATATATCCATGGGTTATCTGGCGACCTCGCTCTTAAAAAACAATCTTACGAAAGCATGATAGCTTCAGATATATCAGAAAATTTAGGCGATGCATTTAAGGAACTTGAACCCAAAGAATTATTTTAAACTATAACCGGAGTCGCAAGTCGCAAGTCGCGTGTCGCGTGTCAAATTTCAATTTATTAGAGCTTCAGAGCTTTAAAGCTTCAGAGCTTTAATTTGGCTTTCTCGATTTCGGCCTTAATAGTTCCAATAAATATTTCTTTACCGGCAATGATTACGGGCCTTTTTAAAAAAGTGTACTCAGATAGAATGAGTTTGCGATAATCTTTTTCAGTAAGTTTTTTATCCTTTAATTGAAGTGTGCGATACTTTATGGCTCTTCTTGAAAATAAGGCTTCATAGGATCCTGAAAGAGCAGCCATAGAATCCAATTGTTCAGGAGTGATTGCCTCTTGCTTAATGTCTTGTAAGA
Organism: Saprospiraceae bacterium; assembly: GCA_013140975.1. GTDB lineage: Bacteria > Bacteroidota > Bacteroidia > Chitinophagales > Saprospiraceae > Vicinibacter. The sequence continues at coordinate 1,173 of JABFRV010000031.1, forward strand.
TACAAGAACTTGTATTCAATTTCTTTAATATACCTTGACAAGTTGAACAAGTTCCAAGATGATAAATTTTATTCTTCTTCATATTCAATATAAACAGATTTGAATTCTCATAGTTCAATCCAGTGAATTCTATTCTATCTTTTATAATATTTTATTGTTGTCCGATTAATGATAATAATAAATTGAACCTCAATAAAATGCCTTAAGCAACCCCATGCTTCAGCGTGGGGTTGAAAATGCTCGTTACAAAAGGGCTTTAGCCCTGACTAGCAAATATTAGTCGGACAACAGTGATAATATTTTTTATCTTTACAAGTAATATAATATTCTTAATTCGTTTCTTCTAAATAAAATTGAAAGCAAACTGGATCCTAAATAAAGACGGCTCAATCTATCATTTGGGCTTGAGAAAAGATCAACTCGCCTCAACTATCATTACAGTTGGTGACCCTGGACGTGTTTCGCCGATAAGCCAACATTTTGACAGTATCGAATTGAAAAATTCCAGAAGAGAGTTCGTTTGTCATACAGGATATATTGGCAAAAAAAGGATTTCCGTATTATCTACAGGAATTGGCACTGACAATATAGATATTGTAATCAATGAATGTGATGCATTGTACAATGTAGATCTTAATACAGGAGAAAAAAATAAAACACAAACTCAACTTGATTTTATTCGAATAGGGACTTCCGGCGCAATCCAGAAAGATATTCCGGTGGATTCATTCCTTATTAGCGAAGCAGCAATAGGTACAGACGCATTAATGAATTTTTATCTTCATAAACATATAGAAAAGTCTGATCAATTATTGAATCAATTTCATCGATCAGGAATTCCCTTGTCTTCCTTATACTATTCAATATGCAATGCAGAATTATTAAATCAGTATTCAGATCCTTCCATGCAAAGAGGTGTTACCATAACGGCTCCCGGATTCTATGCTCCTCAGGGAAGAACTACAAGAATTCCTATAGCCATTGAAAACCTACTATCCAAGTATTCTCAAATTCAACTTTCAAATTCAGGAAGAATTACGAATATCGAAATGGAAACTGCAGGAATTTATGGTTTATCAGAAATCTTAAAGCATAGAGCCATTTCCTTAAATGCAATTCTTGCCAATAGAATTACCAATGAGTTTTCACATGACCCGGAAAAAACCATTAGCACACTCATTGAAAAAATATTATCTAAAATCTGATATTGTCACATTTAGAGTATCGTCTGTTTTCTCAAGCCCGGCAATTAGAAATCAATCGTCTACATTAAAATTTAATATTGAAATAATTTCTTGCAATTAGTAATATTTGCTGTTGTATTTATAATAATCTGAAAATATACGAAAAATTAAAGTGAAGCATTCACTATAGTGCATTAAAAAACCGCTTCTAATTTCTCAGAAGCGGTCTTTATTTACTTTAAACCTCATTTATTTCATCAAAGCCAAATTCACTTCAAATTCAAAATCATTATTGATTGCTTTATCTCCGATTGAATCAAAGAAAGAAGCTGAACCATACTTAATATTATATTTAGTACGATCTACAATAATCTTTGCACTTGCAGAAGCCATATCAATCATTGCATCAAAACTTACACTTTGCGTAATTCCCTTGATTGTTAGATCACCTGTTACAACAAATTTCTTAGGATTTATTGTTGCAGCAGCATTCTTTAAAACAAATTTTGCTGTAGAATGATTACTTACACCAAAAAAATCATCTGACTTCAAGTGTCCGATCAATTTATCTGCATACTCACCCTGAAGATCTGTACATGTTATTGAATTCATATCAATAACAAACTCGCCGGAAACCGGAACTCCATTATCAAAGCTTAAGGTTCCTGATTTTAAAGAAACCGTTCCACCATGTTGCCCGGTTACTTTTTTCCCTAACCACTTAGCAGTACTCTTACTAGTATCTACTTTTAAAATCGTTGGTTTGCTATCAAAGGAGGAAACCAATAAGCCAGCTATTAATGCTGTAAAGACAAAAACTACATTTTTCATTAAATATTTTATTTAGTTAAGATTAGACGAGTAGAACGGCGATATTGAACTAATTGTTCAACGGCCATAAAATTTTAAGATTCTTATAACATTTAGAGGCATCCATGCATTAGCTTCTACAGTGTATTTATAAACAATCCTATTAAATGAAAACATAGAGCATTAGTGCTAATCAATAATTTTGGTTTATTTGCAAAAAATCAGATTTGCGAACTATTTTTCTGTTTGTCTAACCAGCAATACCATCTTATCTTCAAACAATGTATATCCTTCATCATAACAAAAATAATATGTTGTTCCCTTCTTAGTGTTGAAATTATGCGTACTGTATTTAAAGTCAAATCCCTTTGAAAGTAACTGAGACTTGGAAACTGTCTTTTTGCCTTCAGGATTTAAGCTAGACAGAATATTTCTATTCTTCTTTAGAATCGCATTTATATTCTTAATAAGTCCCGGATCTTTCTTTTTTTCTTCCTGATGATGAATAGATCTACAACTGTCAGTGCAGAATTTCTTGTCTTTACGACCCACTATAGGAGAGCCGCAGATCATGCATTTAGAGGGCTTGGCGTGTAGCATATGCGTTTTTCTTACAAACTTAAGAGTTTTTTAGCCTCATGCAACATTTTTCTACTCACCTTAGTTATTAAAGATGGAAAACCTTTCCGATAATTAATCCTGATCCAGAACATCAATGAATATCAAGAATATTGTAATTTTGAGGATGAACTTTAAGCTCCTTTCATTTTATCTTTCCTTCATTTTAACAACTGTAATTTCGCTTCAAAACTTAACTGCCGCTCATATAATCGGTGGTGAAATGTTTTATGAATGCTTAGGATTTAGCTCACTTCCAAATGGACAAACAGATTCTACCACCAGAAAATATCTAATAACCATAAAGCTTTATAGAGATTGCAGGCCCCAACAACAGGCAGCCGGGTTTGATATGCCTCTTGGCTTTACTATTTATAGACGATCGGCGAATAATGTTTATAGAAATGTTCGAACTGGTAATCGAGAATTTTCGGCAACAGATTTTGAAGGTCCGAATCTTATCGATTCTCCTGTATACCCTTGTCTGGAATTACCTCCGGATATTTGTGTTGAATCAGGTACATATACATTTGAAGTAGATCTACCTATCATTAATGAAGAATATGTAATAATCTGGCAGCGATGTTGTAGAAATAACACCATCACTAATATATTAAACCCAGGAGGCACTGGTGCGACTTTTACAATTAGTATTCATCCGGAATCTCAACGCACATGCAATTCAAGTCCTAAATTTGTCAACTTTCCTCCAACCGTTGTATGTGTTAATAATCCTTTAAACTTCGATCATTCAGCAGTTGATAAAGAAGGTGATCTATTGGTTTATAGTTTCTGCGAACCTTTCGGAGGTGGCGGCCAGGGAGGAGGTGGCGGCAATAATTGCACAGCTGTAACCCCATCGCCAGATTGTCCACCACCCTATCCTAAGGTAAATTTTCGTGCACCACAATATAGTTACTTATTCCCAATGGGAGGAAATCCTCCTGTTAGTATAAATTCATTAACCGGATTAATTACAGGAGAACCCAATGCACAGGGTCAGTATGTAGTATCTGTATGTTGCTCAGAATATAGAAATGGAATTCTCCTATCAACTTTAAGAAGGGATTTTCAATTCAATGTTGCAAGTTGTGTTGGAACTGTTGTTGCTAAATTAAACAACGGCAAAGAAGTGAGTAAACAAAATTATGAAATCCTATTATGTGGAGAAGACACACTTCAGATGAATAATGGATCCTATCAACAAAGATTTATTAATTCAGTACTGTGGGAATATGATAATGGCGGAACAACAGAATCATCAACACTTTGGAATCCGTTTATCAAGTTCAAAGAAGGGGGAATTCACAATGGTCGCTTCATTCTTAATCCCGGTACAAACTGCAGTGATACTGTAAATTTTAGAATTAATATTATTTCTGATCTTAAGGCAGATTTTTCATTCTCTTATGACAGTTGCAAGTTTGGTCCTGTAAATTTTAAAGACCTCTCTAAGTCAACTTATAGTAATATCGTCAACTGGAGTTGGGATTTTGGAGACGGGTTCAAAGGATTTGATCCCAATTATGAATTACAATATTTTCACCCGGATAACTATGGCGTTACATTAGATATTATTGACGATCTGGGATGCAAAAAATCTGTTGTTAAAAACCTAAGTTGGTTTCCTGCCCCTAACGTAATTGTATTTCGCCCAAGTGTAACAGAAGGCTGTGTACCACTTACTGTAAGTTTTAAAAATATTTCATTCCCAACTGATGATAAATATAAATTTAATTGGACTTTTTCAGATGGCTTATCAGTGACCGGAATAAATGTAAGCCGAAGATTTGATTCGATAGGATTATATGGTTTAAAACTAAAAGTTACATCGCCAGTAGGATGTGTTAATGAAGGATCATTTGATAATGTTATAAGTGTTTTATCTCCTCCAACTGCCAAATGGTCGGTTGATCCACTCATTGTGAATTTAAACAATCCATATGTTCAAGGCTATGACTCTACTGAAAAAACGATTGGCAGAGATTGGATAATTGATAACAAAGATTATTACTTTGATAAAGAAATTAATTATGCTTTTAAAGATACAGGATATCACACAATAAGAATGATTGTCAACGACAAATATTTATGTACAGATACATTAGAAACCCAGATATATGCATTCAGGGATTTTACATTATATATGCCTAATGCCTTTACCCCAAACGGTGATGGAAACAATGAAGTTTTTGGTCCTGTAGGATTTTTTCAAGATGTGGAGACTTATAGTCTAAAGATATTTGACCGCTGGGGCAGTTTAATCTTTGAATCAGATCGACCGGAAATAGCTTGGAATGGCAAATCTCAAAATTCAGACAAAACACTACCCCCAGGAACCTACGTATATAACCTTAAATACAAACAGAGCCGCAAAGAATTAATCGAAGAGAAAAAGTTATTTACCCTTATTCGGTAATACTTAAACTATATTGGTATTTCTAAGCTCCTTTTGGCCATTTACTTACATATTTAACAAATTTGGCATAAGAATTGGATAAGATCTATGGATCTCCGCTTTAGGAGGCCCTATGTTCAATTTATTGTCATGAAAAATCAGGTTTTTCTGCTTAGCGCTATTTTGGTCTTATGGATTACATTATCGGCTCTTGTCTATAACGAAAAATGCTGCACCTCCCAAAAAATACCAATCAAAACAACAAATACCAAAAGGGCTTACTTTCATGGCATAGTACTGCAAGACAGTGACAAATTAAACTTGAAATTAAGAGACAATTTCATTTTTTATAAAGCTACCTCCGGATACCTGCTTCCCCTCTCAGACAGCTTAAAACAATTGGTGCAGACTACAGCAGATTATCTTAAGGAAAATCCAAATAAAAAACTAAAAATAATTTGTCGTTATAGTCCTAAGGAAAATACTAAACTCAACAACAGTGACTATGGTCTGTTGCGATCCAAAGAAATTGAAAAAATATTTTTATCGAAAGGAGTTCCTGCCAAACAGTTAATCACGAAAAGTTTAAAAGATACCTTACTCCCTATAATAAATAATAGAATTTTTGGTGGCTTCATTCCCTTAATAGTAAACGAATAAAAACATGGCTTGTTATCTCATTCCGCTTATTACTGGTATCGGTTCCGCAATCCTCGGAGGAATTATTGCCTGGTTATTCAAGAATACTGACAACTCTGAATCCGTTTCAAAAATCGTAAATCTTGTTGCTGAACTTGAAAAAGAGAAATCCAATTTTGAAGAATTGGAAAAGTATCAGCATATGTCAATGTCGGAAATGAACAGACTGACCGAACAACAAGAACAACTTGTAAATAGTTTTCGACAACTAAAAGGTGAAAACGAAGATTTAGCCAATAAGAATAATGGAATTAAAAATAAACTGCTTCAGTCAGAAGCATTAATTGCAGAATTAGAAAAAAGTAACGCAGCACTTAAATCAAGTATTACACAGCATATCACTGACAGGGATACAATGATTACTCGTTATAAAAACGAAGTACAATCCTTAACAACCGAACTTCAAATAAAACCTAAAGAAGTAATTAAAGAAGTTGAGAAAATTATAGAAATTCCCGTTGAAAAAATAGTTGAAGTCCCAATAGAAAAAATCGTCGAAATTGAAAAAATTATTGAAGTAGATAGACCAATAGAGATTATTAAAGAGGTTGAAAAAATTATTGAAGTCCCCGTAGAAAAAATCATAGAAGTAGAAAAAATCGTTGAAGTTCCCGTAGACAGAATCGTCGAAGTAGAAAAAATCGTTGAAGTCCCGATAGACAGAATCGTCGAAGTAGAGAAAATCGTTGAGGTTCCCGTAGACAGATTCGTCGAAGTAGAAAAAATCGTTGAAGTCCCGATAGACAGAATCGTCGAGGTAGAGAAAATCGTTGAGGTTCCCGTAGAAAAAATCATAGAAGTAGAAAAAATCGTTGAGGTTCCCGTAGACAGAATTGTCGAAGTAGAGAAAATCGTTGAGATTCCTGTAGACAGAATTATTGAAATTGAGAAAATCGTTGAAGTCCCTGTTGACAGAATCGTCGAAGTAGAAAAAATCGTTGAAGTAATAATTGAAAAAACAACTGAAGTTCCGGCAGTCAGCAAGAATAAAGTAGTAAAAAAAGGCAATTCTGTTTCTGAGAATAAAACTAAAGTTCAATCTGATAAATTAAACTCTCCTACTAATAAAACCGTCGTATCAAAAACGCAGTTAAAACCAAAGAAAGCAGAAGCAAAACCTAAAGTAACCGTTAAGAATGTTGCACCTGGTCGCAGAAAAATAATTGTTGAACCAATTGTACCAAAACCAATAACTCAAAAACCAATTGCTCAAAAACCAATCATTAAAAAAGATGACCTCCAGGTTATAGAAGGAATAGGACCGGTTATAGCAAAGTTGTTGAACAAATCTGGCATTTATAACTTCGAACAACTCAGTAAAACTTCTTCAAAAAATCTGAATGCAATTCTTTCAGGTGCTGGGTCTAAATTCAAAATGCATGATCCTTCAACTTGGACAGAACAGGCAAAGCTCTTGGCAAAAGGTAAATTGAGTGAATTCCAGGTGTTGATAAATAAATTAAAAGGCGGAAGGAGAAAATAAAAGTCAAATCCAAAATTGACGCAAGCCAATTTCTTAAGTATAAATATTTATAGCAATAAAAAATATTATTGAAGTGGAATTAGCGCATAAAGAATAGCTACAGACTTTTAAGAGAAGCGCATTTTAAACACTCCTAACAATGCTTCTTTAATAATTAAGATATTCATTTTAGACTTTCCTCTTATTCGATCAGGGAAAATAATAGGAATTTCACGCAGAGTGAATCCATTACGATACGATTTATATTTCATTTCAATCTGAAATGCATATCCTACAAATTGAATTTTGTCTAAATCAATAGCTTGTAATACTTTAGATTTATAACAAACAAATCCTGCAGTGGGATCTTTAATATTCATTCCGGTGATTAAGCGGACATATAATGAAGCTGTCTTTGAAATCAAAAGTCGAATGAATGGCCAATTCACCACTCCTCCTCCAGGAATATAACGTGAACCAATACTAACATCAGCATGATTCAACACACAACATTGAAGCAATTCAGGCAAGTTTGAAGGTGGATGACTAAAATCTGCATCCATTTCTATCACATAATCATACTTATGTTCTAAAGCCCATTTAAATCCTCTAATATAAGCACGACCTAATCCTGACTTTTCTTTACCTACCAATAAGTGTAATTGATCCTTATACTCAGATTGTAAAGATCTAACCATATCTGCAGTCCCATCTGGAGAATTATCATCCATAACAAGAATATCAACTTTTTCCTTCAATTGAAATACAGCTCTGATAATGGCTTCGATATTTTCGATCTCATTATATGTTGGAATGATAACAATTGAATTATTCACGAATCAGGAATAAAGTTTTAATTATAATTTATTATATCTTGATGGATTATATTCATGCATCATTTGATAGATTTTTTCAATGATATCTTCCATATTGGGCTTTGTAAAATAATCTCCATCGGATCCATATGGAGGCCGATGGTCGTAAGCTGAAATACACATAGGTTCGGCATCAAGCAATTGAAAATTGCCTTTTCTCGCGAATATCCTTTCCAGAATATAAGCACTTGCGCCACCAGGCACATCTTCATCAATTACTACAAGCTTGTTCGTCTTCCGAAGGGAAATCGCTATTTCGTTATTGTCATCAAATGGTAACAATGTCTGCACATCAATTAATTCTACAGAAATACCAAAATCAGAAAGGACAGTCAATGCCGATTCTGCTATACGAATTGTAGAACCATATGTAACAAGAGTTAGGTCAGTTCCTGCTTGAAGAATTTCAACTTTTCCCAGAGGGACGGTAAACGTTTTAAGATTGGATGGACATATTTCTTTGAGTCTATATCCGTTCAGGCATTCAATTACCAAGCCCGGATCCTGAGATGCCAAAAGTGTATTGTATATACCTGCTGCTTGAACAAAGTTTCTGGGAACACAAATATGAATTCCTCTTAAGGAGTGCAACAACATTCCAATAGGTGAACCGGAATGCCAAATACCTTCTAATCTATGTCCACGAGTTCTGATTATTGCAGGAGCTTGTTGAATTCCATTAGATCTGTAACGCACGGTTGCCAGGTCATCTGATAAAGCAGATAGTGCATAAATAACATAATCTAAATATTGCATTTCTGCTATGGGTCTTAATCCACGCATGCTCAATCCAATTGCCTGACCAATAATTGTCCATTCTCTTATCCCAGTATCAAAAACACGAATGTCTCCAAAATTTTCTTGCATACCTGCAAAACCCTGGTTCACATCTCCGATTTGACCTACATCTTCACCAAAAGCAAGCAATCTTGGATCTGCTTCAAAAATTTCATTAAAATATTTATTGATAATCTGATATCCATTTAATTCAGTTGAGGATTCATAATGAGGATGAATTACTTGAATTTCTTTATATGAAGATTTACCTTCTGCTATTAAATTATGATGATAATTTACTTCTGCTTTTTTATATACTTTCTCAACCCATTGCAAAAGTTGATTGTCTGATCTCTTGCCGGAATGAACTATAGTATTTGATATTCTTCTGGCAATTTGTAATAATTCATGAACGGTTGGTTCTTTTATTCCGGAAACCTGTTGAATGTCAAAATTAATTCCTTCAGTCCCAATAGAATTTAATATTTCAACCAATTCAAGCTGTATTGATATAGGGTACTCAAGACTATTTTTCCAGGCAATACTCTTTTGTTCCTTTACATAATTTCTTGCCAGTAATTGCAATTCTTCTATGAATTCCTGTTTGCAAATATTATTTTCTAATATCCACTTTATAAAAATTTGAATACAATCCTGCGATGACTCCCATTCCAATCTTTCGGGCGATTTATATCTTTCATGTGATCCTGAAGTCGAATGGCCCTGTGGCTGAGTAACTTCCTGAATATGAAAAAGTACAGGAATATGTTTATCTCTGGTTTCATTAATTCCTTCCTGTATTTGATTTACAAGATTCGGATAATCCCAGGCCTTTAAAGTATAAATTCTAATTCCATTATTATCATCGCCGATCTCAAAGCCACTTAGGGCTTTCGAAATATTCTGCTTAACCGTTTGTAATTCTATAGGAACTGATATTCCATATCCATCATCCCATACAAAGACTGCTAGAGGAACTTGCTGTACAGCAGCAGCGTTCATCGTTTCCCAAAAAACCCCTTCTGAAGTTGAAGCATCACCAATCGTTACAAATGAAATTTCATTACCGTTTTTTGAAAATTTGGATGAAAAGCTGTTAAGATCAGGATTTAAACGGTAATGCTTGGAAGCCAAAGCAAGTCCAAGTGCACGAGCCATCTGTCCTGAAGTAGGAGAAATATCGGCAGAAACATTATAACTGGATGTAAGATCTAACCAATTATTATCATCATCTATATATGGGGTTGCAAAGTGAGCATTCATCTGCCTTCCTCCACTAAAAGGATCATTTGCAGGGTCTGCATATAGCTGAGCAAAGTAATTCTGTACCGAGCATAGATCCAAAGCAAACATAAAGGTCTGATCCCTATAATATCCACTTCTGTAATCCCCTTTTTGAAAGGCCCTTGCCATTGCTACCTGAGGCAATTCTTTTCCATCACCAAGAATTCCAAATTTGGCTTTACCGCCTAATACTTCTTTTCTTCCTAATAAAGACACTTCTCTGCTCAAAAGACAGATCCAAAGATCCTTAATAACCTCTCTTTTGAAATCTTCTGAATCACCTTTTATAGAAGATAATTGAGTTTCGATAGGACTATAATTTGACATATTTTTGCCTCCTTAAGAGTGAGCAAAAATAGCGCAATTAGCCTTAAACAGGCTGCTTTTAAGACAATCTACAAATAATTTTTTATTTAACACGGAATTAACAGCGAAAATTGAAATTAAAGTGTCTAAGTTATTGTTCTAATATCGTAAATTTGTATTATATTTAAAAAACAAACTAAAAAAAATATGAAAAATTTGGTTTTACTTGCCCTAGGATTAATTCTTACTTTAAGTCTTGAGGCTCAAACTCCAGCTCAAACTGCTCCTGCAAAAACAGGCGGTCCTAAGATGGTATTTGAGAATACCACTGTTGATTATGGTGAAATTAAAAAAGGTGCTGATCCTAAGAGAAAAGCAGTTTTTACAAATAAAGGCACAGAGCCTTTGGTTATTAAAAGTGCAAGAGGATCTTGTGGATGTACAGTTCCAACTTGGCCTAAGGAACCTATTATGCCAGGTGAAACAGGCACAATAGAAATTACTTATGACACACAAAGAACTGGATCTATTAACAAAACAGTTTCCATCCAAACCAATGAAGGTGAAGAAGAAATTAGATTATTTGTTAAAGGTAATATTACTGAAGAGCACGAAGAAAACGTACCACAAAACGGCGGAAACGTTTTGAATCCAAAAGGATAATAATATTTTCTAGAAATAAAATTTGAAACCCGGCAACTGTCGGGTTTTTTTATTTCTGACTGTTACATTTTAAAGTTCGGAAGCATCCAATTGCAAAAATTTTCCATCCGGCTTTATTTCAATTACCCATTTGGATGTAGATGATGGGTTCAAAATTCCGGAATCTGATGGAAGCACGGCTTCAACAATATATATAGATTGAGGGTCATTAATATTTGCAATCCTATGTAAAACTTGACCATTTTCATAAAAGAATCCTGCAACTTCTGCATTATCCAACCATTCGCCATCTTCAGAATATGTAAAAAGATAAAAGGAATGACTTAATAATTTTGCCACCCAAAATACTATAACATACTTATTATCAAGCGTTCGATAGTGCACACCCGGAATCATTTCAGTAAACTCATCTACTTCAAAAGGCAGATAGGGTGCCACCAATTCATCAAAAACTGAAGCAGGGAATTGATCATTATTCATTCCAAATTCATGCTCAGATCCCTTTTCCAAGGTAAATGGCAATTGAGTCAAAGGAAAATATTTTATCAGGCTTGAAAAATTACTATTCATGAATTGCAAAGATCGTAAATTGATCAATAATTATAGACAGTATTTCAGGTAAGACAACAATAAATGAATAAATTTAACTAAGAAATCGATGTCGATTTTATGTCTGCGTTCACTTCGACTTGAAGACAATCATTTTATATTCAAATTGCTCAACTCATCCGGTTGGATCACTTTTATTGGTGATAGGAATATTTATTCTCCAGATGAAGCTACATTATACATCCAAAAAATTTTAGACAATCAGAATATCGATTACAAAGTGATTGAATTAAAGCAGTCAAAAACTCCTATTGGAATTATATCAATTGTTAAACGAGAAGAATTAATATTCCGGGATTTTGGATTTGCTCTTTTACCGAAATACATCGGAAAAGGTTACGCAAGAATTGCTTCCAAATTCGCTCTTGAAGAATTAAAGGGAGAAACACTATATGCAATCACAAAAGAGGATAACGTTGCTTCAATTAAACTACTTAAGAAATTAGGCTTTATTCACAAAGAAAGAATTAAAAAAGATAAAGAGAATCTGGAACTTTACATTCAGATATAAACTCTTAAGCACTTACATAATAATAATTCTTCTTATTATAAAGAAAATTAAGCAATAAGGTCGACAATTGTTAATGTCTAAGTCTCATTTTTAAGAACCAAATAAAGGAACAACATATTTTCGAAAATCTTTCTTAATCTATTTTTATCAATTTTATCAATTGGTGAGAGGAATTGGCTTTATTGAACAAATTTAGAAAAATAACTCCACTATTACATTGATCCAGATTCAATATTTCTTTTAACTCCCCTTGATAAAATACTTTTCCTTCTGAAGAAATAAGTTGATAATTAGAATAAACACTTACCAAATCTTTCGATATCTGAACATGTGTTCTGGCAGGATTAGGAAATACATTTAGAATTTCATTCTTCAGACCCCCTTCGACAGAAGTATTAATCTTCTCATCTATTTGCATAGAGGTCTTTGATGCCCCGTCTCCGGAATCATCATTATTATTATTAACACCATTTCCGGCAGTATAGAAACTCACTGGTCCGGTACCTTTAGCAGGGGCTTCCCAATCTATCTTAAACAAAGGAGTAGAACTAGTTCCTTTATGCTCTGCGTAAAACCGATTACTTGATGTTGTAGCCGTTTTTACATTAGGAGTATTAGGGCTAAGGTTAAGGATTGTTTCTCCACTATTTCCCAATTTCGCTTTATGACCCGTAATTTGAAAACCATATCCTTTAGGTACAGGTCCGCTTGTATGTAAAACCTGAACATCAATGGTATACTTCTTTCCCGGTTCATACTGACTCACTGTATCTACACCATCTAAAAGGTACATTTTAAGATTTACTACAATATTTCCATTATGGCAATTTTTACAAGCTTGTGGTTCTCCGGGAGCTCCGGTACTGCCTGTATTCTTGTCTGAAGCCCTTCCACCTTTGTTTGCAATGGACAAAACCGCTGTAATAATTACAAATAATACTATTCCAATATTTTTCATCTACTATTTTAACAAATTCAAAATTATTAATATCATCCCTAAACTCAACTATAAAGGCAAAATTCTAAAAATTGTACTCAGGATTTTTTCCTTGAATTCCACGGAATTTGTTTTCTATGTTCAAGATATCTTGTTCAGTATTATTTGTACAATAGAAAGGATCCATGTAACGACATTCCTTTTTAGCATAATCAAACATACAGGGGATAATAGGAATATTGGCACCCTTGGCTATATAGTAAAATCCGGTTCTAAAATGTTCGACTTTTTTACGAGTACCTTCAGGTGACATTACAATAGCAAATCGATCCTTGGAATTAAAAAGCTCTATAATAGAATTAACCATATTATTACTCTTGGATCGATCCACCGGGAAACCTCCTAAAGCGCGAAAGAGCCAACCCAAAGGTGGTCTGAATAAAGAGTCTTTTCCCAAGTATTTTACATACTCTAATGAACATGATTTACGCAGTAAAAGCCCAAGTGGGAAATCCCAATTTGAAGTATGTGGAGCGACAATCAGTATAAATTTGGGATACTGATCTAACTTTTTATGCCCTATTGATTTCCAACCCAGAATACGTAATACTAAACTTGCGAGCCAGCGCATATCTTTGTCATTTCTAATATTATAAATATGAGTAAAAATAATTCAGAAACTGTTATCAAAGAACGGTTTGCTGAAGATTCTGGATTTGGCTCCAGCTTCTCTGGTACGGATGAGCGTGTTTTAAATGTCGACGGAACATTTAATTTAAAGAGAATTGGTAGCGGTTCTGTAAGCATATTTCATGAAATCTTACAACTCAGTTGGGGGAAAATGCTTTTACTTATAACCGTTTTTTATATACTTATAAATTTCATTTTTGCAATTATTTACTATCTTATTGGAGCAGATGGTTTGTCTGGAATTCGGGAAGGGTCTCCTGTAAGCATCTTTATGCAATGTTACTTTTTTTCAGTACAATCTTTTACAACCGTTGGTTATGGTGGGATGCATCCTGTCGGAATGGGAAGTTCCATTCTGGCAGGAATTGAAGCCTTATGCGGATTACTAACCTTTGCCATAATTACAGGTCTTGTTTATTCTAAATTTTCAAAGCCAAATTTTAAATTTAAATTTTCAGATAATTTGCTTTTTGCTCCCTATAAAGATATCAAAGGAGCAATGTTCAGAGTTGTAAATTCTCATAGACAAACACTTGTTGATGTTGAAGCAACCATGATCTTTTCACACATTCCTGAAGGTCATAAAAGTCGTATTTTTCGAACTCTGGAACTAGAGATAAAAAAGATTTCATTGTTTCCACTTTCATGGACAATTAACCATCCAATTACAGAGCAAAGCCCTATGTATCAGCTGTCCGAAGAAAAAATGACCCGCAATAAAGCTGAGATTATTATACTTCTAAGTGCATATGATGAAGAGTCAGGCAGAGTTCTCAAAGAAATAAATTCCTACCATTTCTCCCAATTTGTCTATAATGCCAAATTTTCTCCTATGGTTGAAATTAAAAACGGCAAAACTTATCTTTATTTAGACAAAATTTCAGAATTTATACAAGTACATTAAACTTTAATAGCCAAAAACCATCTAAATCGTGAAACATGAGTTCAAAAAATGCTGAAGATCAGGTTATCCTAAGTTGGATGAATGATGAAAGAACCATTGAAAAAGGACTAAAGGCCCTAATGCAAAAATATCAGGAAAAGCTTTACTGGCATATCCGGAGAATGGTTCTTAATCATGATGATGCAGATGATGTGTTACAAAATACATTTATCAAAGTCTATAAAAGTATAGGCCAGTTTGAACAAAAAAGTAGTCTTTACACTTGGCTGTATAGAATCGCAACGAATGAAACTTTAACGTTTCTCGAAAAAAGTAAAAAATGGAAAGTTGACAGTGTTGATGAAAGCAATGAACATCCGGCTATTACCAATCTCAGATCCGATGAATATTTTGACGGAGATGAATTAACATTAAATCTGGAAGCTGCTATTCTTACACTTCCAGCCAAACAAAGACAGGTATTTAAATTGCGTTATTATGATGAAATGTCATATCACGACATGTCTGATGTATTAGAAACAAGTGAGGGTGCATTAAAAGCATCTTATCATCATGCAGTTAAAAAAATTGAAGAATATATAAAGGCAAAATTTTAAAAAAGAAAAGTTGAAATGAATCAAGAACAAGAATATCTTCCAGAAATACTTAGCACGCTTAAAGGGAAAAATCCTTTTCGCTGCCCAGCTGGATATTTTGATAATAAGCCTGATTATATTTCAAATCAACTGGATTTTCTTGTAGTACGTCAGCTTGGTTTTTCTACCAAAAATGTATTTAAAACTCCCAAGGATTACTTTGAAAATACTTCAGAAGCTACCCTCCAATTAATCCAACTTGAAAGAAGCCTAAGAGACCTGGACTATAAAGTACCTAATCAATATTTTGAAAATTTAGGCAATAGAGTAATTACACAAATTAAAAATCAAGATTCTGAGAGTAAAGTCATTAAGGTACAATTTAGATACAGAAGACTTATTGCTGTTGCAGCAATGGTTTTATTTATCGTTGGGTTTTATTTTCTTCGAAATATTAATTCGTCGGTTTCTAATGACTTTAACTTAAGCCAAATTGATGATGAAACACTTATAGAATTTGTTGCATCTCAGGACTTAGATCTTCAGAATTTTAGTGAAATTATGGATGAACAAAGTATTACTGAAATTAATATTCAACAGGATCCTTCATTAGAAGAATCTGAATTAAATGATATAATTGATAATTTTTAAATTTATAGTATGAGATATTTAATATTCATTTTTTCGCTAAGCTGTATAAATATACTAGGCGCTCAAAATGAAGGTCGAAATCCAGAAGCCAAAGCAAAAATGCTTGAAAAACTAGAGGCACAGAGAGTGGCTTTTATAACAAACAAGCTTGAACTGACACCTGATGAATCAGCAAAGTTTTGGCCACTTTATAATGAGTACTCTAAAAAAAGGCAAGAGCTAAGAAAAGAAAGAATAAATTCCCGACAATCTGATTCTGATGATTCATTAGAAGAAGAATTTGACCAGGAAGAGAAAGCTTTGCAATTAAAAAAGACATACTACGAAAAATTTAAATCAGCTTTACCTGTTTCAAAAATTGCCAAACTTGAGCAGACTGAAAAAGAATTCAAATTGGAAGTTTTGAGAACAATTAAAGAAAGACGAAGAGCAAGGTAAAAATAATCCACTTAACTATTTGCTTCTTACTTCTTCGAATTACATCTTAATACTTAGAGTATTCATAAGAGTTTAAATAAAACTTAAAACCAGAATACTCTACCCTTGCTTAGTCCTATAATTTGATGCACAAATTGTAAGCTTCCTGCGTATCTTTGTGATCAAATAAAAATGTATGATTAGGTATATTCTTGTTACATCACTTTGTATTGTTGGCTTGTCGGAAATTAACTGCCAAAAAAAGTTTGACGGTTCTTTCGACTTTCAAACGGAAAAAAACAAAAAATACTCTCTTTATATTCCCAGTAATTATTCAAATGGCGACAATGCAGTACTGGCATTGCATCCACTTAATACTTCAAGATGGAATTCCAGAAGTTGGAGAGACACATTAATTACATTTGCCGAAAATAATCATGTTTTACTTATATGTCCGGATGGAGGTCCTGATGGAAAGGTAGATGATAATATTGATACTGCTTTTACAACGGCTCTTCTGGATTCAGTTAAAAAAGCCTATTCCTTTAATCCGGCTACACTTGTTGCAATGGGCTTTTCTTGGGGTGGGCGAACTGCATATACGTATGGGTTGAACCATTCAGAATTATTTAAAGGTATAATTCCAATTGGAGCTGCAATTGAAGGAATAAACTTAAATGCTATATCTCAGAATTCCAAAAATAAAAATATTTACATCATACATGGTTCGCAGGATGCAATTCAAACAAGATACTATCCTGCTCTTGAAAGCCTATCACAAAAAGGTAGTTGTCTTATGGATACTTTGTTGAACGGCGTAGCACACACTATAGATTTTATGAATCGTAACGAAATATTATCTATTGCTTATAAGTATGTATTAGAAAATAATTGCCTAATAAGCTCTAGTAATTCTTTTACATTGAGTTCAATAAATACCTTCCCCAATCCGGTTCGTAAGAATGAATGCTTATTCTACAATAATACAGAAGAACTTTTTGATATCATTCAGATATCTACTGGTCATAAATCTACCATTCGTCTTATTCAAGGTTGCAATACGATTTCATTAGAAAGTGGAATGTACATTTTGGTCAGTAAAAATTTTAAAAATATCAGAAAACTGATTGTTATATAAATCAGATTTTTACAGTCACTGATGAATGAACTTTGTTTTCGGAATTTCAAAAAAGATATTCACTCTATTGAAATTCCAGCTCAGTTTCCGGATCCGTTCTCACACGATATAAGTGACATTGCGAAACTCGCAGCAAGTGAGCTCCAGGAAGAATTAGAAGCTTCGCAAGATTATCAGGAAAAAAATAATACTTCTTCCAATCAGCCAATAGGTAAAATGTATGGCGTGCTCGTGGTGCAAGATAAAGAAGGTAAGATTTTTTATCTGGCAGGATTTTCTGGTAAACTAGAGCAGGGAAACTTGATTCAAGGGTTTGTACCTCCAATTTTTAATTTGTTTGTTCCTCAAAATTTTTTTAGACTTGGAGAAACTGAAATTAATAAGATCAATAGAGAAATAGAAGAATTGGAAAAAGATCCGAAGTATCTTAATTTGCAAAAAAAATATGATCAGCTTAAAACGAATCTTACTGTAGAATTTAATCGCCTAAGTGAAAATCTAAAGGCGGCAAAAAATTTACGTGCAATCCAAAGAGAAAATATTCTTCAAAATCCTTCCGACCCTCAAATGGATAATTTAATTGATGCTTTGAACAAAGAAAGCATTAAGGACCATTTTACGAGAAAGGATTTCAAGCGCAATATGAAGCATAAGCTGGAAGAATTAGACATTGAATTAAACCGTTTTAAAAGAGAAATTAATTCTAAAAAACAATTAAGAAAAGACAAATCTGCTTCATTACAAGATAGAATCTTTAAGGAATTTAGTTTTCTAAACTGCATGGGAGAATTAAAATCCCTTCAAGATATTTTTCCTATTTCAAAAGATGTATTACCTCCATCAGGAGCAGGTGAATGTGCTGCTCCAAAATTACTTCATTATGCTTTTACACATAAACTTAAGGTGATAGCGCTGGCTGAATTTTGGTGGGGAGCTAATCCTGAATCAGAAATAAGAAGACATAAAACATTTTACCCTCCTTGCAAAAGTAAATGCGTTCCCATCTTGTCTCATATGCTTGAAGGAATTGAGATTGCTACAAAAAGTTCTGCAAATAAAATATTGCCTTCAATAGAAATTCCGGTACTTTTTGAAGACGATTACCTTTTAGTAATTAATAAACCTTCCGGCTTACTTTCAGTTCCCGGATTAAAAGAACTTCCCTCAGTCTATTCCATTCTAAAAGAAAAGTATCCTCAGATCACCGGACCAACAATAGTTCATCGTTTAGATATGGGAACATCAGGTATAATGATTATTGCAAAGAACATAGAAATATACCAAAACCTTCAGGCTCAATTTATAAATCGTACAATAAAAAAAACATACCTTGCAATTCTTGATGGTGAAATTAATAATGATAAAGGTGAAATTAATCTTCCATTGAGAGTAGACTTAGAAGATAGACCGAGACAGTTGGTATGTCATCTCTATGGAAAAACTGCACTAACAAAATATAGAGTTCTTGAAAAGAAAAAGGGATTAACTGCAGTTGAATTTACACCTTACACAGGCCGTACACATCAATTAAGGATTCATTCTGCTCATAAATTAGGGCTAAATACTCCAATTGTCGGAGACGAATTATATGGTTCTAAAAAAGATAGATTGATGCTTCACGCCAATAGCATTGAGTTTTTACACCCAATACTTTCAACCATCATTACAATTCGATGTAATCCTGAATTTACTTTGAAGGAGTAGCAGTTTTGGCAGGAGTAGCAGCTTTGGCAGGAGTAGCAGCTTTAGCAGACGCTGCAGCAGCATCGGCATCAGCGGTTTTCAATGCTCTTGGTATTTCAACCGAAGCTACAGGAGTAGAATCAGGTACTTGAATTTCAACACCAGGAGATGCAATAATGTCTCTAACTCGCATTGTCTGACCCAAGTCAAGATTGGTAATATCAACAAACATCTCTGAAATAAGGCTTTCAGGAGTGGTTTTGATCAATACTGTTCTCATTCTCTGGGTTAATTTTCCTCCGGATTTTACTCCAACAGCCTGACCTTTCGTACGAAGAGGAACGTTAACTTTAACTGGAGTATTCTTAACTAATTTTAAGAAATCTATATGTGTAACCTTATCAGTTACGGGGTCATATTGAACATCCTTTAGAATACACTTATAAGTAGTGCCATTTAAGTTTATTTCAGCCATTTTGAAATCAGGCGTATATATAAGATGTCTTAATTCTGAAGCTGGTGCAGCAAAAGGCTTATTCTCATCTTTGGAATATAGGACACAAGGAACCATACCTTCCTTTCTAAGGCCTTTTAGACCCGTTTTACTTGCTATAATCCTTTCCGTTGCATTGATTTCTATAGTCTGCATAATACACTTTATTTATAAGAGGGCGCAAATATACAAATTTGATCCAAGTTAAAGCCTTAATAATCAATCTTTTTCAACAAAAAGAGCTGAAATTGATTTATGCTCATGGGTATTGCGAATGGCTCTTGCGAAGAGCTTAGCTGAGCTTATAACCTTGATTTTCTGGCTTTTATATGGTATTGGAAGTGTATCTGAAACTATCAGAGCTTCCAATTTGGAATTTTCAACGATTTCCTTTGCCTTTCCTGACAGAACCGGATGTGTACAAATAGCCTTTACAGTTTTTGCCCCGTTTTGAATTAAAGCGTCAGCAGCTTTTGAGAGTGTCCCGGCAGTATCTACAATATCGTCTATTAGATAAACGTTCCGGTCCTTTACATCTCCGATAACAGTCATACTCTCTACTTCATTCGCTTTCTTACGGTATTTATCACAAATTACAAGATCCTTTCCGAAATACTTCGCATATGTCCTTGCTCTTTTTACACCTCCAACATCTGGACAAGCAAATATGACATCAGTAAGATTTGTTGTTTCCAGATAAGGAATAAATATTGCCTCAGATTTAAGATGGTCAACAGGTATATCAAAAAAACCTTGAATTTGATCTGCATGAAGATCCATTGTCATTATTCTATTTGCACCTGCAGCCTGAAGAACATTAGCAATCAACTTCGCTGAAATGGGGACTCGGGATTTATCTTTTCTATCTTGTCGTGCATAACCGAAATAAGGTATAACTGCAGTAATATAATCCGCTGATGCTCTTTTAGCTGCATCAATCATCAATAAAAGCTCCATTAGATTATCTGTTGGGGCATTTGTCGATTGAATAAAAAACGAAAATGTACCTCGAACTGACTCTTTTATTTCAGTTTGAATTTCACCATCCGAAAATTTCTTAATTTCAATTGCACCTAACTCCTGTCCATAGTGATCTGATATTTGACTGGCTAGATATAGAGAATTGTTGCCAGAAAAGAGTTTTATGTCTTGCATTGCTCAGATTAAGCCCCAAAGTTACTACTTTTGAACTTCAAAAAATTCGATTTTGCATCAGATTAACGGATTGTTTATTAATACAGGTGTTCATGGAAGAGGAGTTTTTTGTATGAACGATATTCCCAAAGGATCCCCAATAGAAAATTGCCCCATAATTCATATACCTAAAAAAGAAGTTAATATTATACATAATACAGAATTGCATGACTATTACTTTGTATGGGGTGAAAAAGATGATGAAGCAGCTATTGCACTAGGTTACGGCTCTTTGTATAATCATTCTTATAAACCCAATGCAGATTTTATTTTAGATTTATCAAATAATACCATTAATTTTTTTGCTATTAAAACAATAAAAGCAGGGAAAGAAATTACGATTAATTATCATGGCCAACCGGAAGCGGAAGACGAATTATGGTTTGATAAAGAAGGAAAGAGGGTAAAAAGGATTAAGCACAATAATTGACAAGCTTGAAATATCTCAAGCTCTAATTGCAAATAATCTAGAAAAATAATAAATAATGCCGCAAAGCTTTATTTTTCATATTTTTATTCTCAGAATTTTTTAAATAAAAGCGACTTAAAAATATAAGTCAAAATTTTAAGATTATCAATTCTGGTCGTAAATTGCTCTTCTTTTTAATTCAGTACTCGGACAACAATCATCGAAAAAAATAAATGAAAATAACAAACATAGCAGTACTTGGATCTGGTTTGATGGGCTCGTCATTAGCAGCTCATTTTGCAGGTTGTGGATTCAAAGTTTTATTATTAGATTTGGCTTCCGAAGGATCTGATAAAAATAAAATTGCCCGAGAATCTCTTGACCGGTGCCTGGCTAATAAACCATCAAATATTTTTCATAAAAAATTTCGTTCAAATATTACTACTGGAAATTTTGATGAAGATTTAAAAAGCATTAAAGATTCTGATTGGATATTAGAAGCAATCGTCGAAAACCTTGAAATCAAGAAAAGTCTGTATGAAAAAATTGAATCTTTTCGAAGGCCGGGTACATTAATAACTTCTAATACTTCCGGAATTCCTATACATTTATTAGCTGAAGGGAGATCAGAGGATTTTAAGAAATGCTTTTTAGGTACTCATTTTTTCAATCCACCCAGGTATTTGAGATTATTGGAAATTATTCCAACATCCTATACAAATCCTGAGATTACAGAATTTTTTCTTTCATTTGGAAAAGTCTATTTAGGAAAAGAAGTAATTGTTTGCAAAGATGCTCCTGGGTTTGTTGCCAATAGAATCGGTGTTGTGTCAATGGCTAAAATATTCCAATTAACAAAGGATCTTGGAATTCCGATTGACGTTGCTGACAAATTAACAGGACCAGCTCTGGGAAGACCAAAGTCTGGAACGTTTAGACTAACAGATATTGTTGGATTAGATACCGCAGTTAAAGTAATAAATGACTTACAAAAAAATTGTCCAAACGATCCATTTGTTCAACAAATGAAGTTGCCGGAATTTATTCAGTTCTTAATAGACAATAAATTCTTTGGTGACAAAAGCTCACAAGGCTTCTATAAAAAAACAACTGAAAAGGACGAAAAAGGCAAGCCCATAATCTTACAATTAAATCTAAACAGTTTAGAATATGAAAGAAGTTTAAAGCCTGCAAGTGAGGCCTTAAACTTATCCAAACAAATAGAAGATTTACCGAAAAGACTTAATGCGATAATTAAGTCGAATGACGCAGGGGCAGAACTCATAAAGAAATCACTCGCTTTTCTCTTGTCTTATAGCTCTCACTGCATTCCTGAAATAGCAGAAAATTTTTACTCTATAGATCTTGCTATGAGAAATGGATATGGATGGGAATATGGGCCATTTGAATATTGGGACCTAATAGGTTTTGATAAAGGTCTTGAACTCATCCATTCTGAAAATTTAAAGGCAGCAGATTGGATCTATACCATGCAGAAAGATGAGATTCATAAGTTTTATTCTGTAGAAAATGAATCTCTACATTACTTCAACGTTAATACTCATAAATTTCAGGAATTATCCGGGCAACAAAATAATATACAATTATCAATCCTTGAAAAAATTAAAACTGTATATGAAAACCCTGAACTAAAACTCATAGATATTGGAAATGGTGTATTGTGTGCAGAATTCAGGAGTAAGCATAATGCAATCGGTGAGGGAATTCTAAATGGATTAAACCAAAGTATAAAAATTGCTGAACACCAGAATTGGAAAGGACTTGTTATAGGAAACAATGCAAACAATTTTACAGTTGGAGCCAATATTATGTTGATTGGAATGCTTGCATTTCAACAGGAATATGATCAACTCGATATGGCTGTAAGATTGTTTCAAAACACATCTATGCGAATGAGGTATTCTAAAATTCCAGTAGTTATGGCAACGCAAGGATATGTATTTGGTGGTGGAACGGAATTTTTAATGCATTGTGATAGCGCAGTTTGTGCAGCTGAGTCATATATTGGCTTAGTAGAAGTTGGAGTAGGACTTATTCCCGGTGGAGGAGGAACCAAAGAATTTGCATTGCGTTTATCTCAAGAGATCCAGGAAGGAAGCATTCTCATTCCGCAATTAATCCAAAAATTTAAAACTATCGCAACTGCATCTGTTGCAACTTCTGCGTTTGAAGCATATGACTATGGCTATTTGATTCATAACAGAGATAGCATTTCCTATAATAATCAAATGCAAATTTCATTGGCGAAAGATAAAGTATTAGAACTTTCAAAAAATTATTTACCACCTGTCCCGCAAAATCAAATTATGGTCTTAGGAAGAACAGGATTAGGTTCATTGAATGCAGCGGCTCACTCACTCCTTAGAGGAGCTTACGCTTCTGATCATGATATCAAAATTGCGAAAAAGATTGCATACGTTCTTTGTGGTGGTGACTTGTCCTATCCACAAAATGTAACTGAACAATATTTACTGGATATCGAGCGTGAAGCTTTTCTAAGTTTATGCGCAGAACCAAAAACTCTTGAAAGGATTCAATATATGTTAGAAAATAACAGACCGTTGAGGAATTAAAGTATACTGTTCATTTATTTATTTTGAGGCAGCATAATAGACTGAATTAAAACATTACTTATTCAAGAATCGAATGTCCTCTAAAAACTGATTCATTAAAAAGATATAAACGTATAAAATATTTAAAGACTAAGTTAAACAAAAATTTGAATTACCTTTGCATAAGAAAGAACAACTTATCCCTTATTTTTTAGCACCTTGATAACAATTACATATGACGACTACTATACAATTATTACAAAAGTATTTTGGCTATAGCTCTTTTCGCCCCCTTCAGGAAAAAATAATTTCTACAGTTTTAGATAATAAAGATACTTTGGTTCTTATGCCAACCGGTGGTGGCAAATCCATTTGCTTTCAAATTCCGGCCTTGCTTAAAGATGGAATAACGATTGTTATTTCTCCTTTAATTTCACTGATGAAAGATCAGGTTGAAGCACTAAGAGCCAATGGAATTTCAGCAGTATATTTTAACAGTAGCTTAAGTGCAGAAGAAGAAACGCAATGTCGTGTAGAATTAATTTCTGGCGATGTAAAATTATTGTATCTCTCACCTGAGAAAACAATAAGCATGTTAAATGGATTTTTACAAAATATTCCAATTTCTTTGATAGCAATTGATGAAGCACATTGCATTTCTCAATGGGGCCATGACTTCAGACCCGAATACACGCAACTTAACAAGCTAAAGGAAACGTTTCCCGAGATCCCTATTATTGCACTTACTGCTACAGCCGATAAAGTAACACGAAGAGATATTCTACATCAGTTAAAAATACCTCATGCTGAAGTTTTTTTAAGTTCTTTCGACAGGCCGAATCTTTCATTGACAGTAATAAGTAATATCTCTGAAAAAAATAAGAAAGAAGAAATAATAGAATTTATTGAAACCCGTAAAGATGAAAGTGGAATAATATATTGTTTAAGTCGCAAAAAAACAGAAGAACTAAGTTTAACTTTAAGAGATGCGGGAATTCCATGTAAGTTTTATCACGCAGGAATGAGTTCGGACGAAAGGTCGAAAGTGCAGGAAGAATTTATTAAAGATGAATGTAGAATTATTTGTGCTACGATTGCGTTTGGAATGGGAATTGACAAGTCAAATGTCAGATGGGTCATACATTACAATCTCCCTAAAAGCATTGAATCCTATTATCAGGAAATTGGAAGAGCTGGCCGCGACGGACTTCCGTCCCGAACAATTCTTTATTATAATATTAAAGATCTTGTCATGCTTAGCAAGTTTGCCGCAGAAAGTGGTAGAAAAGAAGTTAATCTTGAGAAGCTTAACCGGATGCAACAATATGCAGAATCCAGTATTTGCAGAAGAAGGGTGTTGCTAAATTACTTTAGTGAGATTCGTGAAAATAATTGTAATAATTGTGATGCTTGTAAAAACCCTCCAACTTTCATTGATGTAACAATAATGTGTCAAAAAGCGATTTCATGTGTATTGCGAACACATGAAAAGATTGGGATAACAATGCTCATTTATATTCTTCGTGGCTCCAGAAATCAAGACATATTAGAATCAAATTTCCATTTATTAAAAACATATGGTTCCGGAAGAGAAATGGCTCAAGATGAATGGATGTTTTATATTTTACAAATGCTAATGGCCGGCGTATTTGAAGTTGCCTATGATGATGGATTTACACTTCATGTAACTGAGTTGGGAAAAGAAATCGTTTACAACAATAAGGAAATTCGCTTGGCTAAATATACGCCTAAGGGCCCAAAAAAAATAAACGCCACAAAACCTTTGATAAAGGAATTTCAGGAAGAAGAAATTTATGATAAAGAATTATTTTCATTGCTAAGAAATCAAAGATTACAAATTGCACGTAAAAATGGAATTCCGCCTTATGTTGTATTTCATGATTCTTCTTTAATTCAAATGTGTATTTCACAACCTGCAAATAAACAAGAATTTTTAAGCATCCCGGGTGTTTCACATACCAAGATGAACTCTTATGGAGAGGCATTCATTAATGTCATTAGAAACTTCAATAATCTCTCAGAATTAAGTTCGTTTAATCCACTTGAAGATGCGCTTTCTGATTATAAAGTCAAAGAGTATATTCTTGAATTAAAAAAACATCTTTCATCTGTTACTAAATTAAGCTTATCCAAAGTGTTATTAGGTTCCAGAAGCCAACAACTGACAATTGAAATTCATCAACTCGAATTTTATGGAATCATAAAAGATGTATTATCCAAAGAAGAGCTTGACAAAATATTATCAGATTTTGAAATGCAAAACCAAGGGCATTTTGATATAAGTCAAAATGAAAAAATAAAAGTTTACTTCAATGGAGAAAAGTATAATAATCTAAGTGAATCATTATGTATAGAAATTCAAACTTGGATTTCACAACAAAAAATATTACGCACAAATGACTTTATTGATAATGCTTATATACTTAGCTGTAGGAAAAAATTCAAAAGAGCTTATGAACCCTGGAGTGAAGAAGAAAAAAAATATTTATTATTGGCATTAAAACACACCAATGATCTGAAGGTGATTGAATCCTTATTTCTTAGAAATGAAGGCAACCTTCAATCATTTATTAAACAAAATATTCATCCTGAGGAATTACAACCTCAAGAATAATTTAAATTAAAAGACTAATAAATTCGTTAGAAAACTACTTGGCCCGTTCCGTAGCCAACACCATTTTTACCTTGAGGTCAACACCTATCTGCAAAACATCAACCATGTCTTGAACAAGAAGACCTTGATCTAACCTTAATACAACAGTTAAATCAGGAGCCTTGGTAATATAAGATTCCAAGGTTGCTTTTATCTGATCATAAGGAACCTGCTTTTTTTCGATATAGTAAAGCTTATCTTTTGTAACAGAAATACTAATTGGCTTTTTAGAAGTCTGCTCACTTTGTTTGGAAGATGGAAGCATTAACTTAATGACATTAGGATTTGCAAGTGTTGACACAATTAAGAAGAACAATAACAGGAAGAACATGATGTCATTTAATGACTCAACACTAAGCTCTGCTCCTTCTCGTTTTCTTCCTCGAATATTCATAAGATGAATTTAGAAAATTTATAATTACTTGGCAGGAGAATGAAGAATGTCCATAAATTCAATACTACTTCTTTCTAATTTATTCACTTCTTCATCAAGCATCATTGTAAGAAAATAATAGCCAACGAAAGCTATAATTCCCACTAACAATCCACCGGCAGAAGTTAACATCTTCTGATAAAGACCACTTGAAATTACACCTATTGAAAGATTATCGGTTAGAGATATATCATAAAAGATTTTGATAACCCCCATTATCGTACCTAAAAATCCAAACATTGGAGCAAGTCGAGCAATAAGTGATAAATAATTTATCTTTTTTTCAAGTCTAAAGGTTTCTACCCTGCCAACATTTTCTATTGCGTTTTCAATTTCCGGCATTGGGCGACCCAGTCGAGAAATTCCTTTTTCAACCATTCTGGCAAGAGGAGTATCCGAGCTTGCACAAATACTTTGTACAGTACTAAGATTTCCGGAAGTAATATTCGCACGAAGACTTTGCATAACTTTTTCGTCTTCCTTAACTACAGATCGAATCGTGAACCATCTTTCAATAAAGATCCAAACAGCAATAAATGATAATATTACTTGAATACTTATAATTGTGACTCCTAATCCACCGCTATTGAGTATGATATCAATGATACTTTGACTTTCTAGAGTGGATTCAACTGCTGTAGTTACTGCCTCTTCAGTGCCTGCTGGAATTAGAAAAAACATCTGTGTTTTATTTTGATTATTAACGATAAACTCTTCCTTTTCGTATTAACCCGGGTTAAACGAAGCACAAATATAAGAGATTTTTAATATATTATGAATATTCTTATAATTAAAATATTATATTTATAATAATATGTTATTGAATACTATATATATTACAATTTTTAATAATATAAAAATTGACATTAAGTGTAAATAAGATCAATTTTTACCCGTAAGATTTAGACTTTAGAAAGTCCAGCCAATTTTGGTAAGAATCTATATCTTCATATTCAGGTAACAGGCTTACATTCAGGTTTAAGCTTTTTGCAATTTCTATTGTTTTTTGGAAAACCTCTGATGTGCTCCATTGTATTCCGGAAAACAGTTCAGGGTAGAATGATTTTAATCCTATTAAATAATATCCCCCATCCTTACAAGGACCTATGATTAGATCGCTGTTGTCCAATTGACAAAATGCAGAATCAATATCTGAGCGTTTAATATATGGGCAGTCAGTTCCTATGAGAATCACTTTACTTCCTTGCTTTACATTTTTTTGAAAGGCATTCGCCATTCGTATTCCAAGATCATTTCCTTGTTGAATTACACTCAAAAAATGACTCGCTTGATTGGGAATAAAATCTGAAAAATAAATTTGTGTATTATAATTCTCAGATTCATATAATTCTTCCGAAATATTACAAAGGCTTTTATAAATTTCAAGAGCAATTTCATCAGACGAATCTTTGGCTATCCGAGTTTTAACTTTGCCAAGCACAAAGTTTTTTCTGAATACGATAAATATATAATCTTTCACTTGGATTTCTGATATGATTTTTGAATCAGTTCTTCAAACTTATCTGTAAATTGCTGGAACTTTTCTTCCACCTTATGTGCAATATTATCAATATTCACAGGCTCTCCTTTCATTTGTAATCTTTCTGAAGCTGTTTCAGCGGGTTTTACCAATATCCAAAAAACAAAATACGGTAATAAGGTTGAACCACCAATTAACAAACCAAATAAAAATATAGCTCTGATCCAAACAGGATCATCAATTCCAAAATAATGTGCTAAGCCACTACACACACCGGCAACTTTCTTATTTTCCAAATCACGGAATAACTTCTTTTTGATATATGGACTATTCTGATAATTAGAATGCGAAGAATCAGAATCTCCACTGATATCGTTTGGAGTTCCCATGAGTTTGATAGCATCTTCAGTCATTGATAAGGTAATGATCGTTGAAGATTTTAAATTTTCTTTCAATATTTCAGCAATGCGGAATTCGATGTCATGTAATATTTCCTTATTGCTTTCATACTGAGCAAAGCGCAATTTTAATTCATGTAGATAATTATCCAGTCTATGAAAGGCATTTTCATCAATGACAAATGGCATTCCTCCTAAATTGATATTGAATGTTTTATTCATTTTTTAGCTATTTATATTGTGATTTAAAGATTGATTGACATTAAGTACAAATGAGTTCCAGCTTGCTAAAAGCTGATCAAGAAATAATTTTCCGCTTTCAGTTATTTTATAATATTTCCTTGGTGGACCAAATTGTGATTCGATCCAGTAATAATCTAAGAGTGAAGAATTTTTCAACCGTGACAAAAGTGGATAAAGCGTCCCTTCAACTACAATGAGATCCGACTCTTTAAGTCGTTGTATAATATCTGAAGGATAAGCGTCTTTTTGATTGAGGATCGCGAGAATGCACATTTCCAGTACTCCTTTCTTCATTTGGGCTATTGCGTTGTCGTAATTCATATTTAGTTTAGTGATGCAAATGTATGATAAATTCATGTACCTTGCATAACAAAGTAGCTTTTTTTGCATATTAGTTCGACAAACTTCTCAATTTATCGGATTAAAGTCTGAAACTTAGGCTTTAATTACTATACACAATTTAGTGATCCAAGCTTTACATAAAGCCTAAAAAATTAGAATATATGTGATCTAGAACTGGCTTTAAGAATATTTGAAGTGGATATTGGTGAAAATAAAGAATTACCTTGGGCGAAATGAAAGTTTTTTTCCAGGCAAAAATGCTATCAACTTCATATTTATTTATAATATTTTACATATTATAATAATAATTAATGTTTATATTTTTTACTGATTATCAATTTATTATACATTATATTATAATTTAATATTAATACAAAGTAGCAAATTTGCAATCCATACAGATTATAGCATCAAACATCGATGTGGATTCAGTCGAACGCCCAGCCCATAACATAAAGATTAAATCAATTCCTTATTTTAATTGTACGGAATATCGTAAGACCAGTTGTGACTATATTTAAGCGTTTTAGTAACTGTATGTCTAAGCTTACCATTTTTATCGTAAAATGTAAAAACTCTATTTACTTCAGGACTTATATCTGTAAACGACATTGAAACTCCCGGATCTAATTTGGATACACCAAGCCCTTGTACGAAAACCAATAATTGAGTTGGCTCCAACAGATATTCTAAACTTGCCTTAAATGTAATTTTGGCCGCCTCGCATAGGGCTACAAATTTAATACCATTAGATTCTTTTTTAGTCACATTGGCCGTTATTGTGCTGGGTATTTTTTTGGTTTCTACTCGAATCGTATAATTTCCTGGTGCTACATCTTTCATAACTACTGATTTGGAAGCGGTGGCCTCGCCAATCAGTACACCATCCACAAAAACGTCTGCAATCTCTTCATATTTCCTTGCAAATTCTCCTCCTAATACTACTTCGAGAAATTTATGAGGATCATCAGCTGGTGGATTAGATTCATCTAGCAATTCACAAGACCAATGACTACTGAAAAAACCCAAAAAAAGGAAGAAATAAATTACATTTTGAATTCGGAAAACTGGTAATATCATATAGTTTAATTTATGATGAAAAAAATAATATTTGAGCGCTTATTATTAGCACTAAACTCAGGTAACAAGAATATTTTTTATGGATTATGCAGAGAAATAGAATTTTAAAACAGATGTTTATTAATACTTGGAGTATTTGCTCACAATACTCAAATATTGAATTCCATTTTTTAAGTATAAGTAATCTGCCTCCAAACCGGAACCCGTTGTTTCAAATTCTATGGTAAGTAAAAAATAAACTTTAGCAGCACTTTCTTCAAATACTTGTTTTAAACCAAGTTCACGAGTACTTTCCCTTATATTGTTTGGTATATCAATCAGCAGACCCTGATGCATAATTATTTCATCATTTCCAAGAAATATGTCCCAAAGAGCCTCTCCTTTTATCTTCATAGGTTTTGTTTGACCTGAAGCTTTATCTGTTGTAAAAAACGAGTATCTTACTTTCATGTGTTCAGATGCACATATTTGGTCCACAGTACCTCCAATTATAAATCGAACATTATTGCCAGAGTATTCGTAGTATAAAGTACTTGGCAATTGATCCTCTGCATAATTAATTCTTTTTAGTTCATTAAAACTTCCATCTATAATTACTTCATTAATATATTCACTATAACCATTATCACAGGCTCCATCTTTTTTCGTACAAGCTGTAATAATTAATATATAGCTGAACAAAGTAATTGTTTTAAAAATATGTTTTTTCATAATAATAATATTTTAATAAATTATTTAACTAATATGTTAGATCTAAAATGCATTGAATCTTTGTAAAATTTAATTCAACCGGGCACAAGTTGCAGACTAGTGCAGACATGTATAGCGGAAAAGTAAGGAACGTACGGATTTTTAGGATGAACGTAGCAAAGTTACGAACTAACAATCGCATGACAATGCGATGGCAAAGTGAAGCGCGTAAGCGCTTGACCCTATGACTTAAACAAATTTCTCACATTATACAACATATTTAAACCTACTCCATTCCGTATAATGCCAATGTAATAGTGTATCAGCATAATGCAATTGGGCATTAGTGAATATACATCCTTACTTGCCTTTATCGCAATATCAAGAATTCCTTCATGAATAGTTTAAAGGGCTTAAAAATATTTATAATAAAAGTCATTCCTGAATATTATATAACAATTATATTCAGAAATGACCTTTCTCTTTAGGAAATCAACTTAATAAGAGTCTATGTTTTATTTGTTTGTATTACTTTTTGCATAATCCAACATACCTTGAAAATCAACAACAACCACTGGTTCATTACCAATTACCCATGCATCATGACCTTCAGGTAGTAATGAAACATCCCCGGGAAAACAATCAATTATTTGGCCATCGTCCATTTGTATACGTAAGTGACCGGCTAAGTGATACTGGAAATGTGGTGCCAAGCAACTGTTTGTTTTAGCAGTTTCTTTAATTGACGTAGACCATTTCCAACCCGGTTGAAACGTAGCTTTACCTAACATAGCGCCACCAATGCTCACCAAATCTACTTTTCCCAATGGGAATTCACGGGTTTCAGCAGGTGTCGAAAAACTCACCTTTTCAGCTTTTTCTTTCAATTGTTTTTCTTTCCAATTTGCACCAACTTTTAAGGAAATTAAAACACAACAGACTAAAGTAAATAAAGCAATTTTCTTTTTCATAATAAAAATATTTTATTGGATTAATCAAATAATTGGTTGTGATTTGAAATTTATTAAAGCAATTTCAAATTCTATTTCAGCAGGGCACAAGTTGCAATATAGTTTCTGTATGAATATGGGAAAAGTAAGGAGCGTAAGGATTTTTAAGATGAACGTAGCGAAGTTACGAAGTAACCATCGCATGGACAAGCGATTGAGAAGTGAAGCGCGTAAGCGCTTGGCCCTAAGACTTAAACAAGTTTTTCAAAAAATCGAACTTACTTCCGCTTATCAGGTCCTTGTGTTGATTGTTTAATAAAAACTTATGCAGGCCGCGACTGAATCGATGCGATACGGTTAGACTTTCGTTTGTTTTTAGTTTAACTGATTTGTCCTGGTGATTATATTGGCTTAGATGCAAGATATTTAAAAGGCAACTCTTACTGATTTGAAAAAAATCAGGATTCCCTGTAAACAGTTCAACATAATGCCCTAAATGTTTTGTAGAGTGTAAGACTTTCCCGGTTGACATATGAACATGTGACATATTTTCATCAGCTTGTATATAAACGATCTGTTGCAAATCAACCAACTCGATAACTCCTTTTGGCAAAGCGATGGCTATAGATTTGAGTGATTGAATGTCACCTCGCATCAACTGAAGTAAAAATCCGACCTGAGTCTGTTGATTTTGTTGCATCGTTGTCTTTTTGTCCAAAAACCTCTTAACGGCTGCTTCAATATCCGGTGTGTCAAATGGTTTAGTGACAAAATCAAGGCAGGCAAACTGAATTGCCTTGAGTGCATTTTCAAAACTACCATGTGCTGTAATAAATACAAGTTCCGGAAGTTTATGACCTTCCTTAAATAATTTTTCCAAAGCTTCAAAAATTGTTCCTTCTCGTAACTGTATATCTAAAAAGGCAAGATCAACTTTCTCATTCTTCAATGCGCGATAAGCATCATCCACTGTTTGAGCAAGTTCAATTACAGTTACAGGTACTGATAATTGAGCAAGAGTATATTTTAACGTTTGAATAATGTCACTGTTGTCCTCTATGATGGCTGCATTAATATTCATTCTTCTTCTTTTATTATTATTTGAACAATGGTACCTTTCGGTATTCGTGCTTTCGTTTCAATACTGATATTGTATCCCAATTCATTCAGTAGCTCAATTCGCTCACGGATTATTTTAGAACCCAAAGACTCGTGTGTATGAAATGCATTTTTTTGCAACTCCTGAGCCTTTTCTATTCCTATCCCGTCATCTTCTATAACACATGATAATGAGCCTTTAAACAAACTGAATTTGACCCATAAATTTCCACTTTCTTTCTGTAATAACAGACCATGTTTTATAGAATTTTCAACAAAAGGTTGTAAAAGCATTGGAGGCAAACTGTGGTTATCTGGATTCAATTCAGGGGAGATCTCAAAATAATACTCAAAATGTGAATCGTTTTTGTTGTGTTCAAACTCGACGAATGCTCGGAGCAATTCGATTTCTGTGCTCAAGGGAATTTCATATTCGGTATGACCCGCAGTTAAGTTATTTCCTTTGTATGAAGCTGTCAAAAAATTCCGTAACAGTCTGGATAAGGCGACAATATTACGACTGGCTTCTTCTTTTTTTTCAAAGATCACCTTGTGTTGGATACTTGCAAGAACATTGAAAATAAAATGTGGATTTAACTGTGCCAATAAAAGTTGTGATCGCAGGTACTTAGCTTCTTCTAATTGAGATTCATAACGTTTTCGTTCTATTCGTTGTCTGATAAAATAAATTGCACTAAGCGCTAATAGAAATACTGTTAGACCTATAGTAACAGGTGGAAACCAGGCTGCGCGATAGAACGGTAAGTGTACAGAAAAGTTCATAAAGTCTATCTTGCTATGTTCAGGAAGTTTGTCAGTTGGTCCTGCTCTTACTTCGAATTTGTAAGTTCCTGAGTTTAAATCTTTCAAGATGACCTGACTTTCTTCCTGCCATTCAGACCATTCGCCATTATTGAGTCTGTACTGATATTTGGTTATCAAGGGTCTTGTGAAACCAATTCCATCGAAACGTATCACAACATTCGCTACCCCATTCAATATTTTCAAAATCGATTTATCATATTCGAATGATAATCCTTGGTCGTTAACATGAGTAATTTTTACTCCTAATTGTTGATCTATGTTTGTCAATTTCGATGGATCCAGGCGATCGACTGTAGTGGAAGAACAAATCCAAATAAAGCCTTTCGAATCCTTATACATTCCGGTAAATCCGGGATCAATTCCAAGATAACCATTGGACGCATTGTAAGATTGAAAGCTGGGAATACCGGATTTCAAAAACTGATCCGTATCCAAAATATACAAACCATCTTTAGTAGCAAGTAAAAGTTTATTGTTATCCAATTCAATCATGGATTTTACCATACTGTGCAATACATCGCTCTTCACAGGAAGAATAGAATCCATATTATAATCGTAATACATCAAACCATTATCTCCACCTAACCAAAAATTAGATTTAGAATCCAGTAAGCTGCAATAAACTCCCTGACAGGGCAGCTTTGAATTTTTGAAAGTATAATTATTAATTACACCTGTTTCAATATTTAGTTTGCTGACACCGGTATAACTGCCAAGCCAAAAATCTCCGTTCTTATCACAACCGATATTTTGAATATAATGATTTTCATGAATACCCTCTTTTATTCCAAAATATTTAAGACTGTCAGGTTGCTTCAAAATATATACACCGTCTGTAACACCTAAAATGATACGATCATATTTCGAATCATAATATATTGAAAATACGGTTTTATTTTTTAAGAGCATTCGAACTTGCTTTCCATCATGGATTTCCAAACCATTTGCAGTGGCGAAATACAATCGTCCATCCTTGTCTTTGGCAGAACCGGCAAAGTAATTTTGATATGGACTAAATTTATTGGAAGTAATCTTATTGGAATTAGATTTCATCTGGAACATTCCGCTCCCATAAGTACCAAAAAAAATATTATTTTCATTATCTTCCAGCATGGTCCAGACATTAGAAACTTGGTTTACTGGTACAGAATAAAACGCATTACTATAAGTATGAGCTAAGCCATTCTCTGATCCAATCCAAAATTGATTAAATGCGTCAATTTCTACATCATGCGTTATTGAAAATTCATGTTGAAATATTATTCTTCCCGATCCTAAATCAGGTAAGTAAAGTTTATTTCTAAATGAACTCCAGATCATGTTTTCTTGCAAGTCACATATTCCACGATTTATGTTAATATTATCCATCGTGGCAACAGGAATCATTTGATCACCCATGAGTTTAAAATAAGCTAACGACCGGTTGTCTTGAAAGGAGTCATTCATAAATAATGCCTTACTTTCCAAATCACTGTTACCTACATAAATAAAATATCCTGCATTGTTAACTATTCGCAATGTGTTATTTCTAATTTCATAAATATTTCCTTCTGAAAGCAATAAACAACGGTCATTAGGTTTGTCGTATTGAAAAACCAGGCTTCCCTTTTTTTCAACGACTGTATAATATTTTCCATTTCTCAATTCATATAATGCAGAATTCGAATACCGCTCACAGACCCAAATAGAATTATTTCTATCTACTGCTAAATCAAATACGACGCTGGTAAAAGCTTTGGGATAAGAAGTAAATTTCTCTCCGTTGAAAATACAAACTCCGTTGTAAGTTAAAATAACAAGATTGCCCGCTGTATCTTCTTTGATCTCATGAATGCGATTATGCAACAGTCCATCAGATTCAGTATAGACTGTAAATTTTTCTCCATCAAACTTGTTTAATCCGTTTCGGGTTCCAATCCATAGATATCCCCTACGGTCTATATGCAAAGATGATATCTTCATTTGAGATAGTCCATCGCGCATAGTGTATAGGTGATAAGCAGGAGCTTGTGCCAGCAAGCAGCTACTGACTACAATGAAAACTATGCTAAAATGAAATTTCAAAATAAAGAATAGGCTATGTGACACCGTTTCAATGCGGATAGTACAAACTTACAAAGATCTGACAATATATCACGCTAGTTATTCCACTCAGAAAAATTGAGAAACGTCGACCTAAAATTGAATTGAAAAAATAACAAGAAAGGATTAAACCAAATACTTACATTATTAATAGCAATATTCTTACTCGTGTGCTAAGGCCCTTCCTATCCGTTTTATTAATCCGGAAACTTTAATATCTGTCCCATAGAAAAACACGCCCTGCATCGTGGTTCATATTTATCCTTTTCACCTAACACGATGGTTTCATCATCATGTGTTAATCGATATGAATGAGTTGCTAAGTTTCCGCAATGCGGGCATATTGCATGTACCTTAGTTATATACTCAGCGACAGCTAACAAATCCGGAACAGGACCAAAAGGTTGCCCTTTATAATCCATATCTAAGCCTGCAATTATTACCCTTATTCCTCGCATACAGAGAGTCTGTGCATGCTTAGGCAAGTCCCTGTCAAAGAACTGGGCCTCATCAATTCCAACAACTTCAATCCCTCCTTGAACTTCGAGTATCTGTGATGAAAACATGATTGGAGTAGACATTAAGGCATTGTCATCATGAGAAACTACCTGACGCTCATCATACCTCGTGTCCTCGGTAGGTTTAAATATCTGAACTTTTTGGCTGGCAAACCGTGCTCTCTTCAATCTCCGGATCAACTCTTCAGTTTTACCACTAAACATAGAACCACATATGACCTCAATCCAGCCACTACGTTGCGATTTAAACCCAGGTTCTAAAAACATTTGGGCTCAAATATCCTTATTTTTTATATATATTTCTTGAAAATGTTAGTTTTGAAGCTCAATTGTTATTTTTGCGACTTAATAATAATTTCCCTAGCGCATTTGCGTTCATAAAAGAAATCATTAAAAATGGATTTTAGCAAGTTAAAAGTCTGGATGAAAAAAATGAATCAAATTCTTGAATTGTATCAAGATAATGAAGAGTTTACATCAACCGAAAAAGAATTACTATTGGATTATACCAGAAAGATGAAAGCAGAGATCGATAAACTTCGGGTAGATGAACTTGAAGAAGAAAATACTGTTGAAGAAATTATTCAACCAATCATTGTAAGCAAGACGATTGCTTCTAAATCACCAACTCTCTCTACGACACCCACACAAGAATCGGTAAACAAAGAAACTGTTTCAATCCCTATTGAAACCTCTTCGTCAAATGTTGAATTGTTCCCAGAATTATTTGATCATTTAGAAGTTGTTGATGTCTATTCGAAACTTGAATTAAAACCTCTCTCTGATATTAAATTAGGAATGGGCCTTAATGAAAAAATTCTTGCGCAAAACGAATTATTCAATGGAGACAAAACTGCGTTTGAAGATACAATTCAGAAGCTTAATTCTTGTACTGACTTCTTATCAGCAAAAAAGTATCTCTGTGATTCTGTAATTCCTATTTATAATTGGGTTAGTCCAACGAAAGAAAAAACTGTCAATTCATTTATAAAGTTAGTTAAAAGAAGACATTTATAATGGAAAGCTTTTCGAACCAAAAAGAAAGCCTTCTTTATTCTTCAAAAGTTACAATTGGTTTAGGAGCCATAATTATTCTTGTCCATTTGTTAATCACTCTTTTTGACATTGATCGGTCAATGTATAGTATTTATCCTCGTGATATTAATCAATGGTATGGAATATTTACCGGGCATTTTTTGCATTCCACCTGGACCCATTTATTTTCCAATCTTGCACCGTTATGCCTTACAATGTTTATGATCTTCTTTTTCTATCAGAGCATTGGCTGGGCGGTGTTTAGTCTTATTTTAATGCTTACGGGATTTGCGGTATTTATGTTTGCAAGAGAATCATCGCATCTTGGCGCCAGTGGTCTTGTCTATGGTTTAATTTCATTCGTCTTTTTTTCCGGCATTTTTAGAAGGAATGCGAAATCAATAATACTTATGGTTATTGTTGTCATTCTGTATGGCGGTTATTCAGCTGGACTATTGCCAGTTGATGAAAAAGTATCTTGGGAATCTCATCTATTTGGTGCGTTGACAGGTCTATGGACAGCTTTTATTTTTCGCAATTTCCGAGAAAGTGATGAAAAAGAAGTTGCACCTAGCTGGGCGAATGATTCCAATGAGAAGTCATACTTTTTTGAAAGAGATACTTTTGATAAAACACTAGAAGAAAGAAGAAAAGAGGAAGAAGAAAGAAATAAACAATCCCCGGATAATTTTAATAGTACCTATTTTTAAATTTATCACATAAAAGTAAAGTACTAGTAAAGTGTCGTCTTGTTTAAAATCGATTGCTTAAGATTGGGTACTTTTCGAGAATGTTCTTAATCAATATTTTAATTTTCTCATTTCTACCTTCTACATGTTTTTCAAGTATCGAAGTATTTCGATGATTCATGAATTTATTTATCAAATTCATTTCTCCTATAATTTCCTTCGTAGTATCGGAAAAATATGAATCTGAAAAAGCTTGCCAGATATATTCTATCGCAATCGAAGAAGGATGTAACATATCATCTTTATAATAACGGTAATCTCGCAGATCATCTATAAGTAATTCATAAGAAGGAAAATATTCAATAGACTCAAAACGAGCTTCCAAATGTTCTACTAAGGAAATTAACTTCGCTTTACTTCTGTTATTCCCAACAAATCCATCTCGAAGATATCTGACTGGACTAATCGTCAAAATTATTTTTAGAGATGGATTGAATTGTAGAATTCTCTTAATTACTTGATTGGCGTTTTGGCTTATTGTCTCCAGGTCCGGAAGAACCTTGCTAAATTGTGAACTTGGAATTTTATGACAATTACTTACAATTTGATTGGACTCTATGTACTTATAATAATATGAAGATCCAAAACTAATGATTAAATAATCTAATTTTTTCAATACATTATGTGTAATTCTCAAACCATCATTTATTGTCACAATCAGTTCTTCCTTTGAAGGATTGGAATAATCACCATGATGATCTAGTGAATGATACAAATCGTTGGCAAAAACTGGGTTTGCCTCACTATAAAAATCACAATCTATAATTCTATTTAACTGTTGCCAAATACTCATGGGATTATACACTATTCCAAAAGGGCTTTCATGTAGTAAAAATTTATTCTCTATAAGTTTTTTTCCAATTTCTTGTGCAAAGCAAGATCCCATAATCAGTATAGAATCGGAATGTGAGATTTCATGAGAAGATTTCCCGGGAATAAGAGTTGTTTTAAAGTCTTGCATGCTTAAAAAAATGTTAAAGATAAGATTACTACAATTTTATAATCTAAATTTGCGTGAGAATCATGAAATTAGCTATCTTAACTATTGTCCTTCTAAATGTACAGAGCATATTCTTACAGACACAAGCTAATTCCTGGTCACAGCTTGCCAAAGTTACTTACAAAAAAGTATATGATCCTCTGCTTGGCATTCCTGTTGATCAACCAATATTCAGCAAAGAAATAAAAAACCTTGAAGGCAAAACCATTTCTCTCAAAGGTTATGTAATTCCAACTGATGGATACAAATCTCATAAAGAATTTATTTTTTCTGCTTTTCCCTACAGCAGTTGTTTTTTCTGTGGCAAGGCTGGACCTGAAACAGTGATCGAAGTCATGGCTTTAGAAGCAATTCAGTATACTTCTGAACCTATAATTATTGAAGGAATATTAGAATTGAATGCTACAGACATTAATAAGCTTATGTACCAGCTTGTAGATGTTAAAATTAAAAGTTAGCGCTACCTTCTGAAAAAGGTAAATAACAATATTAGAATACCAATAACTTTAATCAGTATGTACATAATTTTTTCAATGACGCTAAACTCTATATGATCTACGGGTTCACTCCAAAAAGAGAACAATGGAAAGTACGTAATTTTTATTTCGGGAGCATTACTTAAAACACCTTTGCAACGAGAATTTTCTTCGATTTGTTGATCGAGTTTTTCCACATAACCATTATACTGCTGTCTATAATCTTTTCCTTTTACTGTATAGACATACCAATATGTTCGATCGGGTTTACAAATGTGCTCAACTAACTTTGCTTGAGTCTCTTCTCCCCAAAGGCTTAACGAAATTGTCCTAACCGGGTCTTCGATATTTAATAATGGCAATAAGAAAAAGCAAGTCAAAAAGAAAAGAACTATAATAAGAAGATAATGACGCATATACGTTGCTTTTGTGCAAATATAATTGACTTCATGAATATGAATTGATATAAATTATTCATTAAAAAGACTTTATCTTAGTGCCGGTGAAAAGGTACTATAACATACCCATACTTTATTATAAAAGTCTGAACCGCTGGAAAAAATTACTATTTATTCTGGTGGTAATAATCGGCCTACATTGGCTTTATCTTTTGTTATTAATTTTTGTTAATCCCCCAATTACCACAACACAATTTGTTTCTCTTATTGAAGGCAATGGAATATCCAGAGATTATGTCTCCATGGATCAGATCTCGCATAATGCAGGACTTGCAGTAATAGCAGCTGAAGATCAGATTTTCGCAGAACATTTCGGCTTAGACTACGAAAGCATTGAAAAAGCGTTAGACTATAATAAAAAACATACGAAGAGAAAGCGTGGCGCTTCTACGATCAGCCAACAAGTTGCCAAAAATGTATTTCTATGGCAAGGAAGGTCATGGATACGGAAAGGCCTTGAAGTGTATTTTACCTTCATGATCGAACTCTTATGGTCAAAGAAGCGAATTTTAGAAATGTATTTAAATACAATTGAAATGGGACGTGGAATATTTGGAATTGAAGCAGCTGCTAAAAGTTATTTTGGCAAAAGCGCAAAGCAATTAAATCGATCTGAATCATCATTAATTGCGGCCTGCTTGCCTAATCCTAAAAAGTTTAGAGCGAATGCGCCTTCTTCATATATTCTCAACAGAAAAGAATGGATTATGGAACAAGTGTATCAAATCGAAAGCGATCCTGAAATTATTGAGCTCATAAAAGATATGAAGCATTAATTCAGCCTCTGAATCAAGAGTATTAAGGATAATACTCCTGTAGCTTGTGCTATTGAATCTGCAACTACTTTAGCCCAATCAATATCTTTTCTATTTTTCTTCTCCTCAATTTTCTTTGCATCTTTCGCTCCAACATTAATAATTGACCCTTTATTCACTTTGGGATAAACTCTTCCAAATAATGTTTTCCGGGTACTTTCCAATCTTCCATTGGCATGCTCTACTGTAATTTTAGACGGATCTGCATTTTGATTTAGACCTGCTGCAAAATTTCGAATGTAATAATCAGCTCTTTTTCCTTCATAAAATGCAACATTTATTGCATTGTTAGAAGACAGAAGTTTATCAGGATACAAAGTCGAAGCATTCGTTTCTCCGGAAATACGCACAAAATCTTTTCTCTTCGGTACAGAAATAAAATCTTTATCCTTTATTAGTATATTGTTTCTTGAATCATAAAGCTTCATTGCTTCTCTAAGATCCATTACAATATATCCGATTTCATCTGCAGACCGATGTAGCGTAGCTCCTTCTTCAAAAGCTTCATCAGTCAATCCTCCAGCCCTTTTAATAATATCTGATATTCTTTCATTGTTATTTAATATTGCGTAAGGCCCCGGATACTTTACTTCGCCTTCAATATTTACAATTTTTTGCAATTCAAAATTCGGTTGATTTCGAACTACTACTACATCAAAAGGTTCTAACTCGAATTCTGATCCAGAGTCGCTTAATAATAAGTCCTTATGAATATCTAAAGATTTTACAATTGTTTTTGTTGGTTGATTATCTACAATTTGAATTCTATAAACATCTATTTTATTAGATGCTGCTGAAAAAGTAAATCCATCTGCCAATGTTATCGCATCTTTCAATGTTAATGATTTACTGTATTGAAACTTTCCAGGGGATTTAATTGCACCTGATATTTCTATAAAACTATATTCGGCAAATTGCATTCCAGAAAGCACAACAAGGCTATCAAACGGTTTTATAAAAATATTCTTATCCGACGCTTCATTACTCATTATTTCCATTATTGGAAGCTTTATAACTTGCAGCTTCTTTCTGCTTCCATCATCTGATCTGAATAGATATCCATTATCCCAGGTATTCGGTTTCAAACCTCCTGACAAAATGATTAGATCTTTTATTCGCATATCTTCTTTAACATTTAGCAGAAATCTTCCACTATTGCGAACAGATCCGGAAACTGAAACATATGTCTTATCTACAAAACTTGAGAGTTTATAAACTTCAAGTTCATCTTGAGGTTGTAATTTAATAGAGGCATCAGCAAGGCCGTTTCTAACATTAACAAGATTCACCCGAAGTAAATTAATTGTTTTATCCGGATTGTTTCTCCTTAAAAATGCATTGTTTAAATCTGATTCATATGTAAAATCTACCTTCTTTACCAAGTCTCCCAGCGTCATACCAGTATAATAATTATACGAAGATTCCGAACGAACTTCTCCTTTCACATAAATAAAATCTTCGTTTTCAGTTTTAACTGAAAATACAGTTACTATATCTCCGCTTTTCAATCTGAAATCTCCCCTCTTCTCAATCAGGTCTTTATAAGACACATCGAGAACTATTTTTTTATCATTTTCGAATCTCTCTACCTGAATCGTTTTTATAATTGCATCTTCTTTTAATCCGCCTGCATAATAAATTAACTTGTTCAACTCTTCACCTTCTATCAATTCATACTTAAAAGGCCTATGAATTGAACCAATAATACTTACTACTCTTCCCACGGTGGGCAC
Source organism: Saprospiraceae bacterium (assembly GCA_013140975.1). GTDB lineage: Bacteria > Bacteroidota > Bacteroidia > Chitinophagales > Saprospiraceae > Vicinibacter. Next base: position 44,112 of record JABFRV010000031.1, read on the forward strand.
TTGAATATAATCATTATTCTCCAAGGAAACATCTCCTGTTTTTGAAGGATCCATGAGGAATTTATAAACATCAACAGTCTTAACAGATCCGTTACGCACGATATTTATCTTTCTGACAGATCCTATTTTATTCGGTCCACCGGCAGCTACCAATGCATTAAATGCTGTATTAATTGCAGGGAGCGAAAAACTTCCATAATGTTCAACTTCGCCAACTATATTCACCTGAATAATACGTGTTGATGCAAGACTTACTTCAAACTGATTAGAACTAAACCTATAAAATCGTCGAAAATAATTACTTAGCATCGATTTAGCACGACCCAGGCTAGTTCCTTTTAGAAATATTCTCGGCATGCGTGAAGGTGTAATATATCCTTCTGAATTTATTTCAAATACTTCATTGAATTGACTTACACCCCAAATGGCAACTGTGATTTGATCACCGACTCCAAGAACATATGAATCAGGAGCCTTTATATCCGTAGTTGACAAATAAATAGGGAGGCTTTTATTCTTAAATATATGCTGCCCCCAAATTTCAACTTTACGGAAACTGTCATTTTTGGGATTTAGAAACGAATCTCTAATGATTGAATCTCGTACTAGCTTTTCTGCAAGGATATTTTTTTTAATCGAATCTTTAGAAGTTACTTTCTTCTGATTCGACATTTTGGTATCAATAGCTGAAGGTGTTTTTACTTTTTTGCTTTTCTCTAATTCCAACTCTTTAATAGCTCCTTCTACTTCTTGTTGATAACGCAAAGCTTCCTCTGGTTTCATTCCTTTCAATTCTTCTAAATCAATACCACGAGAATCCAATTTCTGTTTTAGCTCATCTTCACTAATTCCACGTTTTTCAATTTCTGTTAAAGCTTTATCAAGAAATAAATCTGAAGATTGAGCATAGAAGGATATCGGGATTTGTAAGAAAAAAATAGTAACAATTAAAAATCGCATACTTATCATTTTAATGAGTATAGTGCTTGTGATAATAATTCATATATTCGCCAGAAGTAATCTCGCTTAACCAATTTTTATTCTCTAAATACCAGTCAATTGTTTTTGATATTCCTTCTTTAATATTTATTTTTGGAGTCCATCCCAGTTCACTTTGTAATTTACTTGAATCTATTGCATAACGAAGATCATGACCGGGTCTATCTTTAAC
>JABFRV010000039.1 GCA_013140975.1 Saprospiraceae bacterium
ATTATTAATTGAATATTTTCTTCATCAAGAGTTGTATCTCTTTCAAGAATGATTTCATTTCTTTCAAGAGTAATCAATTCACCAGTGTCCTCATCAACGAAGTCTTCAGTCCATCTTTTCAATACTCTTGCCGCTAACTTTCTACCCACTGCTTTGTTTAATTCCTTAGCAGTACCTTTAATCTCTTCGGAAAGATTGAAGAGATTCAATATATCTTTATCAGAACTAAAACCTATTGCACGCAATAAAGTCGTTACTGGAAATTTCTTCTTTCTATCAATGTATGCATACATCACCATATTGATATCAGTCGCAAATTCCATCCACGCTCCTTTAAAAGGAATAACACGTGCTGAGAAAATTTTTGTACCATTTGGGTGGTAGGACTGACTAAAAAATACACCTGGTGATCTATGTAACTGCGACACAACTACTCTTTCAGCACCATTAATTACAAAGGTACCTTTAGGAGTCATATATGGAACATTACCAAGAAATACATCTTGTTCTATGGTCTTGAAATCAACATGTTCCTCGTCGTTACAAGATAATCTTAACCTGGCCTTAAGCGGCACACTATATGTCAAACCTCTTTGTACACATTCTTCTATCGAATATCGTGGTGGATCTACATAGTAGTCAAGAAACTCTAGAAGAAAAATACTTCTGGCGTCGGTAATTGGAAAATTTTCTTTAAATACTTTGAAGAGACCTTCATTTGCTCTTTTGTCCGGGGTGGTTTCCAATTGAAAAAATTCAACAAATGATTTCAGTTGAATTTCAAGAAAATCAGGATATGCAGCTTTCAACGGAGCTTTGGAGAAAGAATATCGCTCTTTTGTACTCTTATTAACTATACTAACAGCCATTTATTAAAATTTATAAAAATTCACTTACGCCCAATGAAAATAAAATACGAAAGGGCTTAGGTGAATGGGCCACTCACCTAAGCCTATTTTATCATTTGAACTCTCTTATAAAGATGCGTTCGATCAGAAGTAGATTATTTTATTTCTACTTCAGCACCAGCCGCAACCAATACATCTTTGATAGAGTTTGCCTCTTCTTTAGAAACACCTTGTTTCACTACTGAAGGAGCACCGTCTACCAAATCCTTTGCTTCTTTCAAACCAAGGTTAAGAAGGTTTTTAACTTCCTTAATAACGTTTAATTTGTTAGCGCCTCCGGATTTTAAATGTACATCAAATTCAGTTTTTTCAGCAGCAGCAGCACCACCGTCACCGGCAGGAGCAGCAGCTACAGCTACTGCAGCAGCAGCAGGCTGGATTCCGTACTGTTCTTTTAGAACTGAAGCAAGTTCATTAACCTCTTTTACTGTAAGGTTAACCAATTGTTCAGCTAAAGCATTTACATCAACCATGTTGTTTGTTTTTTCTGTTTAAAAAATTATTATAAAATGTTGGAAGCCATATTTTATTGTGCTCTTTCTTCTAGAGCCTTTACTAATCCTGCTATTGTCGAACCACTTGATTTCAATGCAGATATTACATTGGTAGCCGGTGATTGTAATAACATAATTACTTCGCCTATTAAATCTTCTTTTGATTTTAGCTTTATCAAAACAGCGATTTTATCATCACCTGAATACACATCTGAATCGATATATGCTGCTTTCAAAAGTGGTCTTGCATTCGTCTTTCTAAATTCATGTATTAGAATTGCAGGCGCTTTTGCATTGTCTGTAAACATGATAGCGCTTGGTCCTTCTAAAGCTTCATATACCGGTGCGAATTCACCGTTCTTCTCAATACTTTGCAGTGCTTTTTTTGCAAGTGTATTTTTTACAACTTTCATTTCAATACCTTTATCAAAACAAAGTCGTCTAAGATTATTTACTTGCTCAACAGTTAAAGTTGAAGAATCAGTAATATAAAAAAACTGAGCTCCTGAAAACTTTGCTGTCAAGTTTGCTATTTCCTGTGTTTTTTGTTCGTGAGTCATGTTGCAACAATTGTGTTTAATTATTTAATAACCTTAGGGTCAATTTTTATTCCCGGACTCATTGTTGAAGCCATGGAAATAGATTTAAAATAAGCACCTTTAGCAGAAGATGGTTTAAGCTTGTTAATTGCATGTAATAACTCATCTGCATTTTCTTTAATTTTTGAAGCAGTAAATGAAACTCTTCCAATAGATGAATGTATGATACCTGCTTTGTCAACACGAAAAGCAATTTTACCACCTTTCACTTCATTCACAGCACCTGCAATATCCATTGTTACAGTTCCTGTCTTAGGGTTAGGCATAAGACCTCTAGGACCTAATATTCTACCTATCTTTCCCAACTTCGCCATAACTGTAGGCATTGCAATAATGACGTCAATATCCGTCCAACCTGCTTCAATCTTTTGTAAGTATTCATCAAGTCCAACATGATCTGCACCTGCACCTTTTGCTTCTGCTTCTTTTTCAGGTGTGCATAAAACTAAAACTCTTTTAGTCTTACCTGTTCCATTAGGAAGCGTTACTGTACCACGAATTGCTTGATCAGGTTTTCTTGGATCAACTCCAAGACGAATGTGTAAATCGATTGAAGAATCGAATTTCGTTGTGTTGGTTTCTTTTACAAGTGCAGAAGCTTCATCAAGATTGTAAAGCTTACCTGCTGTAACTTTAGGATTAGCTACTTTTCTTTTTTTAGTAAGTTTAGCCATTTATAAAAATTTATGAGGTAATAACGATGATAAAACCATCTTCCTCTATTATTAAATACTTTTCTTAAGACCAGGGAGGTGTACCGGTTACGGTTAATCCCATGCTTCTTGCAGTTCCTGCAACCATCTTCATGGCTGACTCAATGGTAAATGCATTTAAATCAGGCATTTTTATTTTTGCAATTGATTCAACTTGTTCCCAGGAAACAGAGCCTACTTTCTTACGGTTCGGTTCGTTAGATCCTTTTGAAATTTTTGAAGCTTCAACCAATTGAATTGCTGCCGGCGGTGTTTTAACAACGAAATCAAAAGATTTGTCTTTAAATACAGTGATTACAACCGGTAGTAATTTACCAGGAGAGTCCTGTGTTTTTGCATTAAATCTTTTGCAAAACTCCATAATATTAACACCCTTTGATCCCAAAGCCGGACCAATTGGCGGTGCAGGATTTGCTTGTCCTCCTTTACACTGGAGCTTGATAAACGTTTCGATTTCCTTAGCCATACTAATTATTTTTTTCTACTTGCATGAAATTGAGTTCAACCTCAGTTCCACGTCCAAATATTTTTACTATTACTTTTAATTTTTTCTTTTCCTCATTTACTTCTTTCACATCCCCGATAAAATCATTGAAAGGTCCGTCGATGATCTTAACTGTTTCTCCAGGAAGAAATGGCTCAATCATAGTTTCACCAATTTCATGGGATTCATCAACCTTACCCAACATCCTGTTTGCTTCAGCTTTTTTCATTGGAGTCGGATCATTTTTACCTAAAAAATGAATGACATCCGGCATGTTGGCAATGTGTTGTACTATTTCAGCTCCGAACTTTTCCGGTTGCGCTTCAACAAGTAGGTAACCTGGTAGAATATTTCTTTCTATAACTACTTTCTTGCTATTTCTTATTTTATAAACTTTCTCAGAAGGAACAATTATCTGTGGGATAATATCGGTCCAACCTGATCTGGCAATTTCAGCTAAGATTCTTTCACGGATTTTCTTTTCTTTTCCACTAATGACTCTTAACGAATACCATTTTTTTTCTTGTTCCATGTTATTCTAAGACTGATGAATTAGGTGTTATAAATAAATCCAAGTGCCTTATTCGTAATAAGGTCCATTACAAGAATAACAAGAGCTAAAATTACGGTTGCTACGACAACAACTCTGGCACTATCTAAAAGATTTGGCCATGTTGGCCAAGTAACTTTTTCTACAAGTTCGTGGTAACTTTCCTTGAGATATAATACAAATTTATCCATCTTATCCTTTTCAGCACGGGCAGAAGGACTCGAACCCTCAGCCTACGGTTTTGGAGACCGTTGCTCTGCCAGTTGAGCTATGCCCGTATTTTAAAAAATATCCTCTGCTATTAAAATATGCAGAGGCTATTTTATATTGTTAATTAATTTCTAGTCAAGAATTTCAGTAACCTGACCAGCACCAACTGTACGACCTCCTTCACGGATCGCAAAACGAAGACCTTTCTCCATTGCGATTGGGTTTAATAAAGTTACTTCTAATGAGATATTATCTCCAGGCATAACCATTTCCACACCTGCCGGTAATTGACACTCTCCGGTAACGTCAGTAGTTCTGAAATAAAACTGCGGACGGTAACCCTTAAAGAATGGAGTATGACGTCCACCTTCGTCTTTAGAAAGTACGTAAACCTCACATTTAAATTTCATATGCGGCTTAACAGAACCTGGTGCACAGATAACCATACCTCTCTTAATATCATCTTTTTCAACACCTCTTAGTAGAAGACCTGCATTATCCCCAGCTTCACCTCTGTCAAGTAGTTTTCTAAACATCTCGACACCAGTGATAGTAGATACTAAAGGTTTATCTTCAGGTTTCATCATACCTACAAGCTCAACAGCTTCACCAACTTTGATAATACCTCTTTCTATTCTACCTGTTGCAACTGTACCTCTACCTGTAATAGAGAAAACGTCTTCAACTGGCATAAGGAATGGCTGATCAATTAGACGAACTGGCTCAGGAATTTGAGCATCAACAGCATCCATAAGATCTTGAATTGCTTTCTTTCCTCCAGCTTCTCCTTCAAGAGCCTTTAGAGCAGATCCTCTAATGATAGCTGTATTATTGCCATCAAATTGATATTTATCAAGTAATTCTCTTACTTCCATCTCAACAAGTTCCAACATTTCTGGATCATCAACAAGGTCAACCTTATTCATGAATACAACAATTTTAGGAACTCCTACCTGACGTGCAAGAAGAATGTGTTCACGAGTCTGAGGCATTGGACCATCAGTTGCAGCAACAACCAAAATCGCTCCATCCATCTGTGCAGCACCCGTTACCATGTTCTTCACATAGTCAGCGTGACCAGGACAGTCAACGTGAGCATAATGTCTCTTTAGAGTTTCGTATTCTACGTGTGCAGTATTAATTGTAATACCTCTTTCCTTTTCTTCAGGAGCATTATCAATAGAATCGTAGTCTTTCTTTTTAGCAAGACCTTGATCAGCAAGAACTGAAGTGATTGCTGATGTTAATGTTGTTTTACCATGGTCAACGTGGCCAATAGTTCCAATGTTGACGTGTGGTTTGGACCGATTAAAGGTTTCCTTTGCCATTTTTTAGAATTATTTTTTTAGACTTGTTTGTTTATAAAAATTAAATGTTTCCTATTCTTTACTTGGCTCGAGCCAATGAAGGGAATTGAACCCTTGACCCCTTCCTTACCATGGAAGTGCTCTACCCCTGAGCTACATTGGCAACTCTTGTGTGTGAGTGTGAAAATGTGAGCTTAATGTACACGTTAGGCAGAGTTGAATCAAGTTCTTATTACTTTCAATGATTCACACCTTAGGATTTGAGCGGGAGACGAGACTCGAACCCGCGACCCTTAGCTTGGAAGGCTAATGCTCTACCAACTGAGCTACTCCCGCAATTATTTTATGTAAGATCTATCATTATAGATCTACCTCCTAAGCTTTACTTCCTTTAATAATCCAACCAAAAAGTCAAAAACTTAAAGTTTGTAAAGATTGTGGGGATGATTGGAATCGAACCCATTCAGTCATAGACACCAGATTTACAGTCTGGCCCGGCTCTCCAGCTCCGGCGCATCCCCGTACATTCAGATGAATCTGATCTGATTAGTTATACCCAAGCCAATCAATATCATCCTAAATCACCCCTTATAATATTTTTAAAAAGCTATCAAACTTCTTTGAAAGCTTAAGCTAATTCATTACTAATGAATAGCTTACGATAGAGCCAGTGGACGGATTCGAACCCCCGACCAGCTGATTACAAATCAGCTGCTCTACCAGCTGAGCTACACTGGCTTTTGACTAATGAATATACAAATTAGGGCAGACTATTCTAACCCTTTTTTAAAACGAGTCGCAAATATAGGACAATTTGTCTAGTTGAACAGTTTTTTATTTAAATATTTAGATGGAAAATAGTTAACTATAATTAAATCTTCTGATGAATAATGGAATAGACCATAACTTATTGAGTACTACCAGCTTTCATATTCATATTATATTAATGCCAGTATATAAAGCGCAATCTCAAATATGAGATCAAATTCGCTGAAATAGTACCCCTTTCTTAAACTTCAGGCCAATTCCAATTAGATAACTTTGTACACTGGGTATATAAAATCTCAACAAAAGCAGAATATTGGTTTCGCAACACCCTAAAGGACAACAAAAAAGGGGATCTTATGAATCCCCTCTAAAAAAAGTAAGCTTAAAAGTTTATAATCGAACAACCTTTTTAGTAACTAAAATTTTACCATTTCTAATTTGGAGAAAATAAACTCCTTGCTGAGGAAAAATAGATGAGGGTATCACAAGACCATTTGAATCGATAACTTTATCTTGAAGATAAACAGTAGTTCCTTTAGAATCAATCAATTTAAAGAATATATTTTCGTCAGTTGCTCCACCCCATTTAATAACAATATCAGAATTTGATGGGTTAGGAATGATTTTGAAGTCGATGACATCCGTATTAAAATTCTTAGTTCCAACAACTGCTTTAGGTCTAATGTTGGATTCTGACAATGTTAGATCCTCATCGATAACCAAAATTGGAAAAGGATAACGGTTGGCATAAATGGCTTCAGCAACAGTTGATTTTACTTTGCAAAGTACTTTTAATCGTATAATCCCATTGGAGATATGAATTGATTCATGATTATTCGATAACAATAAAGCTCTCCAGTCAGAATCATTAACTACATATTCTTTTCCCAATTCCATCGAAAAGTAAGGTGAACTAATTTCTTGAATTTGAACTTTAGATTTATCAAATAGTTGCCCAATCTGTATTCCAAAAACATTTACGGCATTTGGTATTCTTAACCATATGTCATATTCTTGATTAGCCTGCATTTCTAAATCATCAATATAAATTTCCGGAATTACATTTCTGCTTGAAACAATATCCGATTTTAATCCAAAAACATTTCCAGTTACATCTCCTTTTTTGACAACAGAAATATCAAATCCTGTCGCTGGTAAATTTAAATCTACATTTTTTATTAACTGTGGATTATTAAGATCAGCAGTATAAAAAAGCACATCCTCACTACAACCAAATTTTGTATCAATTCCTAAAATTAATCTTCTGATTTCTAATAAATCGAAAATGTTAATTGAATTGTTACAATCCACATCTGCGGCAATTTTTTGTAATTTATTTAACTCCGCCAAACCAAAAAGATCTCTAAGAATAGTAACAAAGTCCAAAGTAGAGACTCCTTCAAGAATCGAATTTTTTCCAGAATAATTTCCAATCAAATTTCCCTTACTTACATTGAAGCTTGAATCAATACATAATGCATAGTTATTTCCTGCAACAGGAGTACATAAGTTTAATGCGTACAAATTATTATTGCTTTGCAATTGAAACTTAAAATTAGTGGATACCTTTTGCAATGGGTGCAACAATACATTCATCATATTACCAGAGATTATATTCTTCTTATTGCTAATATTCAGACCACTAACTATAACATTTATTGTACAAAAATCATAATTTCCAGCATTATCAATAACATATAGCTTAACAGATTGAGTAACACCTATATCAGAAATATAGAATTTTTGAGAAGTTACATTTCCTTCTTTATCAAAAGCAAATTTCAATATTCCGCAATTATCTGTACTGCCTGCATTACAATCTGAAGGATATAATGTTGCTTCTCCAAGATGATCTAAACTTATGTTTATAGTGCCAAGGCAAAACGGTATTGGTTTTATCTTGTCTTTGGAGCAATTAATTTTTATAACTTGATTAAAAACGTACACGTCTCCTGTGCACCAATTTAAAGATGTCCATTTACGAATCACCTTTTTGCTATAACTACATTCGTCATCCTGAACAATAAATACCATGTCTTCAAAATTTGTAGAATACTTTCCTGAGGATATACAAGCGTCAATTACTGGTTTCCCGGTTTCTTCAATAGTAGGAATATCAGTTCCAGGAATCTTGGGATAAGAATCTGTACAATTAAAAACTCTATCATTTAAATATGAGGAAGGCTCAAGAGCGACTTTAAAATTAATAATTTGATCTTTAGTAATAGTAGTAGCATTGGGCAATAGAGCAGTCCATGTACGAATAATTTTAACCAAAGGAAAGTTTGCACAATCTCCTGTAATAACTTTATCACTATAACTTACTGTTATGCTTGGGCAATTTTTACTAATCTCTATCGTATAAGATTTTTCATTTGGCTTAGATAATATTCTGTAACTCGAAGAGAAAGGAAAGCCAGTTACTTCAGGAATTATTTCTTGTGAACAATGAATTAATAATGTTTGATCGTTAAAAACAAAATTATTTACTTTAGCACAATCGAATGATTTTAGAATTATCTCACCCCAGCAAGTAATACCAGTAGAATTATCTTTTACTCTATACTGAAACTGAGCTGGTGATTGTTCATTAACTTCAACCAACGCTTCCCAGACATTATTACTAACGAGTCGTTCAATTGTGTACGTTCTGTCTCTGCAGACTGCACCCGCAAGCAACATGTCTACAGATATTTTCGTACTTTTCCCTGGAACAATGGAAATATTAACTTCATCATTACACGCGATAGCTAATGGACAGGATTTAATATTTATTGATGCAGTCCCTAAAGCATAGTTCCCACTCTCGTCAAAAGTATAAATTTGGACAACTTTTGGGTAAATGTCATTTATACTGAGACTTTTAACATTATCTAACTTGTTAGCAGAAAAAGAATGAATCAACTTATCATTATCAGTACAATCATCTATTGCATTGATAACTAATTCTTTTGCTTCTATATCAAATTGAGTTGCTGATGTATTGAAAATGACAAAGGAGCCTTTTAAAAGATGAATAGGAGGATTCACATCAGGGTTACAATTCTGAGCTGAAACTTTTAGTAATGCTACATTAAATAGCAAAGTAAAGAGGAGTAGAATATTTTTTTTCATTTTAAATTTTTTAATATTAATTAATTCTAGCCAAGGATTACATATTAAGATTAATTGTACCGGTCTAATTAATTTCAAGTATTCAATTATTCAAAGCATAGGTCATTCCTGCCGATAGAAACCAACTACTGTGCTTTTCTTTAGTTGAAGTTTGCGTATCAAACCAATATTTACTTTCTGCTCGATAATTTAAACCTGAATATATATGTATTCCTTTGATTACATGATAGACTACTTCAAAACCACCCTGAATGCTGCATGGTCCAAATAAATTTTTTACTCCCAAGCCATATTTTATAGATTGAGACCTATTATGTTTTAGTATTTCTCCTTCGAATGATTGATAAATAGGAATAATAACACCTCCATTGTAGTTGATCGAAATTCTAGGACCTAATATCGATCTGAAACCTATTAAAATGGGAAAGCTGAGTTGATATCTATGATTATATTTTTTTCTATTTATAAGACTCACTTGCTCTTTGGTTGCTTGTCCAATTTCATAACTTAGACTTAAATCTTCATTCAAAGTTACAGATAACGTTTCTGGAGAACTATGAATTATGGTCGTATCATAAAATTGATGCCTGAATTGTATAACTGAAATTCCAAGTTCAATTCCAGTCCTCATAAAATACTTATTTTTATATCTCGCTTGCACTCCACCAACAAGCTGAACCAAATCCAATCCTTTTTCAGAATTACTTCTTCGCTGCGCTAATTCCTGGCTCCCACTCAGGGATTGATTTAAAAACCCGTAAGATGTTTGAAAAAATAATTCAGTCGTTATGGGTTTCTTATTTAAGCATATTTTAAGTCTGGGCTGACTCAAGGTTGCATCCTTTATCGCAATAAACAACAGCTGCATCCCATTCCTTAGTCTTTCTAATTCTTCTGATTGACTCAAGAAGTTTGAATCACTATTTGATATCTTATCTTCATTACTATTTGCCATAACATTCAATACTGAATTCGCGATTAAATTTACATTCTTATCTGCAGTAATATTGAGATTTTCGCTTTGTAAACTTTTGGTTTTAGCGCTTAAAAACTTCTTATCTGATGAAGCAGTTTCAATCTCATTTGAATGTTTAATGACCTTACCACTTTCTCTTAAAAATTTAAAATCATCTGAATTCTTCACATTTAACTTGCTATTCTGAATAAGATTTTCATTATACGTCACTACAGATGATTGAACCTCATTAATTTGCTCTTTTTTGTCACCCTTACGCGTCATTGATATTCCAAATTCGGGACGAGTAAAATGATTTATTAAGTAAGCTAAACCAAGCAGACCAAGAAAGACGAATAGAATAATGTACCTCCTGTCTTTTTTCTTTCCGGGAAGCTTTGGCTCAAGTAATTGCCATTCCAATTCAGAATCAAATTCAGGTTGGTTTATATTGGCTTTATTTTTTAACCAGGAATCAAATGAATCATGTTTCATACTCGATAGTTTAATTTACTTTTATGCTAACTGGTTTTGGTAATAATTTTTTTTTAAGATATTCTCGCGCTCTCACCAATTGAGATCTGGATGTACTAGGGCTTATATTTAGAATATTGGCAATTTCATCATGACTAAGCTCTTCAAATACAAATAAATTTAAAATAGTCCTATACCCTTCAGGCATTTGTTTTATTTCTTTTTCAATCGCAGAAAACTGACCTGAAATAATCTCATTTTGGCTATCCTCTTTATAATCTATATACTGATCATTTAATTCAGTAAAGCTAAATTTTTGTTTTGAAAGATGAGTAAATACAACATTTCGGCTAATGGTATACACCCAGGCAAGTAAATCTCCTTGTTCCGACTTGAATGAATTTAGATTGCTAAAAATACGAATGAAACTTTCCTGAAACAAGTCTCTTGCTTCTTCATAGTTAGAACAATATCTCATACAAACGCTCATTACCCTTACATGACAAAGCTCATATAACTGCTTTTGATACAACCGATCCCCGGCAATACAGCCTTCGACTATTATACTTATATTCGGCGATTGACTCAAGCTATAATTAAATTAACAGGGCTTTGAAATAAATAAGTTGAGATTGAATATTTGTTTGGCTCTGCTGATCAATGCAATTTACTTTCGGAATAATGCATTCGAGAAATTCAATACCATTTTCTTCAAAAAAATATAATTGAGGCTCCTGTGTTATTTCATGAAGGCTATATCTTCCATTTATTAAAGAAGCCTGACTAAACCTCCAAAAATTTCCTGTATTGGGATCATTCTTTCTTTCGAGAATGAGTTTTTCCGAATACGAGTTATCTGCACCGTATTCGAATACAAAGATTATATTGGGAGAATTTGATGATGAGAATTTTTTCACTCTGCAATAGGGAAATTGTTCTGAATAGCTACCTACAATAATTCTTGCTAAACTTTCAGAATTACTGTTACATGTTGTGATAGTAATATTGTTCTGCTGGCTGGTATTAATAGTTATAGTATTACTAACTGTCTTTTGCTCTATGTCGAATACTTTTATTTCATAATTTTCATTCTGACATAATATTAATTTTCTTAAAAATTCTCCTTGTGCAGAAACAGGACTTACGAGAAACTGATTATCTTCAGCTTTTATTAATGCATAAGCATTGGTCACTGTTTTACCATTACAATCAACTACCTTGCCCTGCATTGAATAAAGTTTTGTCTGCGAAACATCTATAGCAATATCATTTTTAGCATTAGCGTTTGATTCCGGCAAGTTCAAGGATTGGTTAATCGCACCACAGGAATTTAATATATCAAGTTGTAAGTTATCTGATGATATAATGGATTTAAAATAGCCTTCATAATTTGAGTTTATATTATCCATTATTTGTGTGCCTTTTGTAATATTTAGATTTAACAGGCCAACTTGATTATTATTCTGGTCTGTTAAAGACCCTTCAACGATTCTAAAATTTTTGAATTCTCCAAATGAAAGATACTTATCCAAGAACAGAATATAAGAATTATCTACATATTTTACTTCCTCCCATTTCTGCCCTTTCTCATTTAATAATAACAATTTATCTTTATCTGAAATTGGCTTAGACGAAGTTAATTTTACTTTTTTGTTCAACTTAAGTACTTCTCCATTTATTCCGGATCTGAACTCTATAGCTATTTTTTCAAATGCCTGGAGCAATTGCGGCGTATTGTTGTCATTATAAGATAAAATGAAATTCTGATTTGCAAGACAAGGAAACCTTTTATTGTTGCGTAAATAAAGGAAGCTAAGTCCTTGATGAACTTGACCCAATTGATTTATTAGACTTAATTCATCAATCTCAATTGCCAAATGCTCATTGAGCATATATTTGTTTTTTATGGCATTATCAAAAGGTATTGCCATTGACTTTCTTGGGAGTGTTGTTCTTATCGTATAGTATGACCCCGGTCCAACACTAAGTTTTTCTATTGAACTTAAATAAGATGTGTGCTCAAAATGAATGAAATCCTGATTTGCATCCACTCTCGCCTTATCAAGCTTAAAATATCCGTTCTTGTCTGTTATCTCAGCTTGTTCGCCTAATCGAACTTTAACCCCTTCAATTGGCTCATTGTATTCGTTGACGACCAGACCATGAATAGTTGTAACATTAAACTTTCTTGGCTTATATCTATCAGGAGCAGGTATAATATCATCACTTTCCTTTCTACAAGAGCTTGCAAACCAAAGTATTAAGGAAAAATATAGGAATAATTTATTCATTCGAACAAAGCAAAAATTAAGAATACTAATCTAATAATCCATATCTACTCATAAAAGCTCTAAATCGCTGCATCTAAGAGCACATTTTTTCACCAAAGTTCAATATACTTTTTCATCAAGTTTGAGAATTGAATTTCAAGCTTCAAGATTCTATGGATCAATCCTGGACACAAACATAAGTTTACTTTTCTTGAATTGATCAATTTACATATACAATCTTCAGTCAAAAACCAATAAAGCTTCAATGAATAAAGATTTAGCACGAGTCCATTATCAAGACAAATCCAAAAAAAACAAAAGTCATTTATTTATAACAGTAGACAGGTTTTTACTCGATCATGCTAAACTACACTTCATTAAAAATGCAAAAATCATTATAGGTCAATTTTTGAAAAAGAAAACAATTTAACAATAATAATATGTAAACATCTTTATTCATAAAAATTTTCTACTATTAACACAATTTATTTCTTAGTTCAATATGCTCCTGAATTCTTAATTTTACATATTATATATAAAAATGAAGCTAAAAATCCTGTCAACAAGATGGAAAAATATTATTGCTATCTTACAAAATGAACATCATGATGATGTTGGAATTGAAAAGGTACTAAGGTTGTTCCTTGCCGCAAGTCATT
>JABFRV010000057.1 GCA_013140975.1 Saprospiraceae bacterium
ATTACGGAGCGTATATAAGTAATATGGTTGCAAAAGCCAGACAACTGGAAGATCCTGTCAAAAAGGAAGCCTACGCAATGATTATAGCAACCTATATGAAGACTGCTTTTAGAAACTGGAATAAGGAGCATTATATAAGTGATGAAAGCATTAAAGAAGATCTTGCCAACATGAGTAAAGGAGATCTTAAACTTGGAGAGGAAGTGATATTAGAAGCAAGTCAGATCACTCCAAGACACGCACGATCGAAGCATTTTCAAAAGAATAAAAATAATAAGTTCAAGAAAAAGTACAAGCCTAATAATAGCAACAATAATAAAAGGTATTAAAAGTATCTATCTGTTGCATGTTAAGATCAAATAAATTATCAACGTATGTGTAAGGTTCCGGATAAAACAGCTTTGGTTACTGGAGGATCGCGAGGTATTGGTTCAGCAATTGTTGAAAAGCTCGTTAAAAACGGAGCGCAAGTAGCATTTACATATCTTAGTTCTCCAGAAAAAGCCAATGAACTCGTAAATAAGTTAACAGTCAACGGTGCAAAAGTTATAGCATATCAATCAGATGCCTCAGATCATACTCAAAGTAAAGAGTTAATTGAGAAAGTTATAAAAGATTTTGGTAGAATTGACATACTTGTGAATAATGCTGGCATCACCAAGGATAACCTTATAATGCGAATGACAGAGGAGCAGTGGGATCAGGTTATGAATATTAATTTAAAATCAGCATTTAACCTAACGAAATTTGCAGTAACTCAAATGATGAGACAAAGATCAGGAAGTATAATTAACATTACTTCAGTAGTCGGTCAATTTGGAAATGCAGGACAATCAAATTATGCTGCTTCTAAAGCAGGTATGATTGGTTTTACAAAATCTATTGCTAAAGAAGTTGCATCCCGCAATATTCGTTGCAATGCAATTGCTCCGGGATTTATTGAAACTGAAATGACACATGTTCTTGATGAAAAGACGAAAGAAAATTTTTTAAAAAATATACCATTAGGAAGATTAGCACAAGGCTCTGAAGTTGCTGATGTAGTTACTTTTCTAGCTTCTGATCAATCCAGTTATATAACAGGACAGGTATTGAGTGTTTGTGGAGGATTAAATATGTAAGATCATATTTCGAAAACAATGACAAATAAGCGTAATTTTTTATTGACTGAATTTGTATCTCTTTTAAAAACTCTTGATCATAAGACCAAAGGAGAATGGGGACTCATGAACCCACATCAGATGGTTGAGCATCTCACATATTCTTTTATGTTAGCCAACGGTAAATTAAAAGCAGAAAAACTTTTATCTCCGGAAGAAAATATTCCTAAACTTCAATCCTGGTTACTGAGCCCAAAACTCATGAAGGAGAATATTGATAATCCTTTAATACCTAAAACTCCTCCCGCACCTAAACACGACAATTATCAAGAATCCATAGAAAAACTTTATGTAGAAATACAAAAAATGTTTGAAGTATATGATCAAAATCCCGAAGTGAAAATATTAAACCCTTTCTATGGAGATTTAGATCTTGAACACAATACAAATCTTTTGTACAAACATTGTCTACATCACTTAAGACAATTTGGGATTCAAGTGGAATATGTAGAAGGTTAAAAACATTACAATTACTGGAATCATGAAATTAAAAAATTATATCTGCGGTCAATGGGTTGAAGGAAGCGGAAAAGGTCAGATATTATATAATGCTGTAAATGGTTCTGAGATCGCTACTCTCAGTTCTGAAGGTATAAACCTGGATGAATGTCTTCAATATGCAAGACAAAAAGGTGGACCAGCCCTTAGGAAAATGACATTTCAGGAAAGGGGCAGAATGATAAAAGCACTTGCAATACATCTTACAGAAATCAAAGCGAAGTATTATCCTCTAAGTTATAAGACTGGCGCTACCAAAACAGATTCATGGATTGATATTGATGGAGGTATCGGAACATTATTTGCGTATTCATCATTGAGAAGAAAATTACCGAATCAGACTTTTTGTACGGATGGCGATCTTGCACCATTATCCAAAGGCAATACTTTTATTGGACATCATATATTAACTCCTAAGAAAGGAGTTGCAATTCATATTAATGCTTTTAATTTTCCAGTATGGGGAATGTTAGAAAAAATATCCGTAAACCTTCTTGCCGGAGTACCTGCGATTGTAAAGCCCGCTTCAATTAGTTCTTATCTGGCAGAAGCTGTATTTAGAGATATTATTTCATCTGGAATTTTACCGGAGGGTTCATTACAATTAATTTGCGGATCAGCAAGAGACTTATTGAACTATGTAAATTTTCAGGATGTGGTAACATTTACAGGCTCTGCATCTACAGGAAAAGTATTGAGATCACATCCCAGAATTTTAGAAGAATCAGTACCATTAAATATGGAAACAGATTCCTTGAATTGTAGTGTACTTGGACGAGATGCCAAGCCCGGAACTGCTGATTTTGATATATTTATTAAGGAAGTACATCGCGAAATGACTGCAAAGTGCGGACAGAAATGCACAGCTATTCGAAGAGTCATTGTTCCTGAAGAGTACTTACAGGATGTTCAAATTTCTTTAGGGCAACGATTGCAAAAAACAGTTATTGGAGATCCTCATCTCGAAGAAGTAAGAATGGGTGCACTTGCAGGAATCACACAATTAAACGAAGTAAAAGAAAAAGTTGCGGTGCTTTCAAAATATTCAAGTATTGCATATGGAGATTTAGACACTGTTCATGCATTAGGAGATAATACAAAAGGAGGTGCATTTATGTCACCAATATTAATGATCAATGAAAAACCTTTTGAAAATATACTAACACATGAAGTTGAAGCATTTGGTCCGGTAAGTACAATTATGCCTTATAAAAATCTTTCTGATGCAATTCAAATTTCACAATTAGGAAAGGGATCATTGGTTTCATCTATTATTACTTCTGATAAATATATTGCGTCCGAGTTTGTTTCAGAAGCAGGTTCACATCATGGTAGAATTCTGATATTAAATGAAAAATGTGCTAAGGAAAGCACTGGGCATGGATCGCCTATGCCATTGCTTGTACATGGTGGACCCGGACGAGCTGGTGGAGGAGAAGAAATGGGTGGGCTGCGAGGAATTAAACATTATATGCAAAGAACAGCAATTCAAGGATCTCCGGATATGATTACTGCTGTAACACAACAATTTCAAGCTGGATCTGAAGTGAAAGAAAGTGATGTTCACTTATTTAGAAAACATTTTGAAGAATTGGAAGTTGGAGATCAATGGATAACTGCAAAGCATACGGTGACTGAAACTGACATTACAAATTTTGCCAATCTGAGTGGTGATCATTTTTATGCACATATGGATGTGACTTCATTAGAAGGAACAATCTTTACCGGAAGAGTAGCTCATGGATATTATATACTCTCGAAAGCTGCAGGTATGTTTGTTGATGCCAAAAAAGGACCCGTATTATTAAATTATGGATTGGATGAATGTAGATTTATAAAACCCGTGTATCCAGGAGCAACAATTGGAGTACGACTAACTGTAAAAGAAAAGATTGATCAGGAAAAAAGAACTGAAGAAGATGTTGCTAAAGGAATTGTAAAATGGCACGTTGATGTCTATGATGAAACAGGAGAGTCAGTTGCAATAGCGAATATATTAACAATGGTAAAAAAGAAGATTGACGCTTAAGACATTCTAACAATAATTGCATTGAGATATATGAAGGAGATAACTGCACAAGATGAAATTTCATTACATCGTAACGGATTTTTAGAATATGATGTTGATCCTGAGTTGGATTTATTCGTAGAGATACAAAAGTTAAAAAAGGAAAAAAATGCTGTAATACTTGCACATTATTATCAGGATGGTGACATACAGGATATTGCAGATTTTGTTGGAGACAGTCTTCAATTATCACAAGAAGCAGCAAGAACATCTGCAGATATAATTGCATTTGCAGGAGTTCATTTTATGGCTGAAACAGCAAAAATACTTTCTCCAAACAAGAAAGTAATATTACCTGACCTTAAGGCAGGATGCTCACTTTCAGACTCCTGTCCCGCTCCCATATTTGCAAAATTTAAAGAAAAATATCCTGATCATATTGTAGTCAGCTACGTTAACTGTACTGCGGATTTAAAAACTCTAACAGATATTTGCTGTACTTCTTCTAATGCTGTTCATGTTATCAACAGCATTCCAAAAGATAAAGGAATAATTTTTGCGCCTGATAAAAATTTAGGAGCATATCTTGAAAAAGTCACAGGTAGAAAAATGATCTTGTGGAATGGAGCCTGTATGGTACATGAAATTTTTTCAAAAGAGAGAATTGCCAAATTAAAACATCAAAACCCAGAAGCAATAATCATTGCACATCCGGAATGCGAAGAGCCTGTACTCGCTATGGCAGAATTTATTGGATCAACTTCACAACTTTTAAATTTTACAAAGAAGAAAGAATATAATTCATTTATTGTTGCAACGGAAGCAGGAATTATACATCAAATGGAAAGAGCTAGTCCACAAAAAACATTTATCCCTGCGCCGCCGAATAATCATTGTGCCTGTAATGAATGTCCACATATGAAGAGAAACACATTGGAAAAATTATATATTTGCTTAAAATATGAATTACCGGAGGTTGTTCTTTCTCAGGAAGTTATTCAAAAATCAAGAGCTTGTATCGATAGAATGTTGGAAATAAGCGAGAAGGCGGGGTTAAAATAAATATTATGATGAAAAAATTTGTAGCGGGCTTATTTGTCTTAAGTTTCTCTATGTGGAGATGTACTTCTGAGAGTGAAGTGTCAACAGAGGTTTGTTTTGAAACACAAATTAAACCTATTATAAGTTCAAGCTGCACCCAGAATGGATGCCATAATTCAGTGGACAGAGAGGCGGAACGTGACTATACAACGTATGAAGGTATAATCAAGGATGTGAAAGCTGGGAATCATGCCGGCAGTAAGTTATATAAGGTTTTAATTGATCAGTTCGCGCCCATGCCTAATAAACCATTCTCACGCCTTTCTGATAGTAAAATTTTAACCATTGCAACATGGATAGAACAAGGAGCTAAATTTAACCCGATTTGTGTAAGCCCACCATGTGATTCAAGTAATATTACATTAAGTGGAAGTGTTAGGCCTATTTTAGACTTATATTGCGGACAATGTCATAATTCAAATGATCCACAGGGCAATGTAGATTTCAGAACTTATGACGAACTAAAAGCTTTTGTTGAAGATGGGTCACTTTCAGGAAGTATAAATTTTGTTAGTCCTTTTTCTCCAATGCCAAAGAATTCCAGTAAGATGCCTGATTGTGAGATTGCTATTATAGATAGGTGGATTAAACAGGGAGCCCCTAACAACTAAAGATTGCGTGATTAAAATAAATTTTATTAAAATAAAAACATGATAAATTCTAGAATTTTTAAAACAGTTGCATTCGCACTTTTTTTAGGTATTAATATAAATGCTCAAGACATGTTAGATGGGATCGATACTGATCCTGTGAATGAGAAAGTGCTAAATGCATTTAAGTCAACCAGGGTTATCAATAGTCATAGCATGGAAATGTTACCATTTGGAAATTTGGATTTCAGAATTTTACATCGATTTGATTATTTGAACTCGGGTGTCGAGAATTTTTTCGGTTTAGACAATGCAAGAACTATGCGATTGGGATTTGATTATGCCTTTATGGATAACTTGACTGTGGGGATTGGTCGCAGTAGTTTTAAAAAAGAATTTGATGCATTTGTTCGTTATAGAATATTATGGCAAAGTACAGGAAAGAAAGCAATGCCGATCTCATTAATTTATACAGGTGGCATCGTTTATGACGGCAGGAAAACGCCATTTGTAGACACAATCGAAGCAACATTTGCAAGAAGATCATCTTATTATCATCAGTTATTGATTGGAAGAAAATTTAATGAAAGACTGACAGTACAATTGGCACCGATGATTCTTCATTCCAATTTTGTTACTTCTGATGTTTATCCCAATACAATTTTTGCTACTGAACTTGGCGTGAGATATAAAATTACCAATCGTGTTGCAATACTCGTTGATTATACAATGCCTTTCAATGCATTTCCTTCAGACTTCAAGAAACATCCATTATCCATAGGTGTTGATATTGAGACAGGAGGCCATGTATTCCAGCTACACCTAGCAAATTCAAATGGAATAAATGAAAGAGCATATATCAAAGATGATAATGGTAATTGGTTTAATGGTGATATAGGATTTGGTTTTAATATCTCGAGATTGTTTCAGATTCAAAGACGGAAAATAGAGAATTAAAGCTCTGAAGCTTTAGAGCTCTGAAGCTCTGATATTTAGCTAACTAATATTTTACACACAATATTAAATGGATTCGGACCGTGTGTTTTGTCGTCGCTGCGAATTATAGTTATGGCTAATGCTTTAAAATAATAAGGTTAATTATTTTACCTTTAGGGGCAAAATATCTAAATATTAGCATTTATCAATTTAATTCAATTTTGAATCTTACTCAAATCGTAAAATGTGTCTTAGTATTATGCCTAGTTAGCTTCGTTGATATATTTCTTGGGGCTCAGAATTTAAGTGAATTGAAATTTGAGTTATTGGACCAAAAAGATGGATTGTCGAATCACGCTTTAACACATATTGCAATAGACTCCAGTGGTTTTATTTGGATTGCAACTCAAGACGGGCTTAATCGATATGATGGAAACAATGTAAAAGTTTTCCGGCATAGTGACTCAGACTCTACGTCACTTTTGTATGATAATGGACAAAGACTTTACGTTGACCCAAATGGAAAAATTTGGATAAGTTATTATTCTGGTGGAATCAGTTTATATAAAGAAGATTGTCAATGTTTTCAGCATTTCAAGTATATAGATTATAATGGTAAAAATATATTAAAGTCTGTTAATATACTATATATATCTAAATCCGGAGAATTATGGTTTAGTAACTGGGGTCTTGGTCTTAATTCTTATCAACCGTCTACTGGAAAATTAAGACATATCGATCTGACAGATATACATCCAAAGTATAGCAGTGATTTTGCTTTCAACTATAATGGAGTTAATACAATTTATGTAGCGGATACAGGAAATTTTTGGTTAGCTACCATGAATGGATTATATCATTTCGACCCTGTACGTTTTACACTGACTTACAAACGAATGGGAAATCCAAATCCAAATGAGATCAGATACGATTGTTTTAATCATATTATCCCGGATGGTCAAGATGGACTATGGATGTCAGCCTGGGGTGGTGGTATTTGTCATTTTAAATTCCAGGATGAATCTTTCAAAACGTATTTATTTTCTTCTGTAAAGCCGCTAGAAGGTTATGGTAACATAGCTTACTACATTTCTTATAAATCTGAAAAAGAATTATGGCTTGCAAGTGAAGACAGAAGTATAGGTGTATTTAATATTAAGTCCAAAACATTTGAATTTATTCAAAATCACCAAATTCCTGAAAGTGAAGATACACCTCCTGGAATTTTTCAAGTGAAAAATATTCCGGGAAACACAACAATATTTGGTTCTACAATAGGATTATTGGTGAATTATCCTTACAGCTCACTTTTCAATTTTAAGTATTTAGACTTAAAGAAAAGCCAAAATTTTAAAAATTTTATAATTACAAAAATCACAGCAGATAGCTTGAATCATGCTGTATATTTTGCGACAGAGGCAGGTGCTGGACTCATAGTGAAGGATACTCGGAGTGGTAAGTTAAGCTCTCATGCTGTAGAAATCCGCCCTTCAAAAAAAGATAAAATAACGAAAGTTTTTGATTTTACTATTGATCCGAATGGAACTATGTGGGTTTTGTCGGAAGATTACATGTATGAATTCGATCGTGTAAAAAGAAAACTTATTCGAGTTCCTGAACCTTGGCCAAAAGGAGAAGAAGATTCAAACTTTAAGTCAATACATAAGGATCGTAACGGAGAATTATGGATGACTTCGATTCAGGGCGGACTGCATTCTTTTAATCCAAGAACGAAGAAAATTTCTGATAGAATTAATTCAGACAAGAATGGAAATTCTTATCCAAAATTTGCAGAACGGATCTGTTTTGATTTAAAAAATAGAATTTGGATCCAAAGCGACAAAGAGATATGGTATTATGATAGAAATGAGAATTCATTTACACCAACACTATCATCAGAACAAATGAATTATACCCAAAAAGGAATTAGGGGCTTTATTGCAGATTCATTCGGAAATATTTGGGTAGCGGTGCGCCAAAAAGGTTTACTTAAAATTTCGTATAATGAAAAAGCCCAACTTGAATTTGAATGGAAAGGCGAATCTGACGGCATTAATTTTAATAAGCTCTTTGTCATGGATTCAGATCCAGAAGGCAATATATGGGCTTCATGTCTGACTCACATACTTTATTTAAACACAACTACAAACGATTATAGAATATTTGATCATGAAATGGGAATGCACAGAAATACAATCAGAACGGTATTTCTAAAAGGTGAAGAGTCTGATTTTTATATTTCATCTTATGGTACGTATTGTGAAGTAAATTTGAAAAAATTGGAACTTCCATTGTCATCACCTAAAGTTTATATTGATAAATATAATGTTTTGAATGAAAAAAGAACAGGAATTATTGGAGAAAATTCTATTGTTCAAATTGCACATAACGAAATATTTTTTTCATTTGATTTTGGTTGTGTGAATATTACCAATCAATCAAATTATCAGTTTGCATATAAGCTGGAAGGCTGGGATAAAGATTGGGTGAAATGTGGATCTAGGAGATTCGCAAATTTTACGAACCTCGATGGAGGAAAATATACATTTAAGGTTAGAGCCTCAAACAGAGAAGGCATATGGAGTGAAGAAGTATCCGTGCCGGTAATTATTGAAACTCCTTTCTATAAAAAATATTGGTTTCTCGTATTGTTGATTTTCGCTCTCGCAACATTAATATATGGTCTGTATAAATTTAGAATTAGCCAAATTGAACGTACCGAACAAATTAAAACAGAATTTAACAGGCAGCTCTCAGAAACACGATTACAAGCATTGAGAGCTCAGATGAACCCACATTTTATTTTTAACTGCCTGAACTCTATAAATCGATATATCATTAAGAGTGACATTAAAACCTCTTCACTTTACCTTACGAGATTTGCAAAACTTATTAGACTCATTCTAGACAACTCTGAACACAAAACCGTGAAATTAAGTAATGAAGTTGAGGCATTAAAATTATATATTGACATGGAATCTCTTCGATTTGACCATAAATTTTCCTTCGAAGTTACAATGGATCCGAATTTAGAATCTGATCAAATTGAAATACCTCCATTGTTAATTCAACCTTTTGTTGAAAACGCGATCTGGCATGGCCTGCTGCATAAAGATTCAGGTGGCCATCTGTCCGTTAAGATCAGTCAAGGGCATGAAAATTTGATATGCGAAGTAACTGATAATGGAATTGGAAGAAAAAAAGCCATGGAATATAAAAGCCAAACCAGTCCAACCCGATCTTCGATTGGAATGAAACTTACGGAAGAAAGACTTAATATTACTGCAACCGAAATAGATAAAATCGGCTCATTCAAAATTATTGATCTTGAAGATAAAAATGGAAAAGCGTGTGGAACAAAAGTTATAATTAAAATTCCTCTATAAGATATGAAAACAGTTTTCAAAGCGGTTCTGATTGACGATGAGAAAAACAGCCTCGAGATGCTGGAATGGCTACTTCATAATTATTGCCCTGAAGTTAAGATAGAAGCAATGTGTGAATCAGGTGAATCAGGAATTGTTGCAATTTCAGAACATCAACCAGATATTGTTTTTCTGGATATAGAAATGCCTAAAATGAATGGCTTTGAAATGTTAGAAAAAATTCAAGATGTGCGCTTTGCATTGGTATTTACAACTGCATATGATCAATTTGCGATCAGGGCTTTTCGTTATGCGGCACTCAATTATTTACTCAAGCCAATCGACCCTGATGATCTTAAAAGTACAATAATAAGACTGAAAGAAAAAAATTCTTCACCTACCAGAGAACAGATGGAATTATTATTCCAAAGTTTATCTCCTACACAAAAGCAAATCGAACGAGTCGCATTATCAACTGCAGATGGACTGGTATTTGTACACACCAAAGAAATTTCATATTGTAGAGCTGATAGCAACTATACGCATGTTATTTTAGCTAATGGTCAGGATATCCTTGTAGCAAAAACCTTGAAAGAACTTGATGATGTTTTAGCCGGGAAAGACTTCTATCGTGTACATAATTCTTATTTAGTCAATATAAACCAAATTGTAAAGTTTGTTAGGGGGGACGGAGGATATATCATTATGCCTGATAACACAGAGATTACTATTTCAAGAAGCAAGAAGGATGAATTCTTCCAACTATTTGCTAAGTTTTAGGCTAATTTGACCAATTCAAGCCATAAAAACCTTGCATACTACTCAGAAAACTCGCAATCCACACATAAAATAAGCCATCCAATAGGCCATCCTAAAGGCTGATCTGGCCCTTGACTATTTTTGATCCATGATCGAAAGGCCAAATTTCATGAAAGGAAAGAAGTGGAGCTCTATATTGAGTTATGACTTTTTCTTTTTAATAGCGGTGTTCTGTATCTTATTATTATTAACCTTTATAATTAAATCACTTTTATAAATTATTCGAAATGAAAAATATCTACCTCTTACTTATTTTTACTTTATTTACTTCAGCAAGTACATTTTCACAAAATGTCTCGGATGTAATTAATTCAAAACCTTCTAAGAATTTTGAAGGCCTTGACCTTTGGTTTCAGAATGCACTAAATAATACTCAACTTGAATCATATAGACTATGTCAAGATCTGCTTGTAGAAGAAGGCAATAATTCACTATCTGCAAGAACACCTCTAAAATATTTGTTGGACTCGAGTTACCGATATTCAACGAATAATAATGGTAATATCTGGGATAATCATACTAAAAGTTATTATGCTTATTTTGCGAATGGTAAAGTAAAAGAGGAGAACAGATATCGTTATATCAATAATATCTGGAGCATTGCGTCAAGAAACTCATACAAACTAAATGCACAAAACTTAGAATCAGAAACTTTAAGTCAACAATGGGATAATGTATCCAAGCTTTGGGTTAATACTCAAAAATATGAAAGAACATATAATGCAAATGGATTCGCAACAGAATTTATCTTTTCTTCATGGAACAAAACTACTTTGCAATGGACGCCAAACACTAGAATTCTAAATAAGTATCTTCCGAACAATATATTAACGGAAAGTGAGTGGTATAGTTATGACCTAATTTCTAAAACTTGGAATATTACAAGTAAATCAAGTTATTCTTATGATAGCAATGGTCTAAACAATTCGTACATTTCTCAAAATTATGTGAATTCAAAATGGGTTAATAATTCGAGTCTATTAATTACTTATAATTCGAAAAAACTAAGAATAGAAGATAAGTATTCTAAATGGGATGTCGCATTGAATAAATATGTTCCTTCTACTAAAAACAATTTTTCTTATAACCAAGTTGATCTTTTGGAAGAAGAAATCTATAATAGATGGAATGAGTCACTTAAGGTTTTCGAAATTGAATCAAAATACAATACTATTTTTGACCTAAACAATAACCCGAAGGAAGCTTATTATTACTATAAAGATCCAGATTCTACGAATTTGATTGCAGAAGATAAATACGAATATTTTTATTCTTTACAAACGATTACTAAGAGTGAGAAGATTGTAAAAAGGAATGAAGTAGAAGTATATCCAAATCCATTTCAAAACTTTATTCATCTAAAGAATTTACCTCAGGATTCAAAGCTTGCAATATTAAATATGAATGGAAAAATTGTTTATCAGTCCGCTAATAAGGAAGAATTAGATCTTTCTGGTCTCGCTTCAGGCTTATATATTTTGAATATCAGAAATGGTATAACAAGTTCAAATCATCAGATTGTTAAAAACTAAATTCACGAATAAATTTATGAAGTAGTATCGAAAAAATAGTGTTATTAAGACTCGTTTTTTATCTTTAAGAATCGATATTGGTTCATTAATTAAAAATTTCATAATATGAAAAATATTTACCTAATCTTAATGTTATTAGCAGGCCGCGGTTCGTTCGCACAAAATGTTCTAATTGAGGATTTTATTTATAATCCTATTGATAGTCTTGAAAACTCGGGGAACTGGGGTCGTAGCGGAGTAAATTTACCAAATAATATTAAGGTGGTTTCACCAGGGCTAATCTATAATGACTATGGTGGCTCTGGAAGGGGAAATTGTTGCGAGATTAGTAATAATGGTGATGGAGATATACTTGTACATAGCTTAACCTCTGCTATTAAAACGGGTGCGTTATACTTATCTTTAATGCTTCGAATAGATAGTCTTCCTTCTACAGTTTCACAAGGCTACTGCACAGCATTCAATGCAACTCCAGGAGGCTCGACAAATTTAAATACTCGCTTATATATTAAGAGAATTACTGATACTACTTATGATTTAGGAATTAGCAAGCAAGGTGATATCAAATATACGGGCCTGATTTTTGATTTATATAGAACGAATCTTGTTGTAGTCAAATACTCTTTTATAAACGGGATGAGTAATGATTCAGCGAGTTTATATGTATTTAAGAGTGGTGTTCCAAAGACAGAGCCCGGTAAAGCTCAGGCAGTAAGTGTTTTAGGCGATGATGAATTGGCTCATGGCGCTTTATATCTTTCGAACAACTATGCACAGTCAACTCTTACAGGAATCAATATTAAAGTGGATGGATTAAGAGTTGGAACTTCCTGGGAAAATAGTGTTTTGTCGGGCACGAGTTCTGTTTCCATTGTAAAATCAACGAACAAAATCCTTATTCAAAATTATCCGAATCCAATCAAACAGAATACTATAATCCACTACCAATTGCCTTCAAAAGGATTTGTTAAACTCAATATTTATAAACCATCAGGCGAGTTGTGTGCAGAATTACTAAATGGTGTAAAAGAAGAGGGTGATCATGAAATTGATTGGGATGCTAATAATTTGCAGGGCGGATTATATGTATGTAAGTTGCAATTTAACGGCGATGAAATTATCCACAAACTCTTGCGAATAGAGTAGCTGGATTCTGTATTAAATATTAAGACATATTTGTATTTATGCAAATTTTGCAAACGAACACAAAAGGTGAGGATTGGAAGGTTCTTTATTCATAGTTGAATAATTAGTTTGTATTAAATTTGAGGATCTTGTCCAAAACTTAGTTGAAATTTGAGTAAAAAAAGGGGTTACGCCTTTTTATTGTAATTTTAGTTTGCAAATAAAAAAAATGAAAAAACGTAACCATGAATAAAGATAATCAAATTTCTAG
>JABFRV010000016.1 GCA_013140975.1 Saprospiraceae bacterium
CCTTATGGAGTTGAAGGGCAAAATATAGTATATAGAAATAAATATAGATTTAAAACCTATCATAGAGTGGATATTGGGTTCTCATATAAACTGTGGGATAAGGTTAAATCAGATTCAAGACCGAATCATTACTTAAAATTTTGTAGAAATTCCTGGGTAAGTCTTGAAGTTTTTAATTTATTGCAGGTAAAGAATCCGGCTTCTGTGCGTTGGATAAAATCATTATATAATTATGAGTTTGCTATACCGTATTATTTAAGCTCAAGAAGGATTAACCTTCGTTTTCGAATAGAATTTTAGAGTGGAAATTATTTCAAAAAATCTTTCTTTCTTATCGCATAAATAAGTTCATCTTTGTATTCTCCATTTTTAAAAATGGTTTTTTCTAGCCTTGCCTCCAGTTTGAAGTTATTTTTTTCGAGTACTTTCTGAGATGGAATATTAGTATCAAAAGGACGTGCAAATATTCTTTCGATTGGAAGATTATTGAAGGTATATTTACAAACTTGATGAATAGCATCAGTTATGATGCCTTGGCCCCAATGTTTTTCTGCTAACCAGTACCCAAGCTCGGCATTTTTATAAAATATATCTTCCTGTGAGTGGATGCCTATTCCACCAGCGGCTTCGTTTTGGATTTCGATACAAAATATCTGTGTAGGTAATTTACTCATGGCCATCTGAATAAACTTTTTTCCATCTGACTCTGTATATGGATAAGGAAATCTATTTGTCAGATTGGACGAAATAATTATATTATTTGCATAATTGCAAAGTGATTTTAAATCTTCTTCTTGCCAAGGACGTAATAAGAATTTAGTCATTGAATCTAAGAAAGTATTTTATTTATTATGAATCAGAATTTTACACTAAAGTAAAAAGTGATTATAAAGTACTAATTAATAAATAATTTTAAATGGCAGACGCATTTGAGGGCCTTTCATTTTTTGGATATTTTTATATTCTAAATAGTAAGGATATAATTGACCCATTTCTTCTTTCAAGATTCCATTTGTGATTTGAGATTGTACATCTTCATCTTTATCTTGAAATTTCTTAATTAATTTTTGGAAAGCATCATCTTGTGCAGGATATTCTGCCACTCTGTATTTGTCTAATGAAGCAAGCTTAGCAGCACATTCAATAGCATCGTTTAGTTCACCAATTCTATTCACAAGACCAATATCAATAGCCTTCGGTCCCGTCCAAATTCTTCCTTTGGCAATCTCTTTCGTTGCATCCATACTTAATTTTCTTCCAGAAGAAACAACTTCTAAAAATCTTTTATACGTATTATCAGTATTTTCCTGAAGTATTGTAGATTCTTGCGTACCCCAATTGGCAGTTATATCAAATTTATTTGACATGGGTCCTGTCCCAACAGTGTCAAAATCAATTCCAATTTTTTCATCAGTAAGAACTTTGATGTTCGGGATCATCATGAATACTCCTATTGAACCTGTTAAAGTGTGCGGACTTGCAAAAATTGAATCAGCATGACATGAAATATAATATCCTCCGGACGCAGCATAGTCTCCCATACTTACAACAATGGGTTTGCCGGCTGCTCGTGTTAAATCAAGTTCGTGCAATAATTCATCTGACATAAGAGCAGAACCACCTGGTGAGTTTACTCGAAGAACAATAGCTTTTACTTTGTCATTTGTACGTATGTCTCGAATAATTTTTAAATATTTTTTACCGATTTCACCTTCACTTCCTTTTTCATCAGTGATTGTTCCTTCTGCAAATACTACAGCAACCTTGTTTTTAGCAGAGTAGTCAGTATCAATTCCTTTTGCATTGTAATAATCGGATACTGAAACAAAATTAATGTTCTCATCTGTTTTAATATTAAGTTTGTTTCTGATTTCAATGAATACATCTTGTTCTGAAGCTGCTTTATCTAATACTTTATTTTCAATAGCTCTTTGAGGTGTGTAGCTAAGAAATTGATCAAAATTATTACGCAATTCACTTTCTGATAAATTTCTGCTTTTTGCAACTTGTGCGATATACTCATCCAATTGCGATTCTAGATATTCACGCAACTGTAATTTATTCTGATCGCTCATTTTTGACAACCTATAGGGTTCAGTTGCTGATTTGAATTCCCCTGCGTAATAAATATTATATTTTATACCTACTTTTTCCATTAATTCTTTAAAAAATGGAATCGTTGCTCCAAAACCTTTTAATTCCACAAACCCTAGAGGATGTATAAAGATATTGTCAGCTGTTGAGGCTAAAAAGTAATTTTTATGGTTATAATAATTTCCGTAGGATAGTATAAATTTTCCTTTGTTTTTAAATTGAAGTAATGCATCGCGAATAATTTTCAAAGTAGAATATCCGTGATCATACATTGTGTTTTGAAGATAAATTCCCTTTATATTTGGATCGTCAGATGCTTTAATAATTGTTTTCGCTAAATCATGGACACCTATTACCTTTTCATCCTTGAATGAAAAATTTTGCATTTCAACATTATTTGTTTGCTCAGGCAATTGTTCAGGTATTGTTAATTTTAATACTGAGTTGTCACGAATTGAAACTTTCGGCGAACTTGTTTCTTTGGCAACCTGACTTGTGCCCACAATTATGAGAATAAAAAAAAGAAGAAACAAAGCGAGTGTAGTGCCTAAACAAGAAGCAAATAAGAATTTGAAAAATTGGCCCATATAATTGAAATTTATTACAAAGTTAAAATATAATTCGAAGATGATGTAAACCAGGCTTGAACTCCTGTGAGAGAATATTCTTTATTTCGTCAAAATGAGATGGAATATTGATGAAGTCCATGTTTTCACCGTCCAATAATACCACCGGAACAAGTGTTTGCGTTTTGAAAAAATCAAAATATGTATTTTGGATTGATTCAAGGTATTCATTTTGAATGTTTAGTTCATATTGTCTTGCTCTGTCTAAAATGTGCTTTTTAACTCTTTCTATTGGTCTATGAAGATAAAGAATTAAATCAGGTCGTGGAATATTATGTGATAACAGATTAAAGATATTTTGAAAGAGTCGGAATTCCTCAGGTGATAAATTTTGTTTTGCAAAAAGTAGGCTCTTGACCATAGAGTAATCTGCAAGATTAATATTGCCGAACAGATCATTTTGTTTTAGTTGCGATTGTAGTTGTTTATGTCTTTCCGTTAAAAAAGATAATTCAACTGTAAATGCATATCGTTCAGGGTCTTTATAAAAGTATTCTAAAAACGGATTCTCGGTGAATTGTTCCAGGATTAAATTACAGGAGAATTCCTCAGCCAGCATTTGGCTAAGTGTAGTTTTTCCCGCACCAATATTGCCTTCTATGCAAATGTATTTGTATGGAATATTATTCTTCATTGATTCTCCTAGCCTCTGATTGATCTTCGCATTTACTCAATAATTCTTCAATCCTTAATTTATAAACCGGATGAATAATTTCAGGAGCTATTTCCGCTAGAGGCTGAAGTGCAAATTTACGCAATTGAAGTCTTGGGTGTGGCACTTCTAGGCCCTTTTCTTGAATTATTTTAGACTCCCAAAGTAGAATGTCAATATCGATAATTCTGGATTCATTCGGTTTATTTCTGACTCGACCCATTGATTTTTCAATGAATTGAATTCTTTCAAGGGCCTGATTTGGATTTTTATTTGTAGTCAGACAAATTGCAATATTGTAATAATCTTCCTGTATTTCAGATACTCCCCAGGGAGGTGAAACATACATATGTGAGGACTTTACAATAGGGCCAAGCTGTTTTTTTAGGTTCTCGATAGCTGTTTTTAAGTTCTTGGTTTTGTTACCTAAGTTCGTACCAAGTAAAAGGTAAACTTTCTTACTCTTCACAGTTATTTTGTAACAATATATTTAATAATTTGTTTACCCTTTTTTTGTTCAAGCTTTATAAGGCATAAACCTTGAATATTTAGTTTATTTAAGTCGATGGTTAATTGGTTAGTGAATTTGTCAATCCATCTTGTATGGCCTTGTATATCGACTATTTCTAATAGACATACCTCTTCATTATTGGTTGAAGAAATATATAAATTGTCTTTTGTTTGAAATACCGCTAAATCTAAAGATTGAAGGCTTTTGGTTAATGTGGAGCCTTTGTATTCTATGGATTTAGTATTGCCATGTTGAATTTCTGAAAGCTGACATATAGTTGCCAAGCTTGCCTTAACAACTTGTGTCATAAAATTCATATTTAAGAATTGAACACTGTCTTTTGGTGTATGATAGTTTTTATTTCGAAAATTTGCACCATCAGTAATCATTAAGGCTTTGTGTCCTTTATCCCAAAAGTTGGCATGATCAGATCTTCGAAGATCTGGTACAATTGTGCCATTTCCCGGAACTTCCAGACTTATAACTTTTAAACCCGGCACATAATTTTTGGCGGATTCCTGAAATGCAGTAAGTAAATTTTTGGAATGAGTATTTCCTACATTCGTAATGAAATTCCCTTTTCTATTGTTATTAAGAACTTCGTTGTATGCCTCTGGAAACAATATATTGAAACCAGTTGGTAGATCTTGAGTGTTATCTATCTCCGAGTAATAACCAATCATTTCAAAGTTGATCACATTTTCCAACTTGTCATTATTCCGTAGCTGATTATTGATATACAAATTTGATCCTACGAGACCACTTTCTTCAAGATCAAATAATACCAATCGAACAGATTTTCTTGTAGAATATTCTGAAATAACTCTGCCTATTTCAAGTACACCTGCTACGCCGGATGCATTATCATCAGCGCCGGGGGATTGTCCGAAAGAGTCATAGTGTGCATCCACAATATTTATTAGATGTAGTGAATCAGATCCCCAAATGTTCGCTTCAAAATTTATGTTTGTAAGTGTGCTTACCTTGGATTCATAGGAAGTAAAATGTGTTAGAGGCGATAACATTTCCTGAATGTAAAGTCTCGATTTATCTTTAAAAGTCTTATCCGTTATTTCATTTCTCTTTCCTTGAAGAAATTGCAGGTCTGATAACATTCTATTTGTGTTAACCTTCGATACTATTTCTTCAATACTAATCGGCTCGTTATCAAAAGCAGATAATATGACTCGCAGGTCTGAATTTAAATCTGTTGGATTCGCAAGTGTGATTATTACTTTTTTGTTAGGTCCGGGAGTAACTCCATTGCCTATATCTCCGGTAAGTGAAGTGATTCCAACCTGAGTATGAGTAGAAGTTCCTTTGGAATAATAAATGGAACACTTTACTTCGAGAAATTGGTTATCCGAATCTGTTAACTCATAACTTACTTCGAGAGTATTGTTTACAAGAGTGACATTGCATTGGGTAAGCATTGGCAGTTGAGATGCTTGCAGGTAAGAAGTAAAAATTAAGAATGTTAAGAATACTAATTTTTTCATAATCTATAATGAATGAATTCGCATATTTTTCGGATAGTAGTTCTTAAATTTATTTTCAATTCTTTTTACCCATCCTAAAGGTGCATTTTTGTATGCTATTATTTGCCATTGATTTTCTAGTATTGGAATTGGTAAAAAATTACTATCTGCACGAAGATAATGAAGAGATTCAGTAAGGTCCAAATTTATTTTTGGAAGTTCAGGACTTAAAACTAAACTTGTTGCAAGAGCTTGTGAAGGGAACCAATCTTTGCCCTTATAATGACCGATAGATGTTCCGGCACTTAAGATCTTAATTCCGGCATTTTCAAGGAATTGAATTAAGGGGACAGTATTTAAATGAACAACTAAGTATTCACCTTTTATCAAAAGAGCTTGAAGTGGAAATAATTCAGTATTGATCCATTCATTAAATTTGATATCCGGCAATGCCGTATTTTTCTTCTGCCTTTTTTGAATTGTATCCGTGCTTATATTTTTTCTGAGTAAGCTAAACGATAAACCTTCACCTTCCATTCTGTGGGGCATTGCGCGAGCCGTATGAATGGAGAGATAATCAGTTAGTAATAAATCAGCCTCTTTAATCGGAGCAAAAGGTATTGATTCAAACTGATATTTTAAAGCAAATTTGGAAAGAATGGATTCATTTTCTTCCTGATTGAAAGTGCATGTTGAATAGATTAATATACCTCCGGGAGCCAGTAATTCACTTGCATAGTTTAAAATTTCTGATTGCAGATTCACACAATGATTAATTTTATTTGAATTCCATTGCTTGATTGCATCAGGTTCTTTTCTGAACATCCCTTCACCGCTACATGGAGCATCCAACATTATTACGTCATACTTGACTCCAGTTTGACAGAGTTTATAGATTGGACCTGAAGTAACAATAGAGTTTGGAAAACCCCATTTTTCAATATTTTGCTTTAAAACCTCGGCGCGTAAAGAATTGAGTTCATGACAGTGAACTACGGAATCAGAATCAAGTATCGATAATATATGAGTGGACTTTCCTCCAGGCGCTGCGCAGAGATCCAATACTTTAATTGGGCTTTTGAAATTTAATTGCTTAAATACTTTTTCGATAATCATGGAGTTAGCCTCCTGAACATAATAATGTCCTGCATGAAATAAAGGATCTAACGTAAATACCGGTTTTTGAGTAAGATAATATCCGTAATCAGTCCAAGGAATTGGACTTGAGTTTTCAAGCAAGGAATAATTTTTTTTTGGGTTGATTCTATAACTGCTTCTGCATGGAACTTGTAATGCTGCGAAGTAAGCATCTGATTCTTCCTTTAACAAAGTCTTAGTTCTGTTTACATATTCCTGTGGAAGTGTAATCATGCTCTGAATTTATGCAATTCTTTATTGGTAGAAAACAGTTTATCTGCTTTTTTTGAAACTTCCTGGTCAACTTCTAATACAGGAGCATGGTGAGGTTTTAATCTGGCATCTATAATAAGAGGTCCATTGCAACCCCAGTGTTTATGAACGGTAAAACTGCCAACACCATAGATATCATGAGAAGGATTACTCCTTGTAAAGCAAACCCAAATGAAATTATTAAAATTCTCTGTACAAAATTGAATATCATCTACTAACACTATAAGGGGTATTTTTTCTTGTGCTTCAGATTGTAAGCGCAAGCAGAGATTGGCTATTTCAGATTGTGCTATTTCATAATTTGAAAAATTCTTGTATTGAAATAATGCTACACCGGGCATAAGTATTTTAACATCTTTAATTTCAGATTGGATGGAGTTGAATATTCCAATATCTAAAGATAAAACTCTCCTTTTGATTCTGTTGCATGCAATTACTAATTTGCTTCCTGCATTCCAGGATGAACCTGAATAATCTAAAGTATCAATTGTAGTGTTTGTTTGAAAGTGTAAGTCTTTTGACCAATCTATTCTTTCAAGAATGTATTTAAAGTATTCAGGAATATTGTAAATATCAAGCTTGTGATCATCTTCGTTGGTTGTAATAAACAAATATTTAGCCAGTGATGTTTGTCCTTTCCCAAGGATATGATTCGCCTGAGTCAATATTTCTTCCGGCATTTTTTCACGAAATGGCATGTATCTTTCTGAACCTATTGCTAGTAATAATGGATGCACACCTGCGACATCAACTGCATGTATCTCCTTCACACCCGGGAATTCATTTTTACTTATTTCTTTTACCATCTGATGAATAAGAAAGCCAAATCCACTATCTTCTTGCGGTGGTCTGCCTACAACGGTAAAATGCCATATCGGATTCTTTTTATGAAATACATTTTCTACTTCTATAACAGGAAATTCATGTTCCAAACTATAATAACCCAGATGGTCGCCAAAGGGCCCTTCCGGTAATAGTTTGTTTTTTTGAATTTTTCCTGTTATGCAGAAATCAACTTCAGCAGGAATAAAGTATTTATTGTGCCAAAAATATCGATACGAACGGTTGTTAAGTAATCCTGTAAATAAGATTTCACTGAGTCCTTCGGGCAATGGAAAAATAGAACCTAAGGCGTGTGCAGGAGAGCCACCAACCCCAATGCTGACATTAAAATCATTATTTGATTCAAGGTATGCCTGATGATGAATGCCGATTCCCCGATGCAATTGATAATGTAAACCAATTTCTTTATTCTGAATATATCTATTTCCGGATATCTGTATTCTGTACATTCCGATATTTGCTTCTTGAAGATTAGAAGAACCCGGAGGAAATGTAATTACCTGAGGTAATGTAATAAAAGCTCCTCCATCTTTTGGCCAGCTAACAATTTGTGGAAGGTCGGAGATTTTACATGAATTTGAGATAATTTCTTTATTAAATCTATTTAATATTGGCTTGCCTGAAAGATAAAACGGTAGATTCGATATATTTTTTCCAATATTCGTAAAAAATGAAGAAGGATTAATTTTTAACTTAATCAGATATTCCATTCCTTTAATGGCATCTTGAAATATATAGCTACATCTGGAATTAGTGCCATAAATATTTGAACATGCCTTGAAAGGGGAGCCTATAATATTTTCAAACAGAATGGCTGGGCCTTGCTGATTATAAATTCTTCTATGAATTTCAGCCATTTCCAGATTCGGATCCACTGGGTCCTTAATAATTAATAACTCTCCTCGACGTTGTAGATCATTTAAACAAGATTCTAAAGACATTTTAATTATGGATTGGTTGGAAAGTAATTCGTATTATCATGTGATATTACGACAGAATACTTAACTTATGATGCCTTGACTTATTTATAACAGTTTCAACTTCATAAGTTTCGAACGGAGATAATATATTTTTGTTACACTGTAATATTTTTAGTCAAATCTTCTGCCAGATCGGTCAATCAATGTAGCGGAAGCTTGTTGAGTTCCAGCTACGACTATATCTTGAATCGTAACATGTGGG
Organism: Saprospiraceae bacterium; assembly: GCA_013140975.1. Taxonomy (GTDB): domain Bacteria; phylum Bacteroidota; class Bacteroidia; order Chitinophagales; family Saprospiraceae; genus Vicinibacter. The sequence continues at coordinate 8,797 of JABFRV010000016.1, forward strand.
GGGCATGAAATAATAAAATCAATTATGTCAGCTATATCTTTAGCCTTCAGAGGATTAAAATCTGAGTAGATATTGGCTTTCGTTTTATCACCATCAAAACGGTTAATTGCAAATTCAGTTTCTTCAACATGACCAGGACATACCTGGCTTACTCTAATATTGTGCAAGTACAGATCCTGTCGAATTGACTTACTTAATGCGTCCACAGCAAATTTAGTGGCGCAATATACGTTTCCTTTTGGGTAGGTTTCTTTGCCGGCTGTGGATCCAATATTTATAATATGTCCATTTTTATTTGCTATCATTTTTTGTGATATAATTCGTGTTATATACAGCAATCCCTTAATATTGGTATCTATCATCGTTTCCCAATCTTCAAGTTTACCATCCTGTATAAAATCCAAACCCAATGCGAGACCTGCATTATTGATTAAGACATCAATATTTGTAAAATCATCTGGTAGAGAATGAATCGCTTTTTCACATTCATTATAATTTCTAATATCGAAATTTAGTTCGTGAATTTTAGAGGTACTATTTAAACGTAAATTATCGGCATGTTTTTTTAAAAGTTCCGCTCTTCGTCCACATAGAATTAAGTTGTGATGACATTGTGCTAATTTATTTGCAATTGCAAGACCTATGCCTGAACTGGCTCCTGAAATTAAAATTGTTTTTGTCATTCAGATTCTAATTTAGATATCGTTTCTTTGAATTCTTCAATAAATTCACTGTATTGTGAAGTTGCCGGCCCATCAAATCCGGTATGAGTTTTAATAATTTTATTATTTTTATCTACAAAAAGTAGGGTAGGAAATGCTTTAATTCCATCAAGTTGAGGAAATAGAATAGAAGCTGAGTCTTTATTGGCTTTACCGCCTAATAAAATTTCATAAGGAATTTTTAATGAATTTTTATAGTCTTTAATCCTATCTGTTCCTTGATCATTATCGATTTTTCGTTCAAAGGAAATTGCAATAAATTTTGTTTTTGTTGAAGGGTTTTCTTTTAAATATTTGAGTATAAATTCTGATTCATCTCTGCAATTCGGGCACCAACTTCCAGTAATCTGAATGACTTTTGGTTTTCCTTTATATTGTTCATCATCTAAAGAAATTAAATTATTTTCTGAATTGGGCAATTGGAACTGAAGCGGAATATTTTTAATAATTTTGGTCAAAGAATCCGCACTTATAAGTTGAGCTGCATTATCCCTATATGAATCCCAACTGCGCTGGTAATGTTTGCCGGAATAAAATTGTCCATGTATTTCATTCTCTAAAACTTCGCCTTCAAACAAGAATGCATGCGCTCCATCGAAGCAGGAGAGTTTTATTATATTATTATCAATATCCCCTTGGAGAAATCGAAAATCACCTGTTTCTGTTCTAAAAGTTCCAGTTACGATATTGTCATTTTGTGTAAATTCACCTATGGCTTCAAATTTATCACTTGAATCTTTTCCAAATATTGTTTTCCATTTTCCAGTAATATCAATGTTATTTTGAGATGGTAACTTATTAAAGCGATATGATTTTCCATACTCTGCTCGAAATGGAATTGAGTAATTAATTTTATCATTGACTATAAATTCTCCTGCCAACTTTGTATTTTCAAAAATACACTTAATTTGAGCAGCGTAAGGTATTAAAAATATAACCATGGTGTCATTGCCATTTCGGTAATCGTGACCCATGAGAATGCTGTCAAATTTTATTCTTTCAGATCCGTTAATAACTTCTATGAAAAATGTTGAATCCGTATTATAAATAACTTCAAAATTAAAGGGAATTATTGTTTGCGTTGATTCAGGATTAACATCTCTAGTAACTACTTTATTGATGCTTCTAGTTACAAAAACCTGTCTTGTGTCTTTTAGAATGAGTGTAGCTCTCCAGACTCCCGGTGAAATTACCTGATATTGCTTAGGAATTGAAACACAATTAATTATAAAAAAAGAAGTCAGTAATACAATAAGAAATAAATATTTCATTTATAAAGTAATTTTATCCATTAGTATAGCAAATATTAAACCCAGAATAGCGCCATAAAAATGTGCATCATGATCAACACCATCATTGGTGTTTCTGGAAGCCCAATAGGAGTATCCTAAATAGAGGACCCCCATTAATATAGCAGGCATAGGAATAAAGTATACCAATAAGGTATTCATAGGGAAAAAATAGATATAAATAAAGAGTAGTCCGGAGATGGCCCCGGAAGCCCCGATAGAAGCGTAGGATGAATTATTTTTATGTTTGTAATAACTTGGTACACATGTTAAAGCAAGTATAGCAAGATAGATTATTAAGTAGATTAATCTTCCATTTCCGTCACCAAACTTGCTTATAAAGATAGTTTCAACAATAAAGCCAAACTGCCATAGAACAAAAGCATTTAATAAAAGGTGCATCAAATTGCCATGGACAAATCCACAAGTAATCCATCGATAAAAAGATTTGTTCCTGGATTCTTCATAAGGATAATGCCTAAACAGCTCAATCGTTTTGTAGTTATTTAGTCCCAGGAAGGAAAATACTAAAATTAATGCCAGGATAGTAATTGAAATAATATGATTTTGATCAATCATTATGGTAAGGTTTATTATTTATTATTGTGAATGCGCGATAGAGTTGCTCCATAAATACAAGTCGAATTAGTTGATGAGACATGGTAAAGTCAGAAAAAGATAAAAGATAATTAGCATTTTTCTTAAACTTTTCGGAAAAACCATAAGCTCCGCCTATAACAAAAGTTACCCTTGGATTAGATAGGGTCTGTAATCTCGAAATTTCAGTTGCAAAATTCTGCGATGTAAATTTTTTGCCTTTTTCATCTAAGAGGATCACATAGTCGTTTTTCTGAAGTTTTTTGTACATGTCATTTTCTTCCATCTCCATAATCAATTCTGGATTTTTAATACTTTTTGTTCCTTTGAATTCATGGATTGTAAATCGACACATCTTACCAACTCTGGACTTATAATCATGGATTCCATCTTCAAGATATTTAAAAGCTGTTTTTCCAGTCCACCATAATTGAAATTCCATTAGTACTTGTTTGTCAATGCAATAAATTGATGAGGGCCTAATTTGTATTCATACTGAGTAATGAAATCTACTTTATTGCGGGTAAAGAATTCCATATATTGATTATAGTTTTTTGTAACGCGAAAAGATGAAACTGTGTCTCTCAAATTCGCAAAAACAACAAATTGCATATTTCCATTTTTTCTTTCAAAAGCAAGCACATCTTCTGAATCAGAAATTAGAACTGGAAGATTATCTTCTAGTGAATGAAGAGCAATATTTTCTTTTCTGTGTATAAACAAGCTTCTGTAGAATTCCAAACTGTATTGATAATTTCTTTCTACAAAAGTAGGCTTAGCAACATCAATCTTTACGAACATGGGTTCTTCCTGACCATTAAGGATCCATGGTATCCCACAGAGTGATATAGAAAGAAGCGCGGGGAGTTTATAATAGTTCTGAAATATTTGAGTTTCAGAATCATCATATTCATTTAATGCTGATGTGCGAGTAAATTGAAAACTACTACTCTTATTTTTTTGAGATTTATTGATTTCAAAAAGAGCCTTAAAATCTGAACTTCGGGCAGAATCTCTTGATAACTTCTTAAATACAGAATATAATGATTTGTCGAAGTAAGAATCGTAAATTGCATTTTCTTTAACGATAGGAATGTTAGAGCCGCTGGCTAAAAGAAAATTTTCAGATTTTAAGGTATTAACAAGGTCTTGATTAAATTCTGTTGGAAGATCCTCTGTGTTTAAAATAATAATTCCATCTGGCTTAAATTTTGATTTCCAAGTACTCAGTATTTTGAGTATTTCTTTTCTTACTTTTGGGTTGGAATAATCTAATTGAATATATTGTTTATTATATAAGCCGCTTACTTTTCTTTCTACCGATTTATAATATTGTGGCTTTTTTGTTCGCCATTCATGGTTTGGCCCGGTGTAACTGATTTCAAATTGAAATATAACTTTAAAACGATTTAGATGCGCTTCTTCAATTAAAGATTTCAATTCAGCGTCAGTTCCTAAGGTAGAATCTAACTTACTATAATCTAAAGCTGCATAAGGGTCTCCCGGATTAAAGCTAGTATTAATTGCATCATTGGGTGTTAAGGGTGTGAATGAAATAGCATTTGCATATACAGTACGGATTTTTGGTAATGCTTCGCGAATCCCATTTATATTTTGTGTAGGGCTAAAATTTTTAGGCATGATTTCATATACAGAGAGAGTTTTTAACCATTCAGGAGGGCCATAGTTCTTATTTCCACCACAGGAATAAAAAATTAAAGTCAGTAAGAATAAGGAATAGAATTTTGACATTGACAATTGAATTTTTATTTATTTAGTAATTACTAATTGTGCTCGTTCAGGAAATAATTGTTGTACTTTTAGTTGAAATTGTTCAAATTGCGATTTGGTTCCATACGTTCGGATATGAGATTTTATTTTATCAATGTAATTTACAGCTTGCGTTCCGGCATGTGTGGCTAGATGCAATTGACATCTTAACAAGTATGCTTCAAGTAATTCACTCCAATGGGATTTGAATAAGATGCTATCAAATAGTATTATTGTCTCTACATTATCTATTTCCGGAATAATATTTATTAACTTTTCATTTTCATGCAATGAATAAAATAGCTCTAATAAGAATTCATTGTGAGATTTTTTGTGATGTTTTCCAAATTCTTTAAGATATATATCCATAGAATTATCATCCTTCTCTGAAAAATAAATTTTAGCAAACGCGAGATTTAATAATAAGATTGAGTATTTTTTCGCTTCTATACGGGCTTTATCAATTTGACCTGATTGAATGAATGACTCAATAATTAAGGTAGCAATAGATTTTCTAACTTCAGAAGAAGAGGTGCCTGAAAAAATAAGTTCAAGATGAGATTTAAATATTAAAGTTGAATCGTTTTCTCTGATTTTATGTATGAGAATCAACCATGTTTGGGAGCTAATGTTTGTTGCGAGGAAATTTTTGAAAATCGATTCAAAATCTTTAAAGTCAAACAAATTAATAAGACAATAAACCGCTTCAAATTCATTGGTGGAATAAAATTCAGGTTTCTGGCATTGAGAAATTAGAATTTCGTAATAGTTAGTTTTATGTGATTTAGAATAAACATTTTCGAGAATCAGGTTGAATACGTTGTTTTTATGATGTGCTATTGAAGTATGTTGCTGATGTAAGAAAGAAGTATGAAATTGAAACAAGGACTCTTGCAATTCCGGAGCTTTAATGCTTTTTAAAATTTGCTCAGCAGCATTGTAAACATCATTTTGTAATTTCGATAAACGTGAGTGATTATGTCTGGTATAGTAACTCAGCCATTCGTTTAATTTTACATGACAACTAAAAATTTTACCATAAGCCTTTTCAAGATCGCCTTGGATAAAATGTAGTAAAGATTGTTCATATACAAATTCTAAAGCGAGAAGATGTTCCTTGTATTGTTTAAGCCTTTGTTTTTTTTCTGAACCAGTATCCTGAACATCGAAGTGTGCTAAAGCCAATTGAAAATAGGAGAATATTTCTTTTATTGAGCCTTCAATAGGAAGTATAAATCTAGTCCATGGAATCAAATTTTGATTGAGTTTTAAACTTAATTGAACGAAGCGGTTTAATTCCTGATTATTAATCTCGCCAAAGTCAATATCTGATAATTTCTGAGTAGGGGAGTTTTGCTTGGCAGTCGTACGCTGAGGTATAACCTCTCTAAAATGCCAATATGATGCAATCCAGGCATGCAAACAAGGGTGTTTTATGTTTGATCTACCACAAGCGCATAGAATTTTGCTAACTGTATTTTTTCCGTATTTAATTTCGCATTCAATAAGTTTGTCCTCGAATTTTATCTGATAATTCCATAAATTCTTTGAAATTTCATTGGCTTTCTTTACCCTGCCAAGAGTATGAGAATCTTTAACCGTTCGGAAGGTTGCTTCCGGTAGGATAAACTCTATCTCATCGAGAATTATTTTCATAAAGAATTATGGTGCCTGTTTACAATAAATAAAACCCTAAATTTACGTCTAACTTTAAGTATCCTGTATGCAAAAATTGATATTTGTCGTCCGGCATGCAAAGTCTAGCTGGGAATCTCCGCTAAAAGATTTAGATCGACCCCTAAATGATAGGGGAATTAGGACAGCCCCAATAATGGCTGCTTTGTTTAAAGACTTAATTCTAGGCCCGACTCTTGTTATTTCTAGTCCTGCTAACAGAGCTTTTAGCACAGCTAAAGTCTTTCATGCTGAATGCCAACTAGAAGAGCCAATAAAAGTAGTAAATGATCTTTATTTTGGTGATGAAGAATCGTACTTAGAAAGTATCAGAAAAGTAGCAGATAAGTTTCGAACAGTAGCATTATTTGGGCATAACCCTAAAGTCGAGGATTTTAGTGCACGTGTTGTGAATGGATATACTGGTAATGTTCCAACATGCGCAATTATGAGTTTTATATCAGAAGTAAATGAATGGAAAGAGGTTGATTGGTCCACAATACAATACAACAAACATTATTTTCCTAAAGAATTGGAATAATAAGGATCTGAATTAGTCATTTTCAACGCAATGTTTAAATTATATTTTTGTAGTGTAGTAATTCTCGTAGGTGCGCTTGCGTACACTAAAACATTTGAAGAGAATTATATTCGAAAAATCAATAATTCAATCAACGTTTTAAATAAAGAATTACAATCATTTCAAAAAGAATACTCCTATCTAAAAAATTCGACTACTATTAACAAGGAAGACATAGTAGATAAAATCCATGAAATTAGACTCATTTTAAAAAAAGTTGACCCTTGGCTGCGATATTTCGAACCCATAGAATATAAAAAAATAAATGGCCCTCTTCTAGTAGAGTGGGAGGTCGAAGCTTTTGAGAAGTTTGAAAAACCATATAAAAGGGAAGGATCAGGTTTGTATTTAATGGAAGAATTGGTTCAGGAGGAGAAAGTTAATTTTAATGCTTTTTTAAATTTTTGTTCTGAAGCACAAAACTCTTTAAAGCTTTATTTGGCGGATTCCCTGCAATCTGAATTGCGCAAGCCAAATAATTTTCTTCTGGTACATAGGCTATTTTTATTGAATCTAAGTTCGATTTATACTACTGGCTTTGAGTGTCCGGATCAAAGGCGAATTTTGCCTGAGTTAATTACTATGATTGAAGAACAACTTGATATCTTATTATTATTTGCAAAAGAAGGAGTGCATTATAATGAAGAATATTGTAGTTTATTTAAAGATGCACTCAGATTTTTATATTCTTTTAAAGGGGATTGGGAAAAATTGGATCACTTCACTTTGATTCGTCAATATATTGAGCCATTGTACTCGATGAATCAAATTATCATTCGAAAGAGTAAAGTTGAATCGATTGCTTATAATGAGTACGCATTAAATAACGAGGCAAATTCGTTATTGGATAAAACTTTGTATTCCGCTCAGGAAATGAAAGGTGTGTTTCAACCGATTACCGATAGTGCAACAACTTTAAAAATTCAAAATCTAGGGAGAAAATTATTTTATGATCCCTTGTTATCTGGAAATATCAAAAGATCATGCGCTTCTTGCCATAAACCAGAACAATATTTTACTGATACAACTGAAGAGACTTCTTTGCAGTATGACCAGAAAAGTTACCTACCCAGAAATACTCCATCGCTCATTAATGTAGCTCAAAATCAACTAATGAGAATGGATGGTAAGCACTTTAATTTTTTCAACCAAACAAAAGAAGTCTTAAATAATCCAATAGAATTAAATGATAATGAAAGCAGTGTAGTGAAAAAAATATTGACTTGTAATCAATATAAAAAAGAGTTAAAATATTTAGTCAAAAGTAGTACAGAAAAGAAAATAAATTTCGCGCATATTAGTTCGGCGCTAAGTTTTTATCTGATTCAATTCCAAACTGGTCAATCTGCTTTTGATTCAATGATGATGCAAAAAAAGACTTCAAATGACGATATAACACAGGGATTTAATTTATTTATGGGAAAAGCAAAATGTGGTACCTGTCATTTTTTTCCTGGGTTTGGTGGGGTTAAACCACCATTCTTAAGCAATGAATTTGAAGTTCTCGGAGTTCCGGAAGACACAACTTTTAGGAGTATAAGCAGAGATTCAGGGAGATACAATCATTTTCAATCTCCTGAAGCATTATTCGCATTTCGAACTCCAACGGTAAGAAATATTCAATATACCAAGCCTTATATGCACAATGGTATATTTTTTTCATTGAATGAAGTAATGGATTTTTATAATCAAGGAGGGGGAAAGGGAAGAAAGCTTGATGTCATAAACCAGACATTAGATGAAGATAAACTTAATTTAAGTTCTTCTGAAATTGAAAAGATAATTTCATTTATGAATTCATTAAGTGAGAATATTGGATATCCGAAGAGTAAACCGGCATTACCTTCTTCGAAAAATAGAAAATTTAATGCTCGAATATCCGGTGGTGAGTACTAGTAAGTTTATATTATGATTTTGTATCGCTTTATAATTTTGAGTCTTTTTATTTCTTGTGGAACAGGCAAGTTCCTTTATGATTATCCACCGAACTTGGATGCAAAAGACAAATTGGAATATGAGAATTTTATTAAAAGAGGTAGACAGCTTTATCTTGTAAATTGTTCATCCTGTCATGGAAAGAATTATTCCAGTATGGATGGGCAAAATCAATTTACGGAAACGCAAATTAGAAATTATGCGGTGAACCTAAAAATCAGAAACGAGACGCATAAATTTACGCAGCGGATGAATAAAGATGATATTGATGCAATATGTGTTTACTTAAGGTATAGAAAGTAATTTAATTGGTAAATAAAGAATCATATAATTAATTTTGCAATAAGGATGCGTTGTATAAAATTGGAAATTGTAACTAACGCATCAAAGGTAAACTTCTTTATTGTCGCGACTTCAATTGATAAGTTATAAAGTATCCAAATTCCGATCTCTTTAGGCAATCATTAAACAATATTTATCCTAACAGAAATAGTAAAAATAAAAAAGCCGGATCTAATGTTAAATCCGGCTTTTTTTATAATAAGTTAAATCTTATTTGTTAATAATTACAGGCTGAACAACTTTTGATTTTTCACCTTTAAACACAACCCAGAACATTCCACTAGCACTTTGACTAAAGTCTGCAGTTGTTAATCTAATTGATTTAGTTGATGCTGTAATTTCTTTTTTCCAAACTGCTTGTTCAAGCATATTGTAAATTTCAAGAATTCCATTTTCTACCGGATCATTAAATATGACTTCAAAAGTTCCATAATTTGGATTTGGAACAATTCTAAACGAACCAATCTGATCTTCTTTAACGATTGATTCTTCGAGGCTAAAGTCTTGTGGTAAAATTTCCTCCTTGCGAACGAGTTGAGTTGTACACATTATACAAGGGCCAAGCCATTGATTCGTTTTTCTGGTATTTTTGAAAGTCGTATAAGAGACACATTTTGTGGAACAAGTTCCATTTACAATTTCGGATATATAAACTCTTTGAGGTGATTGACTGCATTTCCAAGGAGCCAATACATTTGCAAATGTTGGAATAACATTACAATCAGGCTTGCCATCAACATCATTATCAACTTTGTCATCAGTTCTTGGGCACACATCGCAGGCATCCAGCACACCATCGCAATCTCCGTCACCCCCGTTTATTGTGACTGTAGCTGTGCAAGTTGATTTATTACCATATTTATCCGTAACGGTCACTGTTACAGTTGTTACCTTAGGACTCTTACAATTGAAAGTATCTGGTGTAACAGTTTTTGAAATAATTCCACAATTATCATCTAACGAAAGTAAGACGCTGTCGGCAGTAATTTTCTTATTTCCTGTTGTAGGAACGTTTATTGTAATATTCTTACAAACAATTACCGGAGGAGACAGATCCAAAATCGTTAAAGTAGAATGACAGGTATCTGTTAACTGAGCAGAATCTTTAACTGTGTAAACAACATTTCTTGTTGGAATGTCATCGCAATCATAATTATATCTGCTTAAAGTCTTTGAGACAATACCGCAATTATCAGTTGAGCCATTATCAATATCTTCTACTTTAAGTACATATTTTCCATTAGAACCAAGAATGATTGTATCATTCTTACATTTAGAAATTGGGGCTTCAGTCTCATTTATTTTCAATAAATATTTACAAGTTGAAGTATTGCCACACTGATCAGTCGCAGTCCAGGTTATTGAATATGGAGCTTCTGCCCAAGGAATTTTTTCACCCTTTAAAGTTGACTTGTTGTTATAGCTATTGGTAATTGTTACTGAATCAAGAGTACAAGCATCGTTTGCTTTTACATCCAATGTAGAATCTGCAGTCCAGTAACACAACAAGGTATCTGATTTTCTAAAGTTGAGAGCAGAAGGACAAATTAATGTTGGACCCGTTGTATCAACAATTGTAATAACCTGTTTTACACCTGAAGTTTTCTTGTTGCCGCAATCATCATACACTGACCAGATTCTGTAAACTTTGCTTATACAAGTTGCAATTGATATAGAATCAATATAATTAAAGGATGGATCAGGATCGCATAAGTCTACAATATTATCTGGAAATCCTGTTTTTGAAGGCGAGTCATCAAATGCACATTTCAATGCATCACGATAAGCTCTTATCTGGAAATTATCAATAATCAATTCTTTGGATATTGAGTCGTTACCATTAGCCCATTTAATTCGGATAAACAATTTTGTAGGATTATTTATTCCGGTAATGTTACCCAGGCATTCCTTCCAAACAGATTTAGTTAAAGCAGTAGTACTAAAAGTACTCCAGTTAATACTATCCACGCTATAATCCATAACTAAATCTTTAGCAGATCCATTACTAAATCGTAATGCCTGTGTATAAACTTCAAAATTCGTAAATCCTGGTAGGTTATAACCGCCAATATTAAATTGCCAGTACCCAGAATTTTTAGAATTTTCGACTTTTAATCCCTTGCCAGGTTGAGGGTTATTGGCAAATGATTGACCTCCTGTCGCAACACCTGAATCTCTGATAAATATGACGGAACTCGGATCAATTTTTGAAGTAATCTGAGAGTATAATTGAGGTTGTAAGGCATTGTATGAATTTCCTTTATTAAAATTATAATTAAGCAATAATTGCGTGCCGGCTGCTATGAATTCTCTGAAAATCGTCATGTCTGCCGGAATTGTAAATGAAGGTTTGAAAGTATCTTGAATTGTTATGATTTGCACACAAGTGCTAGAATTTCCACATAAATCAGTAGCTACCCAAGTTCTGTTAATGAAATAATTATTTAGACAAGTACCAGGATCAATGTCATCACTATAAGTCATAACTGCTGAACCATTGCATCCGTCAATACCTGTTCCAAATCCTGTGTTTGCAGGTAATGTAGAAGCATTACAATTAATCGTCTTTGCTGGTGGGCAAACAATAGTTGGAGGAGCTAGTTGATCAACTGTAAAAGTTGAAGAACAAGAAGTGCTATTTGTGCATGAACTTGTTACCGTGAATGTTACTGTCTTGCTTCCTCCGCATGAATTTGGTGCACCTGTATTGTTATTTGTAATTACAGGATTACAGCCACCAGTAGCGCTTGCTGTTAATAACCAAGTTTGGAATTGATCATTCACTTCATTTTGTGTACTGCAACCTGGAATTGTTTTGTCCACAGGACAAGTAAGTACCAGAGCTTGAGGTGCAGTAACAGTAAATGTGGAGGTACAAGTTTTGGGCGATTCACAGGAACTGTTAATCGTAAATGTTACTGTTCTAGAATCACCACAAGCATTTGGTGTTCCTGAAGGACCATTATTGCTGACACTTACATTGCAACCTCCTGTAGTTGATACACTATTTAACCATGTGTTATATTTAGCATCAATTGAGTCTTGCGTCTGACACTCAGCTTGAACAGCATTTATTGGACATGTTACAATTAAAGAAGGTGCATTCGTAACTGTGAAACTTGCTACGCATGTCTTCAAAGGTTCACATGAGGAAGTAAGAGTAAATGTAATCGATTTGAAGTCTCCACATGCATTAGCAGTACCTGAATTATTATTGGTTAAAACACCATTACAACCGCCAGAGAAATTTGCTGAAGCTAACCAGGTTGTATATTTATTATCAATTGTTGCTTGAGATTGACATGCTGCTTCTGTAGCATTGCTTGGGCAATTAAGAACAACAGCCGGCGCATTATTGACAGTAAATGAAGATGTACAAGTCTTAGGACTTTCGCAACTGCTATTAACAGTAAATGTAACAGTTGCTGTGCCGCCACAGAAATTAGGAGCACCTGTTGAATTATTGCTATTTGATGTATTACAACCTCCAGTCACAATTAAGGTATTTAACCATGCAGCATATTTTGTATCAATTGATGATTGTGTTTGACAAGCAACTTCAGTTTGTGCTAATGGACAAATTACACTAATGTCTGGTGAATCATTGACAGTAAATGTCGATGTACATGTTTTTGTTGCTTCGCAATCACTTGTTACTGTAAATGTAAGAGTTATTGATCCTCCACATGCATCAGGAGCATTTCCGCTGCTAATGGATAAAACACCATTACATCCACCTGTAAATGAAGCAGAATTTTTCCAAGTATTAAATTTGGAATCAATTGCTGATTGTGTTTGACAAGAAGTTTCGACAGCATTTGTCGGACAATTAATCGTAACAAGTGGAGCTGATGTAACATTAAATGTAGCAACACAATTTGTAGGAGTTGAACAATCGTTTATTACTGTAAATGTTACAGACGTGGAACCACCACAGAATGAAGGTGCAGTTCCGCCACTGTTAGATAATGTAGCATTGCAACCACCGGAGAAAGAAGCAGTATTTTTCCATGTATTAAATTTCGTATCAATTGCAGACTGCGTTTGACATGCTGCTTCGGTCACTGTAACTGGACAATTTAATACTACTGTTGGAGCTGTAGTAACAGTAAATGTTGCATTGCATTGTTTTGGGGTTTCGCAATCACTTGTTACGGTGAATGTAAGCGTAGTAGAGCCACCACAGAAAGAAGGAGCAGTGCCTCCACTATTCGTTAAATTACCATTACAGCCGCCTGAAAATGATGCAGTATTTTTCCAGGTATTAAATGAAGCATTAATTGCAGCTTGAGTCTGACAAGCAGCCTCTGTTTTCGCAACAGGACAATTAATTACAACAGCAGGAGCGGAATTGACAGTGAATGTTGAAGAACAAGTTGTAAGATTTGAACATGTGGTTGTAACAGTAAATGTTACTGTAGATGCACCTCCGCAGAAAGATGGAGCCTGAGTTCCATTATTCGATGCAACACCATTACATCCTCCTGTAAAATTGAAAGTATTCACCCAGGCTGAAAAAGATGTATTTATTGCAGCTTGTGATTGACAAGCAGCTTCTGTTTTCGCAACAGGACAATTTAAGGTTAGTGTAGGTGCATTATCAACAGTAAATGTTGATGTACATGTTTTGGCTGATTCACAATCACTCGAAACGGTAAATGTTACAGTAGCTGAACCACCACATGCATTAGGGGTAGTTGTTCCATTATCACTTTTAACACCATTGCAGCCACCAGTGAAAGTAAATGTATTTTTCCATGCGGCAAATGCTGCATCAATAGCAGCTTGAGACTGACATGCAATTTCAGTTTTATTAGTCGGGCAGGTTAAAACAACCGAAGGAGCAGTTGAAACAGTAAAGCTAGCATTACAAGTTTTAGCAGATTCACAATCACTTGTAACGGTAAATGTTACCGTAGCTGAACCACCACATGCATTAGGAGCAGTTGTTCCATTATTTATAAGAACACCATTGCATCCTCCACTAAATGTTGCAAGATTTTTCCATGTTGTGAATTTGGAATCAATAGTAGATTGAGTTTGGCAAGCTGCTTCTGTGATATTGGCAGGACAAGTTATACTTACAAGAGGAGCATTTGTAACTGTGAAAGTTGCGTTACAAGTTTTTGGTCCTTCACACGCAGAATTTACTGTAAATGTTACTGTAGTGGATCCGCCGCAAGCATTTGGAGCGGTATTTCCATTATTTGTAAGAGAACCATTGCATCCGCCAGTGAATGAAGCAGTATTTTTCCAAGTTGTGAATTTAGAATCAATTGTTGCTTGTGTTTGACATGAAGCTTCTGTAGTATTTACAGGACATGTTATTGTCACTGTTGGAGCTGTAGTAACACTAAATGTAGCAGAGCAAATTTTCGGAGATTCACATGATGAATTTACAGTAAATGTGACAGTTGTTGATCCGCCACAGAAAGAAGGAGCAGTTCCACCACTATTCGAAAGAGTCCCGTTACAACCTCCGGAGAAAGAAGCAGTATTTTTCCAACTCGTAAATGCAGCATCTATTGCAGCTTGCGTTTGACAGGCTGCTTCTGTAACATTTGCCGGACAATTTAATGCAACTGCAGGAGCTTGTGCTACAGTGAATGTTGCGTTGCAAGTTTTTGGAGATTCACAGGATGAATTTACTGTGAATGTAACAGTTGAAGAACCGCCACAGAATGAAGGAGCAGTTCCGCCACTATTTGAAAGACTTCCATTGCAACCTCCTGTAAAGGAAGCAGTAGTTTTCCATGTTGCAAATTTAGAATCGATTGCTGCTTGTGTCTGGCAAGCAACTTCTGTAACAGCTGATGGACAAGTTAGATTTACAGCCGGAGGTCCATCAACAGTGAATGTAGATGTACAAGTTTTTATTCCTTCGCAATCACTCGTTACAGTGAATGTAATTGTTGTAGAACCGCCACAGAAAGAAGGAGCAGTTCCGCCACTATTGGAAAGACTTCCATTGCAGCCTCCAGAGAATGTTGCTGAATTTTTCCAACTTGCAAAAGAAGCATCAATGGCTGTCTGTGTTTGACATGATACCTCAGTTTTATTTGCTGGACAATTGATTATAACTGATGGAGCTGTAGTAACAGTGAAAGATGAAGTACAAGTTTTATTTGATTCGCAATCAGAAGCTACTGTATAAGTAACATTTGTAACGCCGCCACAGAATGAAGGAGCTGTGCCTCCGCTGTTGCTAAATACTGAATTGCATCCGCCACTGAATGTAGCTGTGTTTTTCCAGGTAGCAAATTTTGAATCAATTACAGATTGTGTTTGACAAGCAGCTTCTGTAACATTAGCAGGACAATTTAATACAACAACCGGAGCAGCTGTTACAGTAAATATTGCTGTACAAGAAACCGGAGCTCCGCAATCAGAAGTAACAGTAAATGTCATTGTAGCGACACCACCACAAGCAGAAGGGGCTGCAACTCCATTATTGGTAAGAATAGGATTGCAACCGCCAGAGAATGAAGCTGTATTTTTCCATGTCGTGAATTTAGAATCAATTGTAGTTTGCGTTTGACATGCAACTTCAGTTACATTAGCCGGGCAATTTAAAACTACTGCAGGTGCAGGATTAACTGTGAATGTTGCAGTACAAGTTTTTGGAGATTCACAATCAGATGTTACTGTGAATGTTACAGAAGCAGTTCCACCACAAGCATTTGGAGCAGCAGTTCCATTATTCGTAAGAACACCATTGCATCCTCCGCTAAATGAAGCCGTATTTTTCCATGTAGCGAACTTAGAGTCTATAGTTGCCTGTGTCTGACATGCAATTTCTGTTACATTAGCTGGACAAGTCAGATTTACAACCGGAGCTGGATCGACACTGAAAATTGCTGTACAAGTTTTTATTGCTTCGCAATCTGAAGTTACAGTAAATGTAACGGTTACAGATCCACCACAAGCATTAGGTGCCGCGGTGCCATTGTCTGTTTTAACACCATTGCATCCTCCTGTAAATGTGAAAGTGTTTTTCCAAGCGGTAAAAGATGCATCAATAACGGATTGAGATTGACAAGCAACTTCGGTTTTATTAACAGGACATGTTACAGAAACAGCAGGAGCCGGATCAACTGTAAATGTCGCTGTACAAGTTTTTGGAGATTCGCAATCTGAAGTTACAGTAAATGTAACAGTTGTTGAACCACCACAAGCATTTGGAGCTGTTCCTCCACTATTCGTTATCGTTCCATTACAACCACCAGTGAATGTTGCAAGAGCTTTCCATGCACTGAATTTAGAATCAATCGTTGCTTGTGTTTGACAAGCAATTTCTGAAACATTAGATGGACAAGTGGTGCTAACCGGAGGAGCCGGATCAACTGTAAATGTTGCTGTACAAGTTTTTGGAGATTCACAATCTGAAGTTACAGTAAACGTAACAGTTGTTGAACCACCGCATTTGTCTGGAGCAGTTCCACCACTATTTGTTGTAACTCCATTGCAGCCACCTGTATAACTAAATGTATTTTTCCAAGTAGTAAATGCAGCATCTATAGCTGATTGAGATTGACACGCAGCTTGATTTACATTTGCAGGACAATTAAGTACAACTGGAGGCGCTGGATTAACAGTAAATGTAGCAGAGCAAGTTACAGGAGATTCACAATCTGAAGTTACGGTAAATGTAACAGTTGCTGATCCACCACATTTATCTGGTGCTGTTCCTCCACTATTTGAAATTGTTCCTGAACAACCGCCTGTAAATGAAGCGGTAGTTTTCCAAGTTGCAAATTTTGAATCAATTGCTGTTTGTGTTTGACATTCAGCTTCGATAATATTTGTAGGACAAATAATATTTACTGAAGGAGCTGCATCTACTGTAAAGTTTGAAGTACAACTGAATGGTGCAGCGCAATCTGAAGTTACTGTAAATGTTACCGCAGTAGTTCCACCGCAATATGATGGTGCAGTTCCACCACTATTTGATAAAATACCATTGCAGCCACCGGTAAAGGAAGCTGTATTTTTCCAAGCAGTAAATTTAGTATCAATTGCAGATTGTGTTTGACAAGCAGCTTCAGTTACATTGCTTGGACAACTAATTACTACCTGAGGAGCAGGATCTACTGTAAAGGTAGCGGTACAATTTTTAGGAGATTCACAATCTGAATTTACTGTATAAGTTATGCTGGTTGCACCTCCGCATCTATCAGGAGCTGAACCATTGCTATTCGTTATTGTAGCATTGCAACCTCCGCTAAATGTAACTGTGTTTTTCCATGTAGTAAACTTGGAGTCAATAGTTGATTGCATTTGACAAGCAGCTTCTGTAACATTTGCAGGGCAGTTTAGGACAACTGCAGGTGCAGGTGCAACAGTAAATGTAGCAGTACAAGTTTTAGGAGCTTCACAATCAGAGGTTACAGTGAATGTAACGGTAGATGCACCACCACAAGCATTTGGAGCAGTTACATTATCGTTAGATAAAACACCATTACAACCACCAGAAAAGGAAGCTGTAGTTTTCCATGTTGCAAATTTAGAATCAATAACAGATTGAGATTGACATGCAACTTCAGTAACATTAGCAGGACAATTAATAACAACAGGTGGAGCAGCAGTAACTGTAAAAGTTGCATTACAAGTTTTCGGTGCTTCACAATCAGAAGTAACGGTGAATGTTACGGTTGTTACACCACCACAAGCATTAGGATTAGTTGTACCATTATTTGTAAGAACACCATTGCAACCACCTGTGAAAGAGGCCGTATTTTTCCAAGTATTAAATTTAGAATTAATATCAGTTTGAGATTGACAAGCAACTTCAATAACATTAGCAGGACAATTAATTACAACAACCGGAGCAGGATTAACAGTAAAGGAAGCAGAACACGTAACAGGTGCTGCACAATCAGAAGTAACGGTGAATGTTACAGTTGCTACACCACCACAAGCATTAGGAGGAGTTGTTCCATTATTCGTAAGAACACCATTGCAACCACCTGTGAAAGAGGCCGTATTTTTCCAGGTATTAAATTTAGAATCGATGATTGATTGAGATTGACAAGCGACTTCAGTAACATTTGATGGGCAAGTAATTGAAACTGCTGGAGCAGGATCTACTGTAAATGTTGCAGAACAAGTAATCGGTGCTGCGCAATCAGAAGTAACAGTGAATGTAACGGTAGATGCACCACCGCAAGCATTAGGAGCAGTACCGCCACTATTCGTAAGAACAGAATTACAACCACCTGTAAACGATGCCGTATTTTTCCATGTATTAAATTTAGAATCAATAGTTGATTGAGATTGGCAAGCAACTTCAGTAACATTGTTCGGACAAGTAATAGAAACTGCAGGAGCAGGATCAACAGTGAAAGTAGCAGAACAAGTAACCGGAGCTACGCAATCAGAAGTTACAGTGAAAGTAACTGTAGACGTGCCACCGCAAGCATTAGGAGCTGTACCACCACTGTTAGTTAAGACACCATTACAACCACCTGTAAAGGAAGCAGTAGTTTTCCAAGTTGCAAATTTAGAATCAATAACAGATTGAGATTGACAAGCTGCTTCAGTAACATTAGCAGGACAAGTTATAGCTACAGGAGGAGCTGGATCAACTGTAAATGTCGCATTACAAGTGACTGGACCTTCGCAATCCGAAGTAACTGTAAATGTAACAGTAGTTGCACCACCACAAGCATTAGGAGCTGTTCCTCCACTATTTGTTAAGACACCATTACAGCCACCAGTAAAGGAAGCTGTAGTTTTCCACGTTGCAAATTTAGAATCAATAGCAGATTGAGATTGACAAGCAGCTTCAGTAACATTAGCAGGGCAAGTAAGGACTACAACAGGAGCAGGGGCTACTGTAAAAGTGGCGGAACAAGTTACTGGAGTTCCGCAATCAGAAGTAACTGTGAAAGTAACTGTAGTTGCGCCACCACAAGCATTAGGAGCTGTTCCTCCACTATTAGTAAGGATGCCATTACAACCACCAGTAAATGAGGCAGTAGTTTTCCATGTATCAAATTTGGAATTAATAACAGATTGTAACTGACAAGCTGCTTCGGTTACATTGGCAGGACAAGTAATAACAACAGGCGGAGCGGCAGTAACTGTAAAAGTTGCATTACAAGTTTTCGGTGCTTCACAATCGGAAGTTACGGTGAATGTTACAGTAGCGACACCACCACAAGCATTAGGAGGAGTTGTACCATTATTCGTAAGAACACCATTGCAACCTCCAGAAAAGGAAGCAGTAGTTTTCCAAGTTGCAAATTTCGAATCAATAGCTGTTTGCGTTTGACATGCTGCTTCTGTAACATTTGCAGGGCAATTTAGGACAACTGCAGGTGCAGGTGCAACAGTAAATGTAGCAGTACAAGTTTTAGGAGCTTCACAATCAGAGGTTACAGTGAATGTAACTGTAGATGCACCACCACAAGCATTAGGAGCAGTTACATTATCGTTAGATAAAACACCATTACAACCACCGGTAAAGGAAGCAGTAGTTTTCCAGGTTGCAAATTTAGAATCAATAACAGATTGAGATTGACATGCAACTTCAGTAAGATTAGCAGGACAATTAATAACAACAGGTGGAGCAGCAGTAACTGTAAAAGTTGCATTACAAGTTTTCGGTGCTTCACAATCAGAAGTAACGGTGAATGTTACAGTAGCTACACCACCACAAGCATTAGGAGGAGTTGTTCCATTATTCGTAAGAACACCATTGCAACCACCTGTGAAAGAGGCCGTATTTTTCCATGTATTAAATTTAGAATCAATAACAGATTGAGATTGACAAGCAACTTCAGTAACATTAGCAGGACAGTTAATCACAACTGCTGGAGCCGGATCAACCGTAAATGTTGCCATACAAATTTTAGGTCCTTCACAATCAGAGGTAACAGTGAATGTTACAGTAGCAACGCCACCACAAGCATTAGGAGGAGTTGTTCCATTATTCGTAAGAACACCATTGCAACCACCTGTGAAAGAAGCTGTATTTTTCCAGGTATTAAATTTAGAATCAATGATTGATTGAGATTGACAAGCGACTTCAGTAACATTTGATGGGCAAGTAATTGAAACCACCGGCGCAGGAGCAACAGTAAATGTTGCAGAACAGGTAATCGGTGCTGCGCAATCAGAAGTGACTGTGAAAGTAACGGCGGTTGCGCCACCACAAGCATTAGGAGCAGCACCATTACTATTCGTTAGAACAGAATTACAACCACCTGTAAACGATGCCGTATTTTTCCAAGTATTAAATTTAGAATCAATAGTTGATTGAGATTGACAAGCAACTTCAGTAACATTTGTTGGGCAAGTAATTACAACCGGTGGTGCATTAGTGACTGTAAATGTTGCAGTACAATTCTTAGGAGAATCACAATCAGAAGTAACTGTAAAAGTAACAGTTGCTGAACCACCACAAGCAGGCGGAGCTGCAGTATTGCTATTTGTTAAAACACCATTGCAGCCACCGCTAAAGGAAGCAGTAGTTTTCCAAGTTGCAAATTTGGAATCAATAACAGATTGTGACTGACAAGCAGCTTCAGTAACATTAGCAGGACAAGTTATAGCTACAGGCGGAGCAGGATCAACTGTAAATGTCGCATTACAAGTGACTGGACCTTCGCAATCAGAGTTTACAGTGAAAGTAACTGTTGACGCGCCACCACAAGCATTAGGAGCTGTACCACCACTGTTAGTTAGAGCACCATTACAACCACCAGTAAAGGAAGCTGTTGTTTTCCAAGTTGCAAATTTAGAATCAATAGTAGATTGAGATTGACAAGCAGCTTCAGTAACATTAGCAGGGCAAGTAAGGACTACAACAGGTGCAGGGGCTACAGTAAAAGTGGCGGAACAAGTTACTGGAGTTCCGCAATCAGAAGTAACTGTGAAAGTAACTGTAGTTGCGCCACCACAAGCATTAGGCGCTGTTCCTCCACTATTAGTAAGGATACCATTACAACCACCAGTAAATGAGGCAGTAGTTTTCCATGTATCAAATTTGGAATTAATAACAGATTGTAACTGACAAGCTGCTTCGGTTACATTGGCAGGACAAGTAATAACAACAGGCGGAGCGGCAGTAACTGTAAAAGTTGCATTACAAGTTTTCGGTGCTTCACAATCGGAAGTTAGAGTGAATGTTACAGTCGCAACACCACCACAAGCATTAGGAGGAGTTGTACCATTATTCGTAAGAACACCATTACAACCTCCAGTAAATGAAGCAGTAGTTTTCCAAGTTGCAAATTTAGAATCAATAACAGATTGAGATTGACATGCAACTTCAGTAACATTAGCAGGACAATTAATAACAACAGGTGGAGCAGCAGTAACTGTAAAAGTTGCATTACAAGTTTTAGGAGCTTCACAATCAGAAGTAACAGTATATGTTACAGTAGCAATACCACCACAAGCATTTGGAGGAGTTGTTCCATTATTTGAAAGAACGCCATTACAACCACCAGTAAATAAAGCTGTGTTTTTCCAATTATTAAATTTAGTATCAATGACTGATTGAGCTTGACAAGCAATTTCAGTAACATTTGCTGGGCAAGTAATTACAACTGGTGGAGCATTTGTAACTGTAAAAGTTGCATTACAAGTTTTCGGTGCTTCACAATCAGAAGTAACAGTAAATGTTACGGATGCGACACCACCACAAGCATTCGGAGGAGTTGTTCCATTATTTGAAAGAACGCCATTACAACCACCAGTAAATAAAGCTGTGTTTTTCCAATTATTAAATTTAGTATCTATGACAGATTGAGATTGACAAGCAATTTCAGTAACATTTGCAGGACAAGTAATAACAACAGCTGGAGCCGGATCAACCGTAAAAGTTGCCATACAAGTTTTAGGTGCTTCGCAATCAGAAGTTACAGTAAATGTAACTGTTGCAACACCTCCGCAGGCATTAGGAGGAGACGTGCCATTGTCGGAAAGTACACCATTACATCCTCCCGTAAAAGATACAGTTGCTTTCCAAGCACCGAACGAGTCATCAATTGCAGATTGTAATTGACATTGAGGTTCAACAATATTTGCAGGGCAAGTAATTGCAACCGGAGGAGCAGGATCAACTGTAAATGAAGCAGAACAAGTTTTTGGTCCTTCACAATCAGAAGTAACAGTAAATGTAACAGTAGCAACACCACCACAAGCATTCGGAGGAGTTGTTCCGTTATTTGTAAGAACACTGTTACACCCACCTGTAAAACTTGCAGTTGTTTTCCATGTAGCAAATTTGGAATCAATATCAGCTTGCGTTTGACAAGCTGCTTCAGTTGCATTGGTAGGACATGTTATAGCAACTGTCGGAGCAGGATCAACCGTAAAAGTAGAAGTGCAAGTTTTTGGTCCTTCACAATCGGAAGTTACCGTAAATGTAACCGTTGCAGAGCCACCACATCTTGATGGTGCAGCTTGATTGCTATTCGATAAAACGCCATTACACCCACCTGTAAAACTTGCAGTTGTTTTCCATGTAGCAAATTTGGAATCAATATCAGCTTGTGTTTGACAAGCTGCTTCAGTAACATTGGCAGGACAAGTTAAAACAACTGCTGGAGCCGGATCAACTGTAAATGTTGCAGAACAGGTAACGGGTGATTCACAATCAGAAGTAACCGTAAAAGTTACAGTTGCCGAACCACCACATCTTGATGGTGCTGCAGTATTGCTATTTGTTAAAATACCATTACAGCCGCCGCTAAATGTTGCAGTATTTTTCCATGTATTAAATGCAGCATCAATAGCAGATTGGGTTTGACAGGCTGGCTCAGTAACATTAATAGGACAGGTTAAAATCACTGCCGGAGCATTTGTAACAGTAAATGTTGCATTACAAGTTACTGGTCCTTCGCAAGAAGAAGTAACAGTGAATGTTACTGTTTCTACACCACCACAAGCGTTAGGAGCTGTTCCTCCACTATTAGATAAGGCACCATTACAACCACCAGTAAAACTAGCAGTTGTTTTCCAGGTATTAAATTTTGAATTAATATTAGCTTGTGTTTGACAAGCTGCTTCAGTTGCATTGGTAGGGCAATTAATAACAACAGCCGGGGCCGGATCAACTGTAAATGTTGCAGTACAAGTTTTAGGAGCTTCACAATCGGAAGTTACTGTAAATGTAACAGTAGTCGAACCTCCACATCTGTTAGGAGCAGCCTCATTGCTATTAGATAATACGCTATTACAACCGCCTGAAAAAGTAGCAGTTGTTTTCCAAGTATTAAATTTAGAATTAATATCAGCTTGTGCTTGGCAAGCTGCTTCGGTTGCATTAGCAGGACAGTTAAGAACAACAACAGGAGCATTTGTTACTGTAAATGTCGCATTACAAGTTTTCGGTGCTTCGCAATAGGAAGTTACTGTAAATGTAACAGTAGCCGAACCTCCACATCTGTCAGGAGCAGCTTCATTGCTATTAGATAATACACTATTACAACCGCCTGAAAAAGTAGCAGTTGTTTTCCAGGTATTAAATTTAGAATTAATATCAGCTTGTGTTTGACAAGCTGCTTCAGTTACATTAGCAGGACAGTTAAGAACAACTGCCGGAGCATTTGTAACTGTAAATGTTGCATTACAAGTTTTAGGAGCTTCGCAATCGGAAGTAACGGTGAATGTTACGGTTGCTACACCACCACAAGCATTCGGAGGAGTTGTTCCATTATTAGAAGGAACACCATTGCATCCACCTGTAAATGATGCAGTATTTTTCCAAGTATTAAATTTGGAATCAATTGAAGTTTGCGTTTGACAAGCGACTTCAGTAACATTAGCAGGACAGGTAATTACTACCGGAGGCGCATTTGTTACTGTAAATGTAGCAGTACAATTTTTTGGGGAATCGCAATCCGAAGTAACTGTGAAAGTAACTGTAGCGGTGCCACCACAAGCATTCGGAGGAGTTGTTCCATTATTTGAAGGAACACCATTGCATCCACCTGTAAATGATGCAGTATTTTTCCAAGTATTAAATTTTGTATCGATTTGAGCTTGCGTTTGACAAATGGCTTCAGTAACATTAGCAGGACAGATAATGACTACCGGAGGCGCATTCGTTACTGTAAATGTTGCAGTACAAGTTTTTGGTCCTTCGCAGTCTGAAGTTACGGTAAATGTAACCGTTGCAGAACCACCACATCTTGATGGTGCAGCTTGATTACTATTCGATAAAACACCATTACAACCACCTGTAAAACTTGCAGTAGTTTTCCATGTTGCAAATTTGGAATCAATATCAGCTTGCGTTTGACAAGCAGCTTCGGTAACATTGACAGGACAGGTTAAAACAACTGCAGGAGTAGGATCAACTGTAAAAGTTGCAGTACAAGTTTTTGGTCCTTCGCAGTCAGAAGTTACAGTAAATGTAACCGTTGCAGAACCACCACATCTTGACGGAGCAGCTTGGTTACTATTCGATAAAACACCATTACAACCACCTGTAAAACTTGCAGTTGTTTTCCATGTAGCAAATTTGGAATCAATATCAGCTTGTGTTTGACAAGCAGCTTCGGTAACATTGGCAGGACATGTTATAGCAACTGCCGGAGCATTTGTGACTGTAAATGTTGCAGAACAGGTAACAGGTGATTCGCAATCAGAAGTAACCGTAAAAGTTACAGTTGCAGAACCACCACATCTTGATGGTGCTGCAGTATTGCTATTTGTTAAAATACCATTACAACCTCCGCTAAATGTTGCAGTATTTTTCCATGTATTAAATGCAGCATCAATAGCAGATTGTGTTTGACAGGCTGGCTCAGTAACATTAATAGGGCATGTTAAAATCACTGCCGGAGCATTTGTAACTGTAAATGTTGCATTACAAGTTACTGGTCCTTCGCAAGAAGAAGTAACAGTAAATGTTACTGTTGAAGAACCACCACATCTTGGTGGTGCAGCTTGGTTGCTATTCGATAAAACGCCATTGCAGCCACCTGTAAAACTTGCAGTAGTTTTCCATGTAGCAAATTTGGAATCAATATCTGCTTGTGTTTGACAAGCTGCTTCAGTTACATTATTAGGACAAGTTATCGCAACTGGAGGAGCAGGATCAACTGTAAATGTTGCAGAGCAAGTAACAGGTGTTTCGCAAGTTGAAGTAACTGTAAATGTGACAGAAGTAGATCCACCGCAGAAAGAAGGAGCAGTTCCGCCACTGTTGGTTAAAACTCCATTGCAACCACCGGTAAATGAAGCAGTATTTTTCCATGTTGCAAATTTAGAATCAATATCTGCCTGTATTTGACATGGTGCTTCAATTAAATTAACTGGACAAGTTAGTGCAACAATTGGAGCAGCAGTAACTGTAAAAGTTGCATTACAAGTTTTAGGGGCTTCACAAGTTGAAGTAACTGTAAATGTAACTGAAGAAGCTCCGCCACAAGCATTAGGCGCAGCGCCGGAATTATTTGTAAGTACACTGTTGCAGCCACCACTAAATGATGCAGTGCCTATCCATGTTGCAAATTTAGAATCAATTGTAGTTTGTGTTTGACAAGCTGCTTCCGTAACACTTATTGGACAAGTAAGAACAACAGCCGGAGCATTTGTAACTGTAAAAGTTGCATTACAAGTTTTAGGAGCTTCGCAATCAGATGTTACAGTAAATGTAACTGTAGCAGCGCCACCACAGGCATTTGGTGCAGTTGTACTATTATTCGTAAGAACACCATTACATCCACCTGTAAAGGAAGCAGTATTTTTCCAAGTTGCAAATTTAGAATCAATTGTAGTTTGAGTTTGACAAGCTGCTTCAGTAACATTCGTAGGACAAGTTAAAACAACTGGAGGAGCATTGGTAACCATAAATGTTGCAACACAAGTTTTTGGTGCTTCACAATCTGAAGTCACAGTAAAAGTAACAGTTGCAGTTCCTCCGCAAGCATTAGGAGGAGTTGTGCCATTATTTGTAAGAACGCCATTGCAGCCGCCGCTAAATGAAGCTGTGTTTTTCCATGTATTAAATTTAGAATCAATTTGTGCTTGTGTCTGACAAGCGGCTTCAGTAACATTCGCAGGACAAGTTAAAACAACTGCAGGAGCATTCGTTACTGTAAATGTTGCATTACAAGTTTTAGGAGCTTCGCAATCTGAGGATACAGTAAATGTTACTGTAGCTGAACCACCACATCTATTTGGTGCTGCACCTGCATTATTGGATAACGAAGGATTACAACCTCCGGTAAACATAAATGAACCAATCCATGCATTGAATTTGGAATCAATATCAGACTGTGTTTGACAAGCTGCTTCAGTTACATTATTAGGACATGTAACAGTAACTACAGGCGCATTTGTTACAGTAAATGTTGCAGTAC
The DNA here is from genome assembly GCA_013140975.1 of Saprospiraceae bacterium. Classification (GTDB taxonomy): domain Bacteria; phylum Bacteroidota; class Bacteroidia; order Chitinophagales; family Saprospiraceae; genus Vicinibacter. The sequence continues at coordinate 35,027 of JABFRV010000016.1, forward strand.
AAGTTTTAGGAGCTTCGCAATCAGACGTAACTGTGAAAGTAACTGTTGCCGAACCACCACAAGCTGGGGGTGCTGCAGTATTGCTATTTGTTAAAACACTATTGCAGCCTCCGCTAAACGAAGCAGTAGTTTTCCAAGTTGCAAATTTAGAATCAATTTGTGCTTGTGTCTGACACTCTGCTTCAGTAACATTCGCGGGACAAGTTAAAACAACTGCGGGAGCAGGATCAACTGTAAATGTTGCAGAACAGGTAACTGGAGCTTCGCAATCAGATGTAACAGTAAAAGTTAAAGTTGTGGAGCCTCCACATTTACTTGGTGCAGTACCACTACTATTGGTTAAAGTTCCATTGCAACCTCCGCTAAATGTTGCCGCATTTTTCCACGTATCAAATTTAGAATTGATTGTAGCTTGATCCTGACATGTTACTTCAGTTTGATTTACCGGACATGTTAAGATGACATCCGGAGCATCTGTTACTTCATATGTTGCAGTACATGTTTTAGGTCCTTCGCAATCTGAAGTTACTGTAAAAGTTACTGAGGTACTTCCTCCACAATGGTCAGGTGCAGTGCCACCACTATTTGAAAGTACACCATTACAACCACCGCTGAACGATGCAGTATTCTTCCAATTGTCAAATTTTGTATTTATCTCGGCTTGAGTTTGACATGGTCCTTCGATTAAGTTAACAGGACAATTTATTGTAACAGTAGGTGCTGCAGTTACTTCGAAAGTAGCAGAGCATGTTACATTTGGTTCGCAATCTGAAGTTACTGTGAATGTCATTGTAGCCGAACCTCCACATCTGTTAGGAGCAGCGTTTCCACTATTTGTAAGAACGCCGTTACATCCGCCGGTAAATGATGCAGTATTTTTCCAGGTGTTAAATTTAGAATCAATTTGTGCTTGTGTTTGACAAACGGCTTCTGTAACATTGGCAGGGCATGTAAGATTAACACTCGGTGCAGTAAGTACTGTGAATGTTGCAGTGCAATTTACAAAGCCTTCGCAACTGCTACTAACCGTATAAGTAACAGAAACTACATCTCCACATTTAGTCGGAGGATTTCCACCGCTATTTGTTAAGACACCGTTACATCCTCCAGTAAATGTTGCAGAATTTTTCCATGTATTAAATTTCGAATCGATTACCGATTGATCCTGACAAACTGCTTCTACTTGATTAGCTGGGCAATTAAGAACAACTGGCGGAGCAGGATCAACTGTGAATGTAGCATTGCAATTCACTATAGGTTCGCAATTACTTGTAACAGTAAAAGTCACTGTAACAGCGCCACCGCAAGCAGTTGGTGCTGAACTTCCGTTATTGGTAAGAACTCCGCCACAACCACCGGTAAATGTTGCGGTATTTTTCCAGGTATTAAATTTAGAATCAATTGTTGCTTGATCTTGACAAGCGACTTCTGTAACATTCGTTGGGCAGGTTAAAACAACAGCTGGGGCAGTTGTAACTGTGAATGTTGCATTACAAGTTTTAGGTGCTTCGCAATCTGAAGTTACAGTAAAAGTTACTGTCGCAGTGCCTCCGCATGAATTTGGTGCTGTGCTTCCATTGTTACTAAGAACGCCATTGCAACCACCTGTAAATGATGCAGTATTTTTCCAGGTATTGAATTTGGAATTAATTGTAGCTTGAGTCTGACAAGAAGCTTCAGTAACATTTGCAGGACAAGTAATAACTACTGCAGGTGCGTTAGTTACAGTAAATGTAGCATTGCAATTTTTAGGTGAATCACAATCTGAAGTTACAGTAAATGTTACTGTTGCAGTACCACCACATCGGTTTGGAGCGGAAGGCATATTATCTGTAATTACACCATTGCAGCCTCCAGTAAATGAAGCTGTGTTTTTCCAGGCTGCATATGAAGCATCAATTGCAGCTTGTGTCTGACAAGCAGTTTCTGTTTTTGCGGTTGGACAAGTTAGTACAACTGCAGGGGCAGTAGTAACTGTGAATGTAGCATTACATGTTTTAATTGCTTCGCAATCAGATGTAACAGTAAATGTTACTGTTGTCGCGCCACCGCATCTTGAAGGTGCAGTGCCATTACTATTGGTAAGTACTCCATTGCAGCCACCTGTAAAACTTGCAGTAGTTTTCCAAGTAGCAAACTTTGAATCTATTGCAGCTTGCGTTTGACAAATTGCTTCAGTTACATTTGCTGGACAAGTTATTACTACAACCGGTGCAGTTGTAACTGTAAAAGTTGCAGTACAAGTTTTTGGACTATCACAATCTGATGTTACAGTAAATGTTACCGTTTCTGAACCTCCGCATCTGTTAGGTGCAGTTCCACCGCTATTCGTAATAATTCCATTACAACCTCCTGTGAAACTTGCGGTAGTTTTCCAGGTATTGAATTTAGTATTTATATCTGTTTGAGATTGACAAACAGCTTCCGTTACATTCGCAGGACAAGTTATTAATACAGCCGGTGCAGTAGCAACTGTAAAAGTTGCATTACAAGTTTTTGGACCTTCGCAATCAGAAGTTACAGTAAATGTAACTGTCTCTGATCCACCACATCTATTTGGTGCAGTTCCTCCGCTATTGGTAATAACTCCATTACAGCCACCTGTAAATGATGCAGAAGTTTTCCAAGTATTGAATTTAGTATTTATATCTGTTTGAGATTGACAAATTGCTTCAGTTGCATTTGTTGGACAGGTAATAACAACAGGAGGTACATTTGTTACAGTAAATGTTGCACTACAAGTTGAATTTCCACATCCGCTTGTTACAGTGAATGTAACTGTTGTTGCGCCACCACATTTATCCGGAGCTGTTCCCGGACCAATAGTAAGAACCGGATCACAACCACCTGTAAAAGTCACGCTATTTTTCCATGTATCAAACTTTGAATTAATTGTTCCTTGCGTCTGACATACTGCTTCTGTCTGATTTGGCGGGCAGGTTAATGTCGCTAATTCAGCCTCCACTTCAATAATTTGTAGACAGGTTGCCATATTATCACAATCGTCAGTTGCTTTCCAGGTCCTTTCAATTGTAAATTCTCCATCACACGCACCTGGAATAACTACATCAGTATATGTAATTACGACACCAGTATCGCAACCGTCTGTTGCAGTTGCGTAGCCTGTTGAATCAGGTCCGGTAGGATCGCCGCAAGTAAGAGTTACATTTTCAGGACATATGATTATTGGTTTAGTGGTATCTTTTACCATAATCATTTGTGTTTCTTCTTTCTTATTGTTGCAATCATCTGTTACTGACCATTTTCGCATTATTTCTAAATCATGCGGGCAATCCCCAACAGTAACAATGTCTTCGTATTTTAAGGCAGGGTACATGTCACAATTATCAAGTATATCTGTTGGCCAACCGGTAACATCCGGTGAGGCGTTGAATCCACATGAATCAAAATTCACAATTCCTCTTAATTGGAAATTGTCAATCATGAGAATTTTAGGATAAGCACCAGTGTCACCAGAATAAGTAAATCTCACGAATAATTTATTGACACCAATGTTGATTGGAATCTTTCCTGTGTCTTGTTTCCAATCTTTGTAAATTAAAGGGACTGATTTAAATGTAAAAAAGTTAATACTATCAAGACTGTATTGATAATGTACTGTATCAGCACTGCCTAGATTGTACATCTTTGTTTGAAGATATACTTCAAAATCTGATACTATTGGCAAATTAGAACCAGTAATAATAAAAGTCCAATTTCCTCCATTATTGGAAGAGTCAACACGCAATGATTTTCCTGCAATTGTATCATTGATAAAAGCAAGATTGCCTGTTATTGTTCCTGTATCAGTTTTAAACTTATTTGAATTTATTGTGTCAACTTTTGAATTTATTCCGTAAAATAATCTTGGCGTTAAATGATAATATGATTGTCCTCTATTAAAATTGTAATGAACGAGATTATAAGTATCAATAGATGCAGAACCTGTATAAATTGTTATATCTGCAGGTGTTGTAAATGTTGGACGGGAAGTGTCACTAATTGTTATTATTTGTGTCTGAACATCAGCAATGTTTCCGCAACTGTCTTCAAGACTCCACATTCTATAAATCTTAGTTGATCCATCGCATGGTTCAACTACAGTAGAATCACAGAATGTTGCAGACAGTCCAGATGCACAATTATCTGCTTCGTCTGTTACATTTCCAGTAATGCTAGGAGTCGCTTCATACACACAGCAGACTTTTGATCTTACTTGTAAGTTGTCAATATGTAAAGATTTATTTCCGCTACCGTTTCCTCCACCTGCATAAGTAACTCTGAAGAATAAGCTATCTGGATTTGCAATACTAGTTGGAACTGAAGCAGTATCCTGCACCCAGGAATTTAATGTAAGAACTCTGGTGTCAAATGTTGTCCATGTAGACCCATTTAAGCTGTATTGATATTTCAGTGTATCAGCGCTTAATGAAGCATTTTTAAATGCTTGTACATAAATTCCAAAATCTGTACAGTTTGGTAATTTTTCTCCTTTAAGATCAATCTGCCAAAATCCTGTCTGATGAGAAGAATCAACAGTAAGAGCTTTTCCTGCATCAAGATTTGTAGCATATGCAAAAGTTCCTGATGCAATACCGGCAACCGATTTATAAACATTCGAGCTCGAATTAAATTCTGTTGTAATTCCACTAAAAACGATTGGACAAAGCGAAGTATATGAACTTCCGCCATTAAAATCAAAATTTACTAACGTTGCTAAATCAGGATTGGTATTTCCTTTATACATCTGAAAGTCTGCCGGCTTTGTAAACGTTGGTTTTACTGTATCTTGAACATTTATAATTTGTTTCGTAGAATTTGTATTTCCGCAAGCGTCAGTAATGATATATGTTCTTGTGGTTGTGAATGGGCAAGCTCCGGATCCTACATCAGTATTTGTAACTGTTAATTGAGCATCAGGTGTGCAATCAAATATCATTAATCCGTCCGCCTCAAGTTCAGCTACAGTTGTTGCCGGAGGTGGGACATCTCCTATTGCGCAACCACCATCAACTTCGAGTGTATCTAACATACCATTGATTCCAGGTTTTGAATCATTAGGCATTGTAAATGTTGCTGAACATGATTTAGGAGAATCACAATCAGAAGTTACCGTAAAAGTGACAGTTTTAGCTCCACCGCATTTATCCGGTGCTCCATTGTTGTTATTTGTAAAAATTTTATTGCATCCTCCGGTTGCAGAAACAGAATTAAGCCAGGTTGTAAATCGAGCATTAAGTTCAGTTTGAGTAAGGCAAGTATCTTCTGTTTTATTTATAGGGCAAGTTAACGCGACAGTTGCGGGAGTAGTAACAGTGAAAGTTGCAGAGCAAGTTGTTGTTAGAGTAGGGCAAGAACTTGTTACTGTAAATGTAACTGTTTTAGATCCACCACATTTATCCGGTGCACCTGTACTATTGTTAGAGAGTGTTGTATTGCAACCACCAGTGAAACTTACTGTTGCTAACCAAGCATCATAGCTTGCATTAATAGTAGCTTGAGATAAACATTGTGCTTCTGTTTTATTTGTAGGACAAGTTAGAACTACTGTTGGAGCAGTAGTAACTGTAAAAGTTCTCGTACAAACTTTTGGAGCTTCACAATCTGAAGTAACTGTAAATGTCATTGAAGCAACACCTCCACATGCGTTCGGTGCAGAAGGATTGTTTTGAGTATTGACAGCGTTACATCCACCGCTGAACGAATACGTATTTTTCCAAGCCGTGAATTTTGTATCTATCTGAGCTTGTGTCTGGCACGAAGCTTCCGTTGTATTCGTTGGACAATTCTGAACAACTGCAGGAGCATTGGCTACAGTAAATGTTTTTGTACATGTAACATTTGATTGACAAGTACTTGTTACTGTAAACGTAACAGTTGTTGAACCACCACAGGCCGGAGGAGCAGAACCAGAACTTGTAGAAAGAGATCCGTTACATCCGCCTGTGAAAGATGCTTGATTTTTCCAGGCAGTAAAAGCAGCGTTTATTGAAGCTTGTGTCTGACATACAGCGATTGTAGTATCATTTGGACAAGTTAAGACTACAGTTGGAGCTGTTGTAACTGTAAAAGTTTTAGTACATGTTTTTATGGCTTCACAATTACTTGTAACTGTAAATGTCACGGTTGCTGTGCCACCGCATGCGAGTGGTGCGCCTGTGCTATTGTTGGTTAGAACACCACCGCAGCCGCCGGTAAATGATGCAGCGCTTAACCATGTTGCATATTTCGAATCAATCGAAGCTTGTGTCTGACATACAGCTTCTGTTTGATTTGCACCGCAGGTTAAATTGACAGAAGCCGGAGCCGTTACTGTAAATGTTCTTGAGCATGTGAGTGAATCTCCACAATCACTTTTTATTTTGAAAATTACGGTCTTGACTTCACCACATGCACTTGGATTGCCTGTGCTATTATTGCTAATTATACTACTACATCCACCGCTTCCACTAATATTAGCAAGAAATGTTGCATATTTTGTATTGATTGAGGCTTGTGTCTGGCAAGCTGCTTCAGTAACACTCGCAGGGCAATTAAGTACTAACGCAGGAGGAGAAGATACTGTAAATGTTGCAGAACAAGTTAATGTATCAGGTGGCGTACAACCATCTGCAAAAGTCCACGTAACTGTTTTAGTTCCACCACATCGGCTTGGTGCTCCTGTGCTGTTATTTGTTAAAACTCCATTACAACCTCCACCAGTAGAAGTCATATTCAGCCAATTGGCATAAGAAGTATCTATCGCGCCTTGAGTTTTGCAGGAAGTTTCAGTTTTGTTTGTAGCACAGTTAAGATAAAATACTCCATATCTATAATCTTCAACTTCACCATCAGATGCGGCAAGATAAGCTCTTTCATCATAGTTGACAGTTGTAGCATTATCCTGTAGATCATTTGTAGTTAATCTTACTCTTAAGAATCTATTTGAATCCTGACCTGTAATATTAACGCCGTTAAATGCAAATGTTACGTTGCCATTAAATCCAGTAGCTAATGTAGTGTCCTTAACTTCATCAACAGTAAATCTTGAATTTCCGTTTATATCAATCCAGGCGAAAAGTCTTGCAGATCTACCTGTAGTATTATTGATATTTTGAATTGTAACATTTATATCTTGTACACCAGGATTAATGGTTGGTAAATTCGTAACACCATCTTCATCATCTATATTGTTAAGATCATCACCATCTCCATTTGGAGAATATTGGGTAGCAGTTTCAGAATCAAGATTACCAATGTATAAATTTTCACAATCGATTTTATGAGATGGAAAACCATAACGATCCGGCGCATCTCCAAAATCTGTCGTAACGACAGACGAAATTCCTATCTGAAAAATGATATGAGAGTCGTTCGTTCCATTGGACTTAGTCAAGTCAAATCCACCATTCGGCGCAGTTCCGCCAATCGTTGTTGGTGATATTCCATTATTACTATGTGCTGTAGTTCCTACATAAATGCTTGAGCCAAATACGAAAAGATGATTTGCACCAATGGGTACTCCAATATTTCCTAAATAATCATTACTACTACCTCCTACAAACGTTCCATAAATTAATGAATCTAAATTGCTTTTAAATCCGGCAAAAAACATATCAATAGAACCGTTATGGGTATTGTCAAAATAAGGTTCGCCGTTCAAATTTACAGTTGGTGCATCGGTGGCTCCATCAGCTGTAGTTCCCCATACAAGAATAAACTGCTGACCAGTTCCACCGCATGTGCTAGCATTGCTAACTTGTTTAATTCCATTGCCAATATCACTGGTTGTAAATCCTGCAACAGGGACATTACCATTTCCTCCATAAAAAGTACATTTATATCCTGTGGTTCCACCTGCGTAAACTTTACCAACTATCGCATCCATATTACCTCCATTGAAGGAATTGTCGTAAACCCCAGATGTTGAAACAGGATATCCAGTTGCTCCAAAACCAGTGTACCACAAAGTATCTGTATAGAATTCAATATCAATCATTCTATCATCTCCCGCCGCTCCTATTTCATCCAGATAAAGCATCGTGTGTCCATTACTGGATAGGACTCCAATTATGGCATCATTATTTGTTGTACCTGTACTATTAGTAGCACCGGTAGCACCATTAACTTCAGTTAATGTACTTGCTCCCCAACCAGCAAAAGCGATTCTACCATCAGGTAAAATTTCAGTATCATTGTTGACGTCATTTTGAGCACCGCCAATATAAGTTCCCCATGTCAATGTATTAATTGTTGCTCCAGCGAATTTTCCAATATAGAAATCTGTACCTCCATTCTGACTGATGTCATAAGCTGCACCATCCGGTTCATAACTTGCACCTAAATCATTTGCTGCAGTCAAGCCAAAAACATAAGTAGTATCAGATGTTGCTCTAAGAGAAGTTACACCGTTTGTTTCATTTCCTGAACCTCCGAGATAAGTACGGTAAATTAACGTATCAAGCTTCTTGTTAAAAACAGCAACAAATCCATCCGTTCCACCTCTGGTTGCGTCAAATGGTGTTCCTGCAGAAGGAAGATCCACACTTGTCTCACCTCCGGCAAAAATTCTATTTGGTGTTACGCTTAATGAGTGAATTCTTACAACATTAAATGCTGAAATTGTCGCTGGCCCAAATAAAGTTAAGTCAATTAAATCACCACCCGTATTGCTTATGCTATACAAGACTGCAGCCCTATAGCTTACATTGTTTCCTCCGTTAAGGCCAGTGATAGTATTCAAATAACCATTGGCATCATATGGCGCAGTACCTGTTGGTATATTAACATTTGTTGCGCCACCACAATAAAGAACCTGTGTAATAGTATCCAATTCAATTGAATATAAATATTCGTCAAAAGTTCCTCCTGTTCCATCTCCGTCCATCCATGTTCCCCAGATCAAAGTTGGATCAATAATAAATGGTAAATCCGATTGTAATGGAGTTAAGGAATGAAATTTAAATTCATTACCATTTTGAATAAGTTGAACTTGTGCTTCAATTTTTCCTGTTGGTCCAACTTGGTATGATTCCGGGATTTTAAAATTTAAAGAGTTTTTTCGAAGATGGATATCTAAAGTTCCTTGATCTGACAAACTAAGGGAGTCCTGGCCTAAGATTTTAAATTGAATCTGATTGTAATCTGCACCCGGGTTTACAATCCAGTCAAATTCTAACTCGTTAGCTTCAGTACTATAAAGTCTTAAGTCAATTCCGGGGTATATATTTTCTATTTTTAATTCCTTTACAGACCTTGCTCCTTGAATCCATTGTGAAGAATCACCAATAATGTAATTATAACGAGTAGTGAATACATCTTCAACAATAATATTTGAATTTAAATTTGCATTGTCGAATGCAATCGTGAATGTATGCTTTCCAGCTAATAGAGTTTCATCTTCAAGAAATTTATGTTCTATTGTTTCATAATAATGTTCGACGAAAACCAATTTATCACGTTCAATAAAAACACTATGATCTTTGTTTCCCAAGTAGTATAAAACATTGGGATTAGAAAGCTGTCCTTTATTTTCTAAAAATTTTAGACTCTCTGCATTTTTCTTTAATGAGCTTTTTACCTTTTGTTTGTATTCAGGAAAAATACTGGTTTGAGAAAAAATTCCAGTTACACTGAATATGGTTAACCAAAAAGTTAAAATCAAAGAAGTAAAATTGATCTTCATGTATGAACGATTTTTAAGAATATACGATTTGAATTGATTAGTTGGTTTGATAAAGGTTGTGGGTAAAACTAATTTCATTTCGTTTTTCATGTTTTGTAATTCTGTTAAATAGCAAATAGGCTTACACGTTTACACATGTAGCCTTTAAGTAAAGTAAAAAAGCTAGTAAGTTGTACTGACCTAAAAGATTCAATTAATAAACAAAAATCCAGGTCAGATAAGGCAAAAACATTGCCAATCCAATCTATATTGTATATAATGGAACAAAGGGATCTGAAATAACCAGATCCGCAGGTTGGTATGACTATGCAGCTACTCAATTCCTTGATAAATACTTTTTAGCTTATCGAAATGCCAAAATTGACCCTGACTTAAGCCAAATTTAATACATTTAGACGCTGCTCTTGTCCCAAAGATACATATCTAAGGTCAAGATTTTCAAAATATTAGATATAGAAAAATAGATGAAATATAAGAAATAATATAAGTTAAAATCGCTATATATTAGATCGGTATTATTA